>SYFT01000044.1 GCA_005799825.1 Acidobacteriota bacterium | reverse complement strand
TGGTGGACGATTCCGGTCTCGGGGGGCACCACGCGGAAGTTGCGGAGCGCATCCTGGCCCCAGCGCAGGAAGACGTAGCGCTCACGGTTGCGCTGGTATTCGAGCTCTGAGTTCAGTTGCAACGCGTCAGCCTGGCCAAAGTGATCGACCTGTACCGAATGGTCGATGACCAACTCGACCGGTTGCAGCGGATTGACCTGCTCGGGTCTGCCGCCGAGCGCAACAATGCCGTCGCGCATGGCCGCCAGATCCACCACGCAGGGCACCCCGGTAAAGTCCTGTAAGAGCACGCGCGCCGGCATGAAGGAGATCTCCTTCTCGGCAGGGGCCTTCAGGTTCCACGAGGCGAGCGCCCGGATATCGTCGGCCTTCACGAAACCGTTGTCTTCGCGGCGCAGCAGGTTCTCAAGAAGGATCTTCAGAGAAAACGGCAAGCGTGAAACGCCCGGGAACCCGGCAGCCTCAAGAGCGGGCAGGCTGAAGAAATCAACGGAGTCGTCACCAACCGTGAGCGTCTGACGAGTGTGAAACGAATCGAGCGACATGATAGATGCGTCCTTCTACGACTTTCGACTATCGACCAATAACTACGCCCGCGACCAACGTCGGCGACACCCGCGCGCCGTCGTCGCCGAACTTGATCCCACCCTTGCGCACGACCACGCGGGCCTCGAGCCGCAGCGCCATGCGCCCGAACAGCCCCGACGGGGCCTGCCGCACCCGGACATGCGCCACGCCTCCAAGACTCGCGCTTGTGCCGTTGCCCACCAGCACCTTGTCGGTGGTGATTTCCCGGAAGCCCCCGGCGGCGCCGCGCACAAACGCCGACAACCGCCCGCGCTGCAACAGCCGGTACGCCACGGCCAGTTCACCCCGGAACTGCTGTACGCCCTGTGTGAGTGAAACGTTGGGCACGCCCTCGAAGTCGCTGGAGATCCGGCTCTCCAGATCGGCCCTCACCCAACCGAAGGCGACCTCTGCCCGCAGTCGTTCACGCAGTCGCCACGACAACTGGCTCTCCACGCCCAGGCCTGACGTGACGCGGTTGGTGGTGCGAAACAGGGTGAGGGTGTCGCCGCCTGGGCTCAGGAGTGTCGCACTGGTCGTGCCCGCAGCTTCGCGATCGGTCAGCAAGGCACCGACACCGAACTCCCATCGAGGTGTTTGCGCTGCGGCCGGAGCCACGAAACCGGCCGACAACAGGAGCACTCCGACGAGCGCCTTCACTTCGACACCACTTTGATCTCAATCCTCGGTCCCGACCCGCCGCGGGGCACGGCCACCAGCGATGAATAGTACGCCGGCTTGAAATTGATATTCACCGTGGTCTTTTCATCAAAGTAGCTGGTCACGTCGGCATCATCGAGAGGTTCGGCCCGCACGACGTACACGCCAGGCGCCAGGTGGCCGATGGCAAAGTCGCCATTGTTATTGAGCGTAAAGCCGCCGACAAGCTCACCGGTTCTGGTGTTCAAGGCGGTCACATGCGCACCGAAGAAGCCGGTGCCATTCAGCGTGACACGGCCCCCGATCGAGCCAAGTCCCGCCGACACCGCCCCGCTCGCATAAATGTCACCGATGCCCGCGCGGTCGTCTGCCTCAAGTGTGCGGTCTTCTATGTTGCCGGCCGGATACGCGATGGGAAACATCACGGCGCGCTTGGCGAGCACGCGGCGACCACCCTCAGGGCGCACCTCGGTCTCGCCCAGGCCGGAATGCCCGAGTCCCAGCAGGTGTCCCACCTCATGCAGTCCGACAGACTCCAGGTCATATCGCGGCGACTGGCCGGCGGCCGAGATGGACCATAAAAACGCCGTATTGAAGAAAATATCCGACTCGATGATCTGGCCCGTTCGGTTGTCGATCTCGAACGTGGCAGCCGCGAGCGTCCGCTCAAGGTCGGGCCGCGCGCGAAAGCCGACCACGTTGATGCCGTCTGCCACAAACGGCTCCGATACCGTGAAGCCCGTGAAGCCATGCGTCAGCGCGACCCCAGGCACGGAGCCCCATGTGCCGAAGACACGCGCCATGGTCGCCTGCAATTGAGGAGCGGTGACGCCATTTACGTCGCGGTTGGTCACGAAGTACTGGATGAGACGTGTCCAGCGGATGCCGACCACGCCGTTCGGCGTGAGCACACCCAACTTCAAGTACGCCTGCGGTGTGGTCACTGCGGTGACACTCAACCCACAGAGGAGAAGCGCTCCAGCCAAGCGGCGGTTCACCGTGCACCTCCGGCAACCACAAACCGCACGAGGGATTCGAATTCGCCAAGGGGCAGCGCCTTGCGTCGAGGGTCACCCCTCACGACGACACCCGTGGTGTTGGTGGTCGTGCCGGCCAACACAGGCGAGGCCACCGTGGGCGCGCCGGTGGTGGACAGCGTGACTCGGTAAATGCCCTGAGACAGGCCGACGGGCCAGAACGCATTGGCCGTGGCCCGCTTGAGGAAAAACACCGCCTGCTGGCCTACACGCATGACCGGAGCGGCGGTCATCACGGTGCGGTAGCGGCCGATGACCCCGCCGGGAATGCGCATCGAAACGAACGCGTCGGCCGAGCCCTTCAGCACGGCATCCACGCCGATGGTCACGACCGATTCGACTTCGCCGGCGGCCGTACGCACCGCGCGAACATCGGTCACACGGCCGCGGACCACCGTGGCCGCCTCGGACACGACCTCTCGAAACTCAGCAGATAGAAACGTGGACGCCCCGAGCGCCCCCTGCGTGAGGCCGAGCCCCACGCCAATGACGACGACTAGGAGCAGACGATGCATGCGTCCAGTTTAGTGCACCCGGAACTCCATCTGGAGCACCGGCTGTCAACCGACATCCCCTCAGGCTTGAGCACCAGCCCGAGCTACGCACGGATACCCTCGCCACGCTGGGCTGTCCGGACGTGGCTCGGCCTGTTCTTCAAGGCCGAGATCGACACCTGCGCGCTAGCGGCAGACGCCGAGGATGGCGGCCGCCGCGCGGTCGGACGCGCCGGAACCGCCGAGTTTCTGCACGACCTCGGCCAGGTCCAGACGCATCCGGGTGGCGCGCGCCGGGTCGACCAGCAGTGTGCGCGCTTCGTCGGCTACAGCCTCTGACGTGCAGCCGTCCTGGATGAACTCCCGAACGACCTCCCGGCCGGCCACGAGGTTAACCATGCCGTAGTTCGCGACGCGCACCACACGTTTACCGATCGCGTATGTCATTGGCGACACCCGGTAGACAATCACCATCGGGCGCTGGTGCAACGCGGTTTGCACGGTCGCCGTCCCTGATGCGGTAATCACGACATCAGACGCGGCCAGCACGTCATCGGTGGCCCCGCACATCATGGCCAACGGGACGCCGGTGGCGCGCAGTTGCTCGAGCGGCCCGAAGAACACATCCTCAAGCGCTGGGGCGCGTGCGATCAGGAACTGCACACCCGGCACATCGCGCGCGAGCCGCATCGCGGCCTCCAACAGCACCGACAACAACAACCGCACTTCGTTGGGCCGGCTGCCAGGCAGGAGAGCCACAATCGGCCGCGCCGGATCGAGTCCTGCCGCGCGGCACGTCTCTTCGCGCGAACGCGCGGCGATCGCCAGATCGATCAAGGGATGCCCGACGAATTCCACGGGCAGGCCCACCCGTTCGTAGATCGGCTTCTCGAACGGAAAGATGACCAGCATCTTCGACACATATTTCTTGAGTGTCTTCAGGCGTCCAGCGCGCCACGCCCAGAGCTGCGGGCTGATGTAGTACACGATCGGAATCCTGAGCCGATGAACTACCGGCAGCATCCTGAAGTTGAAGTCGGGAAAATCAATCGCGACAAATACGTCCGGCCGCCGGTCACGGGCCGCGTCACCAAGCGTGCCGAGCATCTTCCAGGATCGGCGCACCACCGACAGCGCCTCGGTCAGGCCGGTAACGCTGAACCCGTGATAGTCACCGATGAGTTCGGCGCCGGTGTCGACCAGATGCGAACCGCCAAAACCAAACGCGGTGGTCGCAGGTGCCTGCTGCTGGAGTGCGCGGACCAACGCGCCGGCGTACAGATCGCCGGAGGGTTCGCCGCACGAAATCATCACGCGGCGGGCAGGTGCGGCAGACACGGGTTCAGTCACGCCCAACGCCGCCGGCCTTACGCAGGTTCGGCGCGCTCAGGTCCAATTGCGCGATCGGAATGCGTTCGAACTGCTCGAAGCCCATCGCCTTGAGCTGGCCGACAAACGTCGAGGCATCACCCACTAGGACGATCGAGAGCCGATCGGGAAACAGAAACTGTTTGGCCATGCGCTGAATGTCGACCACAGAAACCGTGGTCACCTGCTCGCGGTACGTCTCGAGTTCATCCAGGCTCAGTCCGAAAAACAGCTGGTTAAGTACCTGCATCGCAATCGCAGACGGCGTCTCGATGGCCAGCGGAAAGTTGCCCGACATGTAGTCCTGCGCTCCGCGCAACTCGCGCGGATCTACCAATTCTTTCTGAAGCCGGAAAAATTCGTCCACGGTCAGACGCAGGACCTCGCCGGTCGTTTCAGACCGCGTGTCTGTTTCTGCAATGAAGCTGCCGCCGGACTTGTAGGCCCGGAAGTTGGCTGACGCGCCGTACGTCAGGCCCCGGTCGCTCCGAAGCACACCGAACAACCGGTTGGCTCCCTCGCCGCCAAGAATGCGCAGCGCCATGTCGATCGGCACGTACTCCTTGTGCGTGCGGCTCACGGCGATCTGTCCCACACGCACTTCCGTCTGAACGGCGCCTGGCCGGTCCACCACCACGAGCCGCCGTGTGGGCGGGGGTGGTTCATCAAAGGTCATCACGGGGACTTCAGCCTTCGCCCAACTCCCAAACGCCTTCTCGGCCGCGGCAAACGCCTCTTCGTGCGTCAGGTCGCCGACAATGGCGAGCAGAGCGTTATTGGGAACGAACCAGCTGCGGTGAAACGCCATGAGGTCATCGCGGGTGATGCGTTGAATCGCTTCCACGGTGTTCGGGCCCGGTCGTCCGTAGGGGTGGAAACCAAAGACCAGCCGGTCAATCAAGGTGTTGGCGATGTACTCGGGGTCCTCGGCGCTGACCTGCAGACCCTGAATCGCCTGATCCATCTGGCGCCGAATCTCCATCGGCGCAAATACCGGACGCCGCACCACTTCTGACGCTACATCCAACGCCAGCGCCACCTGATCCTTGACGATGGCGCCGTTGACGAACGTCACTTCGTTGGCCGCGCCAACCGCGAGGATGCCGCCCGCAGACTCAATCGTATTCGCGATGATTTCCGCGGACCGCGTTGCCGTGCCCTGGTCGAGCAACGCCGCCACAAATGACGCGACGCCCGGTTTCTCAGCCGAATCCTGCGCAGCACCCGCCCTGACCAGCAATCGAAAGCTCACCGCCGGCTGCTCGTTCTGCGAGACCGCCAACACCTGCAGGCCGTTGGGCAGCGTTTTGATCTTGTAGTCCGGGAAGTTCACGCGCGGCGCCGGGAACGGGCGCGGCGGTGTCTCGGTCGGCCACTGCCGGACCTGAGCCATCACTGATACACCCGCGCCGGCCACCAGCAGAGCCATCGCAAGACGCACCGACAACACTCGCCATCCACGCAGGCTCATCGGACACCTCCGCCGACCTGGGCCGACGTGCGCGCCGCGCCTGGGTTGATGGTGATGAGAAACCGCGACTCGGGGGTGAAGTAGGTCCGTGCCACACGCTGCACGTCTTCAACCGTCACCTTCTGGAAGAGATCGAACTCGCCATCGGCGGTCTTGATGTCATCGTGAATGACCACCGCGTGCGCCAGATGCAGCGCCTTCTGCTGAATGGTTTCACGACCCAGGATGTAGTCGCGCGCGAACTGCCGCTTGGCCCTATTCAGCTCCTCGGCTGTAATCGGCGTCGTCTTCATGGTATCCACTTGGGCGGTCAGTTCCTTGAGCGCGGTTTCCGTAGATCGCCCCTGGGGAATCACCGCCACGGCGTAAAACAGATTGGGATGTTCAATCAGCTTCGCATCACCGAAGGCCGCGAGCGCCAGTTGCTTTTCGTACACCATCGAACGGTAGATACGTGAACCCTGGCCGTCAGACAACACCTTGGCCAGAATGTGCAGCGGATACGCATCCGGATGACCGTCATTGGTAATCGGATATCCCACCACCACCGCTGGCAGCGGCCACGGCTGCTCAACGGTGAAGCGTCGCTCGGCCGTCGGCTTGGGTTCCTTCGGAATGTCGCGCGGCACGGGCTTGCCCTGGGGAATGCGGCCGAAGTACTGCTGCACCAGCGTGAGTGCCTGCTTGGAATCAAAGTCGCCGACCAGCGTCAGGGTGGCGTTATTGGGCACGTAATACGTCTCGTAGAACCTGCGCACGTCGGCGATCGATGCCGCCTCCAGGTCCTTCATGCTGCCGATGGTCTGGTGCTTATAGGGATGCGTAGTGAACGCCTTGTCGAAGATAACTTCGGACAAACCGCCATACGGCACGTTGTCCACGCGCATCCGGCGCTCTTCCTTGACCACTTCGCGCTCACTGAGAAATTTCTCTTCGCTCACTTCGAGCGACCCCAACCGATCCGCTTCGAGCCATAACACCAAAGGCAGGTACTGCGCGGGCACGGTCTGCCAGAAGATGGTGGCATCTTCGTCAGTGGATGCGTTGGCCTGCCCGCCAATGCTCGTGATCCACGACGGATGCTGGTCGGCCCGTACGTTCTTGGACCCCTTGAACATGAGGTGTTCGAACAGGTGCGCGAATCCAGTCCGGCCCGCCTTCTCGTTCTTAGACCCGACGTGATACCACATCGACAAGTGGATGATCGGCGTCGAATGATCTTCCAGGAACACGACCTGCAGCCCGTTGGGCAGCGTGGTCATCGTGTAATCAAACTTGGGCGGCCGGACGATGGTGTCCTGGGGCGTCGCGGCCAATGACAACAACAGAGAGCCGGCTACCGCCAGCGCACGACTCGTTTGGTTTCGCAGCATTACCGCTGATTATAGCGGTCCCTTGGTGCCCTTGCGATACTGCACGGCCCATCGTCGCCACTGCCCGATGGGAATGGCGGGAATGCCTGCGTAGGTCTGCCCGCCAGCCAGGTCACTCATGACCGCGGATTTGGATGCCACCTGTGCGCCTTGTCCCACGCGGACGTGATTGATCACGCCCACCTGGCCAGCCAGCACCACGTCGTCTTCCAGCACCGAACTGCCGGCAATGCCGACCAGGCCGGCGAGCCGGACATTCTTCCCGATCTTCACGCCATGCCCGACATGGACGAGATTGTCGATTTTTGTACCGGCGCCCACGCGAGTCTCGCCGGTCGCAGGCCGATCCACAGTTGAATTTGCCCCAATCTCCACATCGTCTTCGATCACGACGATGCCGACTTGGGGGATCTTGGCGTGGGTGCCGTCGGGCCGCGTCGCATAGCCGAAGCCCTCGCTGCCGACGACCGCACCATCTTGAAGCGTCACGTGGTTGCCGACGACCACCCGATCGCGCACCGACACATGGGCATGGATCACGCAGTGTTGACCGATACGCGCCTGCGGCCCGATGGAGGCGTGGGGGTGCAGTACCGTGTGGGCGCCGATCGAAGCGCCGGCGCCAACGACGGCGAACGGGCCGATCGCCACGTCCGCACCCAGTTCGGCCGTCGGATCGATCGACGCCAGCGGATGAATCCCAGGCGCGACCGCCACCACGACCGGCGTCAGCAGCGCGATGGCAGCGGCGCACGCCCCGGCCGGCGTCGGCGTACGCAGGATTGGGCAGGGAGCAGCCGTGAGGGCGTCATCCGCAAGGATCGCCGTCGCACGCGTGCCGGCCACCTTCGGCGTGAACTTCGGACTGGTCAGGAACGTGAGGTCGCCCGGACCGGAATCATGCAGATTGTTGACGCGGAGGATGGACCGCGACAGATCGGCCGCGGTCGCGTTTTCGATGCGGCATCCCAGATGCGCCGCGAGTTCAGCGAGAGTCACACGCGAAGAATAACACTGCGATCGACCACGCGCCGCATGAACGCCGCCAATCGGGCAAGGCCGAGCGTGGCCGCAATGGCCGCGATGCGTTCAGTTCGAGCCGACGGCTCAAGAGTCAGCGCCTGTTGAAGGTCAGAAAGCGGTCCAGAGGGGTGGGTAGTCCACAAGGCGGCATTCATGCCCTTCTGCGCCCCGCGCATCGAGAAGAAATGCCCGACGGCGCGAAAGATGAAGTAATAGGCGACGAAATTGGGACCGGGCACGAACGCCAGCGGTGTCTGGGCCACCACGATCACGGTGTCGATGATGCACCAGAGCCGGTGCTTGGCGAAGTCCTTCTTGCACTCGGCGATCGCCATCTCCAGCGCCTGCGCCGAGGTCATCGTGGTTGGGTGATGCAGGCGGGCCGCGGTGGCGTGGCGCAAGTGCCAGAGGAGGCGTTGCTCAGCGACGGCCGCGGCCAGTCTCCGTTTGATAAAACGGGTGGAGCGGCTGCCAGACTCACTCGGCGCGTGCCCGTCTTCCTGACGACGCTCCTCGGCTTCCCCTTCTGCCATGGCCTTACGGAAGCCGTCCGCCATCCGACCGAAGAACGAGCGCCCCTGGGCATGGCCTTCCACGCCATCCGGAACAGGATCGGGTGGCGGTTCACAGTACGTCTGGAACTGGGGTTCGCCGCCCGGCTTCGCCGAGCCAACCGGCAGGAGAAATACATCCATCAGCGATACGCCACCTAACGGTCTACCGCCTGATGCGGGCGGGAGCACGGACGCCCCCCGCCGGCAGCACCGGCCGGCCGGCCTCGACCCACGCCGAGAACACGGCGCTGGCGAGGCCCGAAGCGGCCTCGCTCAAGCGCCGCTCGAGCGCGGGCTTGACACCAGTGAGAAACACATCAAAGTAGGCCGCGTCGTAAAACTCGCGCCCCTCGATCGCCTTCCTGTCCGCCGCGAGCACGCCATCAACGAGTGCCTGGCTGTCGAGGAGAGTCTGGAACATGTAATCGCGGAACGCCGGGATCGCCGTGATCTTCACCGGCTCCAGCTTCAGCGTCTTCTGGTTGCGCAGCACCAGATCGGTCTCGAAGCGGGAGTGGATGCCGCGCTGATTGGTGGCTTGGCCGTCGTAACTGATCACCGCGTGAAACGGCTGGTGCGCGTCTTCGATGTAGTGGGCGAGGACCGCGACGAAGTAGCGCGCGTTGTCGGCCGCAAATGGCGCGTTGGGTTGTCCCATGTCTTTAAACGCACCGACTAGCCTGGTGTAAATCTCCTCGGCCCGCCACGGCAGACGACCGTAACGGTTCGCTGGGCCAACGCCATACTTCCCCACATAGGCGTCGTACTCGCGCGGAATATTGAGGAAGGGCGTCTTCGACCCTTCCTCGAAATCCATATCCAGGAAATGGTTGGGTGGCTCGTCGCCACGCTCGCCGCGCAGATCGACGGTGCGCCACAGATCCGGGTCTACCGAATGTTCAGAGATAAACGCGCGCTCGGCCACAAAAAACGGCTTGATCGGTTCGGGCAATCCGTCGATCGCACGCTCGGTGATCCACCGATGCACGTCCATGCCCCACGCGCCGGTACCGGTCGTGGACACGAGCACACCCGCTGTTACACACGCGGTCCAGAGGAGACGCGTCATCACTCGCCCAGGCACTCTCATGCGCCCATGCTAGCATCCCCGGATGGCGTCGACGCTTGAGCCCAAAGATGTGGACCGAATCGCGACACTGGCGCGACTGACCCTGACGCCGGATGAACGCCTCCAGTTCGCCCGGCAGTTGAACGACGTGCTCCGTTTCGTCGAACAGATCCGCCAAGTGGATACCACGGGCATCGCCGCCACATCCCATCCGCTTCCGGCCGACGCCGCCTGGCGCGAAGACCTCCCGCATACCTCGCTGCCGAACGCCGACGCGCTCGCTCACGCGCCCGACGCCAACCGCGAGGCCGGCCTCTTCCGCGTGCCGAAGGTGATCGGATGAGCGGCCACGTCAGAGCCCGAGTCGAAACCGCGCTCGCTCGCATCGCTGCGGCACAGCCGGCGCTTCAGGCGTTCCAGCATGTTGCAGCGGATCGCGCGCTGGCCCGGGCCGACATCCTCGACCGTGCCGATGCGCCCCCAGGGCCGCTCCACGGACTGCCCCTCGCCATCAAAGACAATATCGTCGCGCGAGGCATCCCGACGACAGCGGGGTCCAGGATTCTGGAAGGGTATCAATCGCCGTACGACGCGGCGGTGGTCGAACGCCTCGAGGCCGCAGGTGCGGTGATTGTCGGGACCACGCGATGCGACGAATTCGCGATGGGATCATCCACCGACAACTGCGCGTACGGGCCAGCGCACAATCCCTGGGATCTCACGCGCACGCCGGGGGGCTCGAGTGGTGGGTCCGCGGCAGCGGTCGCCGCGTCGCTTGTGCCGATCGCGCTCGGGTCGGATACGGGCGGGTCGATCAGGCAACCCGCGTCGCTCTGCGGTGTGGTTGGCGTCAAGCCCACGTATGGCCGCGTGTCGCGCTACGGCCTGATGGCCTTCGCGTCGTCGCTCGACCAGATCGGCCCTTTTGCGCGCACGACGCGTGAAGCGGCCGCCGTGCTCGAGGTCATCAGCGGCCATGATGCCCGTGATTCAACATCCGCCCAGCAGCCCGTGCCGGTATTCGTGAACGCGCTCACCGGCGATGTGCGGAACGTCCGCATCGGCGTGCCGCGCCACTTGATTACAGGCGATGTGGATGAGAACGTGCGGGCGGCGTTCGACGCGGCCCTTTCTGTGGCGCAATCACTCGGCGCGGAGGTGCGCGATGTTGAATTGCCGAATGCCGACCGGGGCATCGCCGTGTATTACCTGATTGCCACGGCCGAGGCGAGCGCGAACCTGGCGCGGTATGACGGAGTGCGTTACGGCCATCGTGCTACGGGCGTGACGTCCCTGGCCGACCTGTACGAACGGTCGCGGCACGACGGCTTCGGCGCCGAAGTGAAGCGACGCATCATGCTCGGCACCTACGTATTGAGTGCGGGTTATTACGACGCGTATTACCTGAAGGCCCAGCAGATGCGCACGCTGATCGCCCGCGACTTCGCACGTGCATTCGAGACGGTGGACGTGGTGGCGTTGCCCACCTCGCCGTGTGCCGCGTTCCCGCTGGGTGAACGTGTGGACAATCCGCTGCAGATGTATTTGGCGGACGTGTATACGGTGGGCGCGAATCTGGCCGGCCTGCCGGGTGTCAGTGTGCCGTGTGGATTCACAATCGAAGGCCTGCCGATCGGCCTGCAGTTCATCGCCCGGCCGTGGGACGAGGCCACGATGCTCCGCACTGCCGATGCCTACGAGCAGGCCACGGCTTGGGGCGAGCGCGCGCCCGCTACGCGATAGCAGGGCGACGAATCAGTCGCACCAGGCCGTAGACCAGCCCGCCGAGAATCGCGAGCGGGAGCAGGGGCGCGAGAATCAGCGCCAGCCCTACTATCAGTCCGACGCCGATGGCGACGGCGGTGCCCACGAGCATCACCACTGCACCCACGCCCCAGAACAGCAGGCGGAACGGCAGCAGGACCAGCCAGAAGACCGCCTTCACGAAGACGGCCACAAACGCGAGCATCAGTGACAGAAACGCGAAGCCCGCCAGCAGCACTCCCCCGAGCATCAGCAATCCAGTCATATGGCATTCGACGAGCGGCCCACGGGACGGTTCAAAAAAAAGAAAGGCGCCGGGCTGATCGCAACCCGGCGCCTCGCGCGTGTCGGCCCCCGGGACTCCGGGACCCCAGGAGTCCGATTAGCCTTCCACCGCGATCTGGCGCGGCTTCGCTTCCGTGCGCTGGGGCAAGGTGATGGTCAACACGCCATCGGCATACGCGGCGTGCACCCGGCCGCCATCCACCGACGACGGCAGGGTGAACCCACGGCGGAACGTGCCGTGGACACGCTCGCGGCGGTGATATTCCTCGCGCTTCACTTCGTCCGACAACTTGCGCTCGCCAGCCACGGTGAGGACGTTGTTCTCAAACGTCACCGTGATGTCTTCGCGCTTCATGCCGGGCACTTCCAATTTCACGACCAGATCACGGGTGGGGGTCTCGAAGATGTCCACCGGCGGCAGCCACGCGCTCACCGTCGAGTCGGCATCGCGAGCCTCTTCTCCGAACACATTGCCAAACATCCGATTTAAGCGATCGATTTCGAGCGCTGCCAGATTGTGCGCAGGGCTCCAACGGGTCAGGGTCACGGTCATGGTCAATCTACCTCCTTGAAGAAGTAACGAACTGAACTAATTATGGCAAAAATATGTTTCTTGTAAAGGCATATTACATTAGTCATATACACTCATATTTATGAGTTACGGTTTTCGCTGTGACTCATCACGGGGCCTATAAAAGTTGGGCACAGGCGGATCGCCCTTAGAATCGAAAGTGAAATGGTGGAGTCACGTCGCGGACGGGAATCAGAAGACCTGGCGGAAGACGCCCGGCAATTGCTGATGGAACTCGACCGGAGCGTTCCCGGCGCGGCCATGGCCACCGGGGAATGCCGGCCGGCACTTGATGTGGTGGATACCGCCTTGGGCGTTGAAGTGCTGATGGACATTCCCGGCGTGCCGGTCTCCGCCGTGCGTGTGTGGGTGCGCCAGAACACGGTGCTGGTGGTCGGCGCCAAGCTTGGCGCCACGGCGCCATCCGATGCCCGCTACCACGTGGCCGAGCGCAGTTCGGGCCGGTTCGCTCGCGGCGTGCGCCTGGCGGCCGCCGTGGACACGGGCGCGGCCCGGGCACTTGTGTCTGCGGGTCAGTTGCGGGTGGTGTTGCCCCGCCTGGTGGAGCGCCGCGGCCAACTCATCCAGATTCCGATCGAGACGCCATGACCAATCTGCTGTTTATCGGCGACATCATCGGGCGCCCCGGCCGCGATTTGCTTCGCCGCGGCCTTGCGGCAATCTCCTCGCACCACAACATCGATCTGGTAATCGCCAACGTGGAGAACTCGGCGGCGGGTTTTGGCGTGACACCCGAAATCGCGCATGAGTTGTTCGACTACGGCGTGCACGTCATGACGGGCGGCAATCACACGTGGGACAAGAAGGAAATCATTCCGTACTTCGCGAAAGAACCCAGGATGATTCGCCCGGCGAATTTTCCCGAGGGCACGCCAGGTCTCGGCCGGCACGTGGCGCGCGCCGCCAACGGCGTGCAGGTGGGCGTGATCAACATCATGGGTCGCATCTTCATGAATCCGCTCGACGACCCATTCCGGGTGGTGCTGGAGCAGATTCAGGCTGTGCAGGAGCAGGCGAAGATCATCTTCGTGGACTTCCATGCGGAAGCCACGTCGGAAAAGGTTGCGATGGGCTGGCATCTCGACGGCCGCGTGGCAGCCATGGTTGGCACGCACACACACGTGCAGACGGCCGACGACCGCGTGCTGCCCAAGGGCACGGCGTACATCACCGACGTCGGGATGACCGGTCCACACGACTCAGTGATCGGCGTGGATCGCGCCGCCATCATTCACCGGTTCCTGACGGGACTGCCCCAGCGCTTTGAGACGGCCACGGAAAACCCCCGGCTCAACGGCGTGGTGATCCAGGCCGATGAGACCACGGGCCGCGCGCAATGCATCACGCGACTGAACCTGTCGCTGCAAGAGCTAGACGTCATGTCCGTCACTCCCGTCACCGCGCGCTGACCATGGCAGATTCCTGGGCCCTGCCGTTCGATGACGTCCCAGAGGTGGCGAAGACGCCGCCGCAGCCTGAGACTCCGCTCAGCGTTGGCGACCTGACCGCTCGACTCAAGTCACTAGTCGAAGCAGGGTTCTCCAGAGTTGAAGTGGAAGGCGAGGTCAGCGGACATCGGCCCCACTCCTCGGGTCATCTGTATTTCACGCTGAAGGACGATCGGTCGCAGATTCGCGCCGTGATGTTCAGGACCGACGCGCGCAAGCTCACGTTCCGACTTGAGGACGGCCAGCACATCGTGGCGCGCGGCCGCGTGAGCGTCTATGAAGTCCGCGGCGAATACCAGATCATCTGCGACCGCCTCGAGCCGCATGGTCAGGGTGCGCTGCAACTCGCCTTCGAACAACTGAAGCGGCACTTGGCCGCCGACGGCTTGTTCGACGCCGCGCGCAAACGTCCGCTCCCGATCCTGCCCCGCAAGATCGGTGTGGTGACGTCGCGCTCCGGCGCGGCCCTTCAAGACATCCTGCGTGTGCTCATCGCGCGCTACCCTTCCGCGCACGTGGTCGTACGCGATGCGCGCGTGCAGGGCGATGGCGCAGGCGAAGACCTCGTGCGGGCGCTGCGGGCCATTACTGAAGTCGCGGGCGTGGACGTGGTGATCATCGGACGTGGCGGCGGGTCGGCCGAAGACCTGTGGGCCTTTAATCACGAAGGCCTGGCGCGCGCCATCGCGGCAAGCCCTGTGCCGGTCATCTCGGCCGTGGGCCATGAAGTGGACTTCACCATCGCCGACTTCGTGGCTGACCTGAGAGCGGCCACGCCGTCGAATGCCGCCGAGTTGGTGGTCGAGCGCGCCGATACGTTCCGGCACCGGATCGATCGGGCGGCCGAGCGCCTGGCCGCCGCCACGCGACGTGCGCTCGACGGCCGGCGCCAGTGGGTGCTGCGTACGGCGTCGCGCCTGGATGGCTACCCAACACGCATCGTGCTGCAGCAGCGCGACATCCAGGAGTGCATATTACGGCTGCGTCATGCGCAGGCCAACCGGATCGGACGCGCCCGCCACGCGTTTGAACGGCTGCGGCGGCGCCTCGAAGCCCGCGATATAAGGCGCGTGACGGCCAACTGGCAACTGCGATTGGCAAAAGTGGACGGCCGCCTGGGACAGACAGCGCGTACCGGCGCTCAGCAGGCGTCCGCGCGGTCGCGCGAGTTGGCTGCTCGGCTGCACGCCCTCAGCCCACTTGCCGTGCTCGGTCGCGGATATGCGGTGTGCTGGGACGACACCCGCACGAGTATCATTCGTTCGGCCGCTAGCGTGAGCCCCGGCGAGGCGGTTCGCGTCACCGTCGCGGACGGCGAACTGCGCTGCACGGTCATAGGACGGACAGACTCATGAGCACTGCCATCAAAGACTTCGAATCCGCTATCGCGGAACTTGAGACGCTGGTGAAACAACTCGAGGACGGCGACCTGCCGCTCGACACGTCGCTGAAACTGTTCGAGCGCGGCGTCGAACTGTCGCGGTTCTGCCACGACCAGCTCGGCGCGGCCCAGAGACGCATCGAATTGCTCACCGAACGCGGCGATCTCAAAGACGGCAGCGGACTGCTTTCGACCGACGACGCGGCGGGTTGATGGTGAGCGCAACCCAGGATCTCGCAGCCTATCTCACGGAACTGCGCGCGACCGTGGACGAGGCGCTGCGCCAGGCGCTGCCCGACGGCGCGGCCCCCACGCTGCTGATCGATGCCATGCAACACGGCCTCATGGGCGGCGGCAAGCGTCTGCGGCCGTGTCTCACGCTGATGACCGCGGAAGCGGTGGCCCCAGTGGCTGGCGTAACCACGCCACGGGCGCGACTGTTGGCCCTTCCGAGCGCCTGCGCGGTGGAGATGATCCACTGTTACTCGCTCGTGCACGACGACCTGCCCGCGATGGACAACGATGCGTTGCGGCGCGGACGCCCCACCACCCACGTCATGTTCGGCGATGGTCTCGCGATCCTCGCCGGAGACGGCCTGCTGACCGAGGCGTTTGGCGTGATTGCCGAGTCCCCCTCTCCCGTCTCGCCTCTGGGCGCCCCCGAGGCCCCGGCTGAACGGCGGCTGCGAGTGCTGAGTGTGCTGGCCACGGCAGCCGGCGCGATTGGCATGGTCGGAGGACAAGCCGTGGACCTGCGTGCAGCCGGCCGCGTGCCGTCACATCCGCCCCAACCGATGGGCGAGCGCGAACTCCGCGACATGCACGCGCGCAAGACCGGCGCGCTGTTCCGCGCCGCCGCGGTCTCTGGCGCGATGATCGTCGGCGTCGAAGACGCCCTCGTCGCGGCCGTGGATTGTTACGCCCAGGAAGTGGGCCTCGCGTTCCAGATCATCGATGACGTGCTGGACGTCGAGGGCTCAGCGGCCGGGCTAGGCAAAACCGCCGGCAAGGATGCGGCCGCCGGCAAACCCACCTATCCCGCGCTTTATGGCGTGGAAGAGTCGCGGCGGCTGGCCACAGATTGTGTCGCGCGCGCGAAAGACACTCTGAAGGCCGCCGGGCTCGACGGTCGGCTGACCGAACTGGCCGACTGGAGCCTCACACGAACGACGTGAAGGCCGGTCACACGTGAAGGTCCGTCTGGATCAACTCCTGGTCGACCGCGGCCTCGCCCCCTCACGCGAACGGGCGCGCGCGCTGATCCTCGCCGGTGACGTCAACGTGGACGGCCAGCCCGCCGCTAAGGCGGGCACCACCACCTCGGACACTTCGGTCGTGACGCTCCGCACCCCTGATCACCCCTGGGTCAGCCGCGGCGGACTCAAACTCGTCCGCGCACTCGAGATATTTGCGATCGATCCCGCTGGCATGACCGCACTCGACATCGGCGCCTCCACTGGCGGCTTCACGGATGTACTCCTCCAGCGCGGTGCCGCGCGCGTTGTCGCCCTGGACGTGGGTCACAACCAGCTGGACTGGAAGATCCGGACCGACCCGCGCGTGCAGGTCATCGAAGGCGCCAACGCGCGCTATTTGAAGGCGGAAGACCTGCCCGCCGACGCGCGGGAATTCGGGCTGGTGTCGATCGACGTGTCATTCATCTCACTGCGCCACATCCTGCCAGTCGTTCCTCCACTGCTCGCGCTGGGCGGCCAGGTAATCGCGCTCGTCAAGCCGCAGTTTGAGGCGGGCAAATCAGACGTGGGCAAGGGCGGTATCGTGCGCGACGAACGCATCCACGCCCGTGTGGTGGACGAGGTCATCGAAGCCGCGCGTCAGGTAGGATTGTTGCGATGCGGTCTTGAACCGTCGCCGATCACCGGCGCGGAGGGCAACCGCGAGTTCTTGCTGCACCTATGTCTTTCACCCGCTTCGGCCTGATCGCACGGCCACACGCCTCGGCGCTTGCCGCCATGGTGGAAGCTGCCGACTGGCTGACCGCCCGTGGCGTGTCCGTCGTGGTCGCGCAGGTAGAAGCTGCAGCGGCGGGCACCGGCGCGCGCTGGCCGACCGCACCGCGTGAAGGCATCGCGAAAGACGTGGATGTGGTGCTGGCGTTTGGCGGAGACGGTACCCTGCTCTCGGCCGCAAGCGCCGTAGTGCATTCAGATGCCGTGGTGCCGGTGCTGGGCGTGCATTTGGGGCATCTGGGTTTCCTCACGGAAGTCCGCCGCGCCGAACTCACCGACACGCTCGCGTCCATCCTCGAGGGACGGACGTGGACGGAAACGCGCCTGCTGCTTGAAGGACGCATCGAGCGAGGAGACACCGTGGCCACCTCACGCTTCGCGCTCAACGACATCGTCATCACGCGCGGAACACTGTCGCGGATGCTCGAACTCGACGTCTCGGTCAACGGCGAGCATGTGAGCCACGTGCGGGCCGACGGGCTCATCGTTGCCACGGCCACCGGGTCAACGGCCTACAATCTGTCGGCAGGCGGGCCGGTGGTGCATCCGTCGGTAGACGCGGTCATCCTGACGCCGATCGCGCCACACACGCTGACGAACCGGCCGATCGTGTTGCCGGCATCGGCTGAGATCGTGCTGCGGCCGCTGCTTGAAGGTGCGCCCACCGACATCGTCGCCACCTTCGACGGCCAGTTCGGCGCGCCGCTGCAAAGCGGCGACGCGGTGGTCATCCGCCGCGCCGACCGCGTGCTTCAGCTGCTGCGCACCACCACGCGCACCCACTTCGACATGCTTCGAGAAAAGCTTAATTGGAATCGGTAGTCAGCCCCTCAGACTTGAGGATCAGCCTGAGCTACGTATTGCGCGTAGCTGGGACTACGTAACGCGCGTGGGATGGATCCTGGACGTAGCTCGGCCTGTTCTTCAAGGCCGAGACTACCGAGTTGCTGATGGCCGATTCCTAAAATACCGTATCTGCCACTGCTGCACGTTGCGGTTGTGTTCCGCGAGCGTGGTGGCGAAGGCGTGGGTGCCGTCGTTGCGGCTCACGAAGTAGAGATACGGCGTCTCGGCGGGCCGGACCGCGGCTTCAAGCGACGCGCGGCCGGGTGAGGCAATAGGTCCGGGCGGCAAGCCCGCATAGCGGTACGTGTTGTAGGGCGAATCCACACGCATGTTGTCGCGCGTGAGGTTGCCGTTCCACTTGCCGGCCAGCTGCAGGGCGTAAATGACGGTGGGGTCGCACTGCAGGCCCATGCCGATACGCAGCCGATTCTGATACACCGCCGAAACGACCGGCCGCTCCGGCGCGCTCGCGGTTTCCTTCTCCACCAGCGACGCGATCGTCACGACTTCGCGCGCGCTGAGGCCCCGGGCAGTTGCGGCCGCCCGCAAGTCGGCATCAAACGCCCGCAGGAAGCCGGCCACCATCGCGTCGACAATCCCCTTGGCGCCGGCAGACCGAGGGAGCTGATACGTATCGGGAAACAGGTACCCTTCCAGGGACGAGGCCTCGGGATCAATCGCGGCGACGCGAGAAACGTCGCGCGCCTCGCGCAGGAACTCCTGCTTCGTGCCGAGACCACCCTCGACGAAGACATCTGCCATCTCCCAGATCGTCAGCCCCTCCCTAAATGTCACGGCTCTGGTATGGACATCGCCCCGCGCGAGACGATCAACGACTTCACCTGGCGTGGCGGCATCGGCGAAACGGTACTCACCAGCCTGCAGCCGCTTGTCGACGCCGGCCAGGCGCACGGCCGCGCGGAAGATCAGCAGATGCGGGACGACGCCGGCATCGGAGAGACGCGAGGCGATCGCGGCAACACCGGTGCCAGCCGGGATCTGCACAAAGATCTCTGGTTCGGCAAACGCCTTGTACGGCGTTTGCAGCAACTGCTGCCCCCACCGCGCTCCGCCGGCAGCAATGAGCATGAGGAGCAAGACGCCCGTGAGGAACTTCTTCATGCCTGCTCCTTCTCCGACGGGTGTGCCCGTACGCGAGCATCCAGGAAATCCTGCAGGACAATTGAGGCCGACTCGGCATCGATGAGAGTCTTCCGCTTGCGCCAGTCACGCTCGCGAGTGGCCAACCGCGCCTCGGCCTCCACACTGGTCAGTCGTTCGTCCTGGGTGTCCACGGGAAGGTCGGTCAGTTCGGCAAGCACGGTCACGAACTGCCTCACCAGCGGCGTCTGGTTCGTGTCTTCGCCGTTCAGCCGCCGCGGCAAACCAACGACGATGCCGTCAAGGTCCGGGTCGTCGGACGCGCGCAGTCGTGAGACGACGTCCGCGACGACCGACGCCGCCTGACGCGGTCCAGCCGCCGCCGTAACCATCTGCCACGGTCGCGCCAACGTAGCCGTGGAGTCGGACAGCGCGAGCCCAATGCGCTTCGCGCCATAGTCGACACCCAAGTACCGCACGCGAAAAGCTTACACTCCCCGAGTTCCCCAGTTCCTAAGTTCCTAAGTTCCCCTGTTACACTGGTGGCGCACGTGACCAAGCGCGTTCTTCTTCTCGGCACTATTTTGCTCGTCGGCGCCGCATGGGCCTGTGGTGGGCCACCTCCCGCGCCCGACACTGGACGCAAGAAACTCGTCATCATCGGCTTCGACGGCATGGACCCCGACCTTGTGCGTGAGTTCATGGCCGCGGGACAGTTGCCGAACTTCGCCAAGGTCATAAAGACCGGTGGTCTCTACGACCTCGAGACGACGGTGTCGCCGGAGTCGCCGACGGCGTGGGCGTCGTTTGCGACCGGTATGAACCCGGGCAAACACAACATCTACGACTTCCTCGTGCGCGATGCGGCGAACTACACACCGGATCTGGGTATGGTGACGCGCACGCCGCCCACCTTCCTGTGGAACTGGATTCCGACATCGCGACCACAAATTGACACTCTGCGCGGGGGCACATCGTTCTGGGTCACCGCCGGCCAAGCGGGTGTGCGCAGCAGCATCCTCACCGTCCCGGTGACGTTTCCGCCTGAAGACGTGCCGAATGGTGAATTACTGGCCGGCCTGCCTCTGCCTGACATTCGGGGCACGATGGGCACCTACCACTACTACGGCACCGACGTGAGCCGTTTCGAAGAAGGCGACTCGGAGATGGGCGGCATCGTAAGGCGCCTGGTCTTTGATGGCGGCACCGCACGCGCCACGTTCTTCGGCCCGCCCAATCCCATCGTTCGTGTGCAGCTTGCGGCGCTGCGGGAGAAGCCACAGCGTACCGACGCCGACCGCACCGCAATCGCCGAACTTGAAGCGACGCAGGACGTGACGCTTCCTCTAACCGTCACCTGGACAAAGGGACGTAGTGAAGCCGATGTCGATCTGGGCGGCCAGAAGATGACACTCAAAGTCGGCGAATGGAGTAAGTGGATCAACCTGAAGTTCCGGATCAATCTCTTTGTATCCGTGGAAGGCATGACCCAGGTGCACCTGCGCAAGGCTGACGACGATTTGCAGGTGTATGTCTCCCCCGTGAACTGGAAACCGGACGCACCGCCGCTCCCGATGTCATCACCGGCGCGATTGGCGCGCGATCTCTATAAGTCATTGGGACCGTTCCGCACGCTGGGCTGGTCAGAATCCACCATGCCGCTTGATGAAGAGCGTATGACCGAAGCCACGTTCATGGACGACCTGTATCGCGCATTCGACGACCGCGCCCAGGTCATCCTCAACCGGCTCACGTCTGGATCGTGGGACCTGCTGGTTGGCGTGATTGAGGCCACCGACCGCGTACAACATATGATGTGGAGGCACCGCGACACCACCCATCCCTCCTACACCGCGGAAGGCGCGGCAGAGTTCGGTGATGCAATCCTGCGCGTGTACCGGCGCGCGGATCAGTTCATCGGCGAGGTCTTGGACCAGACAGGCGCCGACACCACGCTGATGATCGTCTCGGACCACGGTTTCCACTCGTGGCGTAAAGCCGTCAACCTGAACACCTGGCTCGTTGAGCAGGGCTTCATGGTCCTCAAGGGGCAGACCATGGCCGCCGACAAGACGTTGGCTGATTTGTTCGGCGGTGGCGGCGAGTACTTCGAAGACGTGGACTGGTCGCGCACCCGCGCCTACGCCATGGGCCTGGGGCAGATCTATTTCAACCTTCGCGGCCGGGAGGGCCAGGGCATTGTCTCGACGGGCGAGGAATACCGGGCCCTCGCCGACGATCTCAGCAAGCGCCTGATGGCCTCACTCGTAGACCCCGACACCGGTACGCCGATCGTCACCAACGTCTACAAGCGAGACGACGTGTATGCCGGCGAATATCTGCACAACGCATCGGACCTGCAGGTGGGCCTGGCCGATGGCTATCGCGTGTCCTGGCAAACAACGCTGGGGGGCTCGCCGAAAGGCGTCATGTATTCCAACATGAGGAAGTGGTCGGGTGACCACGGCGGATACGACTTCGCGACCACAGCTGGCATGCTGATTTCCAGCCATCCGATCACGGTCAACAGCCAAGGCAGGGCCAACATTATCGACATCGCGCCGACTGTGCTGCAACATTTCGGGGTCACGGCCCCGGCCGGGATCGACGGCCGAATACTCTGGAAGTGAAAACTACCTCAGAGGTCGTATCATTAACTCCATGACATCCAAGTCACGCTGGCTCGTGTTCCTGGTCTCGACCCCCCTGGTCGCGTTGATCGCCATCGGCGGTCTGCTCAGTGCCAAGGCGGCACCCAGGACCGCGGCGGACGCGAACGAGCAGGCTTTTTCGCATTTGCGCGTGTTTGAAGACGTGGTGTCGCTCATCATGTCGAGCTACGTGGAAGATGCCAACGTCGACAAGGTGATGGACGGCGCCATGCGCGGCCTGGCCGACAGTCTGGACCCGATGAGCGCGTACCTAGCGCCCGAAGAAGTCTTGCTCGCGCAAAACCAGGCGGCACTTCCGGCGGGCGATGTTGGGCTCGTTGTCTCGCGACAGTTTTATCTGCGCGTGGTGGGCGTGCGCGATGGATCACCGGCCGCTCGAGCTGGATTGCGGACGAACGATTACATCCGCGGAATCGACAACAAACCAACGCGCGAGGTATCGGCCTTTACGGGCGCGCGCCTGTTGCGCGGTGTCCCGGGATCCAAAGTTGAATTGACGGTGCTGCGCGGCAATGCGGTGGACCCGCATGTGGTCACGCTTGTGCGAGAGGCGCCGACGGGTGCAAACGTCACCACCACCCGGATGCCGGCTGGTGTGGCCGTAGTACGAGTGACGAGCTTCAGCGAGGGCACGGCCACGGTATTGGGGACGGCGATCGACGGCCTGCAGAAGGCCGGCGCTTCGGGCCTGGTCATCGACCTTCGGTCCACGGCGGATGGTCCCATTGAGGAGGGCATCGCCGCCGCGCGACTCTTTGTGAAGACCGGCATTCTGGCAATTCTCGCCGAGCGATCGCAGCCCCAGGTGAAGACCGCCGCCGTGGCGGGCGACGGCAGGGTGACGTTGCCGGTCGTGTTGCTCGTGTCCAACGGCACGGCCGGTGCGGCCGAGGTGTTTTCGGCAGCCCTCAGTGGCAACCAGCGCGCGGATCTGGTGGGCGAACCCACCGCAGGCCTTGTCGGCGCGCAGCGACTGGTGACGCTGTCTGAAGGCTCCGGCCTGTGGATGACCTTTGCGCGGTACCTGGCCATGGACGGCGAATCCATTCACGAGCGTGGACTCCGGCCTACGATCGCGGTGGAATCGCCGAGCGTAGCGTTCGATACCGTGCCCCCCACTACAGACGACATGCTCGCGAAGGCCATCGAACGGCTCACGGCCAGCAAGACGCCGCGCTCATGACGCGGTATACTCACTCTTCGTTTAGGCGCGTAGCTCAGCTGGTTAGAGCGCCTGCTTGACATGCAGGAGGTCGGCGGTTCGAGTCCGCCCGTGCCTACCAATTCGATGATTACCATTACTCTGCCCGACGGATCCGAACGTAGTGTGCCAGCCGGTACATCGGTGACGAACTTTGCCAAAGAAGCGCTGCCAGGCGGTGTCGTTCGCCGTGCGCTCGCGGCGTATGTGGACGATGCACTGGTTGACCTCAGCTTTCCCTTGATCGCCAATGCCCGGCTACGCATCGTGACGCCCGACGGTCCAGACGCGCTGGCCTTGTACCGGCATTCCACCGCGCACCTGTTGGCGGCCGCCGTCACACAGCTCTTTCCGAACGCGCAATGCGGCATCGGCCCTGCCACCGACGAGGGCTTCTTCTACGACTTCGTCGTGGACCGGCCGTTTGTGCCTGAAGACCTTGAGCGCATCGAAGCGCGAATGAAGGAACTGGCCGCCCAAGACCTGCCGTACGAACGGCAGTCGTGGGATCGCAGCGAAGCCCTCGATTTTTTTACGAAGCGTGGCGAGCCGCTCAAGGTGCAGCTCATTCAGGAAAAGACCGAAGGCCAGTCGCACGTGTCCTGCTACACCATCAAGGACCGCGAGACCTTTGTAGACTTCTGCCTTGGCCCGCACGTGCCCAGCACCAGCAAGCTGAAGGCGTTCAAGGTGCTGAACGCCTCAAACGCGTACTGGAAAGGCGATGCGCAAGGCACGCCGATGCAGCGCATCTACGGCACGGCCTTCTTCAAAGAAGACGACCTCAAACAGCACCTGCTGCGTTTCGAAGAAGCCAAGAAGCGCGACCATCGGCGCCTGGGTAAGGACCTTGGCCTGTTCATGTTCCACACGTGGGCGCCCGGTGCCGCATTCTGGCTAGGTAAAGGCACCACGCTCTACAACACGCTGGCCAACTACATGCGCGACGTGTTGTTCCCCGCCGGCTACAGCGAAGTGAAGACGCCGCTCATCTTCAACAAGGCGTTGTGGGAAACCTCGGGTCACTGGCAGCACTACCGCGAGAACATGTTTCTGGTGGAAGGCCACGCCGAAATAGCTGGGCACGACAAGGCGGCCGCGGAGTCGGCCGCCGACGGCAAAGACATGGGTGTAAAGGCCATGAACTGCCCCGGGCATATGCTCGTGTTCGGCAGCGAGACCCGGTCGTATCGCGACCTGCCGTTGCGCCTGCACGAACAGACGCCGCTTCATCGCAACGAAGCCTCGGGTGTACTCGCCGGCCTCACGCGCGTGCGCCAGTTCTCCCAGGACGATGCGCATTGTTTTGTGATGGAGTCGCAGATCGGCGAGGAAGTAGAGCGGCTGTTGCGCCTGGTGCAGCGGGTGTACGGCGACTTCGGCCTGTCGTACGAAGTGAAGTTGTCCACACGCCCGGCGGAGTTTCTGGGCGAGAAGGCGACCTGGGACCACGCTGAGGCCGAGTTGACGCGCGCCCTGCACTCTACCGGCATGGCCTATCGCGTGGACGAAGGTGACGGCGCATTTTACGGGCCGAAGATCGATTTTGACGTGACCGACGCCATCGGACGAAAGTGGCAGTGCGCCACCATCCAGCTCGATTACCAGATGCCGCAGCGGTTTGGGCTCAAGTACGTGGGCCCTGATAACCAAGAACATCAGCCGGTGGTGATCCACCGCGCAATTTTTGGCAGCTTCGAGCGGTTCATCGCGATGCTGATCGAGCACTACGCCGGGGCCTTCCCGCTGTGGCTGGCCCCGGTCCAAATGGTCGTGTTGCCGCTGGCCGACCGGCACCTGGAGTGGGCGGAAACCGTCCGGGCGCGGCTCTCCGATGCCGGGTTCCGGGTGCAGGTGGACGGGCGCGTGGAGAAGATTGGCTATAAGATTCGTGAGGCGCAACTGCAAAAAGTGCCATATATGCTGGTCCTGGGCGACCGGGAGGCGGCTGAACAGACGGTCGCGGTGCGGAGCCGGACGGGCGGAGACCAGGGCGCGAGGCCGCTGGACGATTTCCTGACCTCGGCACGTGACGAAGTGCTCAGTCGGCGGTAAGATAGGGGTTTCGCGTTCGGCACAAAGGAGCACGCTATAGCCTACGATCGAGGTCCACGACGCGACGATCGCGTACGGACTAATGAACGAATTCGGGTTCGAGAAATTCGGGTGATCGACGACAACGGCGAGCAGCTGGGAATTATGCCGCCACCACAGGCCGTCGCGTTAGCGCGGGCCAAGGGGTTGGATTTGGTGGAAATTTCGCCAACGGCGGTGCCTCCGGTGTGTCGCATCATGGACTTCGGCAAGTACCAGTACGAGCAACAGAAGCGTACGAGGGCGGCCAAAAAGCACCAGAAGGTCATCGAGGTCAAGGAGATCAAGTTCAGGCCGAAGGTGGACGAACACGATTACCAGTTCAAGAAAAAGCACATCGAGCGATTTCTTGAGGATGGCGACAAGGTCAAGGCCACCGTGTTTTTTCGTGGCCGCGAAATGGCCCACCCGGAGATTGGCCGACGCATCCTAGAACGGCTGACCGGTGAATTGGGCGATATGGTGGTGATTGAGTCGATGCCGTTGAAGGAAGGCAACCAGATGCATACCATTCTGGCGCCCCGGCCCGGCATGAAGAAGGCGAAGCCGGCGCCAGCCCGGCCCGTGGAAGACACATCAGGGGATGTGCGAGCGGAGTGAGTAGGAACGACTATGCCGAAGTTGAAGAGTCATCGGGGCGCCGCGAAGCGCTTCAAAAAAACTGCCACCGGTAAGTTCACGAGGTCCAAGGCGTTCAAGCGCCACATCCTCACGAGCAAAACCACCAAGAGCAAGCGCCAGATGCGCGGGTCGCACGTTGTCGACAAGACAGATGCCCCCCGTCTGAAGCGCATGCTGCCGTACGACTGAGACTGAAAGGACCGTCATGCCGCGCGTTAAGAGAGGAACCGTCCGCGTCGCCAAGCGCAAGAAGCTGCTGAAGCGCGCCAAGGGCTACTTCCTCAATAAGAGCAAGTTGTACCGCTCCGCCAAGGAGTCTGTTGATAAGGCCCTCAACTACGCCTTCGTGGGCCGTCGCCGCAAGAAGCGCGACTACCGCCAGCTGTGGGTGGTGCGCATCAACGCCGCCGCCCGCGAAAACGGGCTGACCTACGGACAGCTAATCAACGGCCTGAAGGCTGCCACGATCGCGCTGGATCGCAAGAGCCTGGCCGAACTGGCCGTCAACCACCCGGTGGCCTTCGCCAAGGTGGCCGCACAGGCTAAGGCCAACCAGCCGGCGACCGCGACCAAGTCCAATAAGGGCACACGCGCGCCGCGGTCGGTCGCCGCGTCCTAAAGGGGTTCTGAGTCCAGAGTCCAGGGCTTGCCCGCCGTAGCGCGCAGCGCGAAGGCGGGTCCAGAATCCGAAAAGAGTGAGGGCCGAGGCGTCAGTCTCGGCCCTTTGATTGTCTGCCCCGCTACTGACGGGCGTCTGCCGCGTACAATGCCCTCACCACCATGGCTGCCTCGTCCATCGAAGACCTCTCCCGCCAATTTCGCGCCGCGCTCGACGCGGCGTCGTCTCCCGCCGATCTCAAAGCGGTGCGGGACGACTTCCTGAGCCGCAAACAGGGACGCGTCACCGCGCTCGTCAAGTCGATCGCGACCGCGCCCCCCGAAGAGCGCCGCGCCCTCGGATCGCTGGCCAACGCCCTGAAGCAGGACATTGAAGAGGCGCTCGACGCGCGAGATGCCGTGATGCTGGCCACCGCAGGGCCGAAAGATGCCGTGGACGTCTCGTTGCCGGCCAGGCGCCCGTGGGTGGGCCGGCGGCATCCACTCACGCAGGTGCGCGAGCGGGTGGAAGACATCTTCATGGCCATGGGCTATCAGGTGATTGTGGGCCCGGAAATCGAAGACGATTGGCACAACTTCGAGGCGCTCAATATGCCCGCGTCGCATCCGGCGCGTGACATGCAGGACACGTTGTATCTGTCGGCACCGGTGCCGGCGCCAGACAACGGCCGGGCGGCCACGCTGCTGCGCACTCACACGTCAGGCATGCAGATTCGGTACATGGAAGCCCACGACCCGCCGGTGCGGATCATCGCGCCAGGGCGCGTGTACCGGCGCGACAACTTCGACGCCACGCACACCCCGATGTTCACGCAGGTCGAAGGCCTTGTGGTGGACGAACACATTAGTCTGGGCGATCTCAAGGGGACGCTGAACGCCTTCGCGGAAGAGTTTTTCGACGCCAAGGTGACTACACGATTCCGGCCGAGCTTCTTTCCGTACACCGAGCCGTCTGCTGAACTCGACGTCGAATGCCAGGGCTGCAGTGGACGTGGGTGTGGACTGTGCAAGCACACCGGGTGGATTGAAATCCTCGGCTGCGGCATGGTGCATCCGGCCGTGTTCGAGGCCGTGGGGTACGACGCCAACCGCTATACGGGTTTCGCATTCGGTATGGGCATCGAGCGTCTCGCGCTTCGGCTCTATGGCGTGGATGACATCCGGATGTTCTACGAAAACGACCTCCGATTCCTTGAGCAGATCGCACTATGAAAGCCCCCGTCAGCTGGATACGTGAATTCGCCGATCTCCCGGCATCGGCAGGCGTGAACGACATCGCGGCCGCCGTGGCCAGCGTCGGATTCGAGGTGGCCGGCATCGAAGGCGACGTGATCGACTTCGAGATCACCGCCAACCGCCCGGACTGTCTCAGTGTTCGCGGGTTGGCGCGCGAGGCGCGAACAGCGTTCGGGGGCCAGAGTCCAGGGTCCAGGGTCCCGGGCTTGCCCGCCGTAGCGCGCAACGCGAAGGTGGGTCCAGAGTCCGAAGTTCCTGTCACGATCGAGTCGGAGTTGTGCGGACGTTATGCGCTGGCGCTTGCGGATGTCACCGTCGGGCCGTCGCCGGCGTGGCTGGCCGATCGGCTGACGGCCTGCGGGATTCGGCCGATCAATAACGTAGTGGACGTCACCAACTACGTGCTGCTCGAAATAGGCCAGCCGATGCATGCGTTTGACGTGGCGCGGCTCGCGGGCCCGGAAATTCGCGTGCGGATGGCGCGCGCCGGCGAAGCCCTCACCACGCTCGATCGGCAGGCCCGCACGCTGGATCCGTCGATGCTCGTCATTGCGGATGCCGCTCGCGCGGTGGCCATCGCCGGCGTCATGGGCGGCGCCACATCGGAAGTGTCTGCGTCCACCAGCCGCATCGCGCTGGAAAGCGCGTGGTTTCAGCCGGCCTCCGTCCGAGCCACCAGCAAACGCCTCGGCCTAAAAACCGAAGCGTCCGCAAGATTCGAACGTGGTGTCGACCTTGAGGCGGCCACCGCTGGCCTGGCCTGCGCGTTAGACCTGCTCGAGCGCATCGGCGCCGGGCATCGGCTCGGCGGGATCACCGATCGTTACCCATCGCCGGCCGCCGATCGCGCCGTCATCCTCCTGCGCTCGCGTCTGGATCGGTTGCTCGGCGACCAGGTCCCGGACGCAGACGTGATGCGGATTCTCACGAGCCTGGGATTTGTCGTCACGCCGGCAGGCACCGACTGGCACATACGCGTGCCGAGCTGGCGCGTGGACGTGGCGCGCGAAGCAGATTTGATCGAAGAGGTCGGCCGCCACTGGGGCGTCAATCGCGTGCCTGCGACGTTCCCCGCACTTCGAACACCTCCGCACCGGGCCGACGCCGCCGTACTGCGCGCCAGGCGCCTCCGGCGATTGCTCTGCGGCGCGGGCCTGCAAGAGGCCGTAACCTTCACGTTTATTGAACAAGCCGCCGCTGAACCATTTGCCAGCGACTCGGCCTCACTAGTTACCATCGCCAACCCGCTGTCGGAAAAGTTCGCGGTGCTGCGGCCGTCGATGCTTCCCGGCTTGCTCGACGCCCTCAGCTACAACCGGCGTCGCGATATCGCCGACGTACGGTTGTTCGAAGCCGGCTCCGTATTCTCGACGCAGGGCGAGCGCCAGCGCGTCGGCTGGGTGCTCTCGGGCGCACGCCAGGTTCATTGGAGCCAGCCGCTAGCCGATGTCGATCTGTTTGATGCGCTCGGCGTGGCTGAACTGCTGGCCGGCGCCTTCGGCGTGACCTGCCGATCCGAACCGGCCGCCGACGCGCCATGGTGTGTGCCGGGACGGGCGGCGGCGCTGTTTGTTGATGATGGCGGCGCCTCCAAATACGTGGGCATCGTCGGGCAGTTGCTGCCGACTCTCACGTCCGCGCGCGGTCTGCCGGCTGGCGTCACCGTGGTGGGCGGCGAGCTCGATCTGCACGAACTCATTGACCTCCAAGGGGCAAATGCGGCGCCGCGGCGTGTCACTCCCCTGCCGCGCCATCCATCGGTGCAGCGCGACCTGTCGATCCTCATCGACGCCGGCTTGCCTGCTGCGGCGGTTCGTGGGACGATTCAAGCCAACGCACCCGCCACGCTGGTGGACGTGCGCGAGTTCGATCGGTATCACGGCAAGGGTGTGCCCACCGGTCAGGTCAGCCTGTCGCTGCGGCTGACATTTCGCGATCGGGATCGCACGCTGACCGACGCGGAAGTGCAACAGGCGGTTGAGGCCATCGTCGAGGCCCTGACCCGAACACATGGAACGACCCTGCGCGGCAATTGACAAAGGACGACCGGATGGCGACCACGACAGAACTGCAACCGATTGATCGACTCGAAGAGAAAGTCAAACAGCTGGTCGGTATGATCGAATCACTCCGCACCGATCGTACGAAGGCGCTCGACGCGTCGGCGCGGCTGGAGCGCAACCTCGACGCCGCCACGACACGCATCACGGAACTCGAGGCCCACACGGCCGAGGCCGCCACACTGCGCGAGGAGCGGGAGAAAATTCGCCATCGTGTCGCGGACATGATCTCGCACATCGACATGCTGAAGCTCTAGCGGCGTATGGGCACACGCGTCGTCACCGTCGAAATTCACGGCCAGCATTACGCTGTGAAAAGCGATCTGGATCAGGCCTACATCGCCGAGCTGGCGACGTACCTCGATCGGAAGATGCGTATGGCCGCCGACGAGTTGGCCAGCGCTGACACGTTGCGCGTGGCGATTATCGCCGCGCTGAACCTGGCAGACGAGTTGTATCGCGCCCGCGCCGCCAGCGGCGAAGCCGACAGCCGGGTGCTCGAAAAAACTGTCGAGATCGAGCGCCTGGTAGATACGGTTTTGGGTGCACAACGCCGCATTGCAGTGTAGGATGGAGCTAGCTCCTGCTTTGTTCGTGATGGTTTAGAAGCGTCGTTTGAGCCGATGCTTTTCTTCCAAGTGAGCTGCAAACGCCGCGTGGTGTGCATGCCTCCCGCGAGGAGGAAGCCTGAAGCGCGGTACAAGCGGTTCCACCTGTCTAACAGGTTCATTCGGCCTTCCCACACGGCAAAGCGGGGCGCCTTCCATTGGCTATCGTGACCATCACTGCACTTGGAGAACGCGCCCTCATCGCGCGCCTCCGCGCCCGCATGCCTCCCCCTCCCGACTGGGTGCTCACAGGTATTGGCGATGATGCGGCGGTGCTGCAGCCTGAACGCGGCATGGTGGATGTCGTCACAACCGACGCCTTAGTAGAGGACATCCACTTCCGCCGGGGCTGGTCGGCGCCCGAGGACATTGGACACAAGGCGCTGGCCGTGAATCTGAGTGACCTCGCGGCCATGGGCGCCGCGCCGCGTGCCCTCCTGTTGTCGCTTGCATTACCTGAGTCGCTGCCGCTCGACGACTTCGATCGCATCTTGGACGGCTTCCTGGCGCTCGCCGCTCTGACACGAATACGGCTGGTGGGCGGAAACATCACGCGATCGCCAGGCCCACTCGTGATTGACGTGACGGCCATCGGCGTGGCGCGGCCCCGGCGCATCCTGCGCCGCTCGGGCGCCCACCCCGGCGACCGCCTGTTTGTCACGGGGCACCTCGGCGCAGCGGCCACGGGCCTCGCTTTGCGTGGATCCGGAGTCGACCTTGCCGGGCTTGATGCCGACAGGCGCGCTTGTGTCTCGAAGTACGACCGGCCTGACGCGCGCCTGCGCACGGGCCAGATCGTGGCGCATAACCGCGCAGCCTCGGCGTGTATGGATCTATCGGATGGCCTCGCTGACGCGCTCACCCAGGTCGCCGAAGCGAGCGGGTGCGGCGTAGAGATCCTGGGCGACGCCCTGCCCCTGCACCCGGGCGTGCTCGACTGGGCCGCAGCCACGGGCGCCGATGCGAGAGGTCTGGCGCTCTCTGGCGGGGAAGACTATGAGCTGTTATTCGCGGTGCCCAAACGCCGGACGCGGTTGTTCCTGGCCGCGATTCGACAGGCCGGCGAAACCACTGTCACCGACATCGGCGTGTGTACAAAGGAACGGATGACGTGCGTGGTCGCCGGTGACGTGCGCGCCGACCTGCCAGCCGGCTTCTCACATTTCTGACCAAATCCAGCTAGAGTGTTCGGCAGCACATGTCCTTCCTCCTGTCCCGGCCTCTGCGGATGAAGCTGCTGGCCACCGGCGCCGCCGGTGTGCTTTTTCTCGCTATCTATGAGGGCGTGATGATGGACTCGCGCACGGCCCGCGTAGAGTCTGCCAGCGAAACCGAGCCCCCAACCCCGGGCCGCCTGATACGGTTTGACGTCACGGCTTACTGCAAGGGCGAGACGACCGCATCCGGCGTCAAGGTCAGGCCAGGCATCGCCGCATCGGACCCCGCATTGCTGCCGGCCGGGTCAATCATCCGGATCGAAGGGGTGCCGGAAGCCTACGAAGGCATCTACACCGTGCTCGACACAGGTCCAGAGGTGCAGGGACGGGAACTCGACATCTACATCTGGAGTTGCTTCGAAGCGCTCGATTTCGGGCGCCGCAAGGCGGCAGTCACCATCCTCCGCATGGGCTGGGACCCGAAGGCCTCCGTGCGATAGGCGCGGGCACTCGGAGTTGAGAATCAGCCCGAGCCCCTCCCGTGCGTAGCTCGGCCTGGTTTTCAAGGTCGAGGCCCAAAGGTCTTTGCGCCTGTGATCCGCCGTGGATTTCGTGACCGCGAGGCCTATTCCCTGTCGCCCGAGCGGCCGATACGCCCCGGGGGAGAGGTTCTATGCAGGGTGGTACGTTTCGGGCACTGTTCATAGGCGCTGGGCTCATGGCCGCAGTGGCGCTACCGTCCACGGCACTGGCGCAGGCCGACGACCGCCCGCCGTCCACCCGGGCCATCGGCGAGGACTATCACATTGAAGTGGGCGGCGCCATCTGGCGGCCGGGCCTGTTCGGCACCATTTCGTCCGCACAGTTCGGGATCGTCGGCAGCCAAATCGACTTTGTGTCCGACCTCGGATTCAAGAAAACCCAGTTCATGGACGGCCGGCTCGTCCTGCGACCCAGTAAGAAGAGCAAATTCCGGTTCCAATACACACCGGTCAGCTACGCCGCCGACTCGACGTTGAAGCGGCAGATCATCTTCAACGGCATCCTTTATGCGGTGAACGTGCCGATCAAATCGACGTTTGACTGGAAGGTCTGGCGGGTGGGATACGAGTTCGACTTCATCTACACCGACCGCGGCTATGTCGGCTTCCTCATCGAGGGCCGTTACACGCAGATGAGCGCGAGCCTGAAGTCGCCGATCAACGATGAAGGCGTCGTGGCTAAGGCACCCCTGCCCGCTTTTGGCCTGGTCGGCCGCGCCTATCCGGTGGAAAATATCTCGGTCACCGCCGAGGTCAGCGGTTTCCAGCTGCCCGCCATTGATGAAAACTACGAAGCCCATTACGTAGACATCGACATCTATGGCACCGTGAACTTTTCACGGCACCTCGGCGTCCAGGTGGGCTGGAGGCGCATGAACACGTTTCTGCGCGTGAAAACCGACCAGGGCGACTTCCGCTTCCAGGGACTCTGGTTCGGCGGAGCCCTCCGTTATTGAACCCACACGCCCAGAAACCGCCGATCCGTTCCCGCTGTGTCGGACGGCCGGAAGCCGGACGATGAGGTGATTGAGATCGGCCAACTTCCTAACGGGTCCGCGGCCGGCAATGTCACCCGGCGCACGTCGCCGGCGGCCATCGCCAACACCTCCTGCCATCCACCAACCTGAATCGTCACCGTGTTCGCGGCAGCGCCGTTCTGCACCTGCAGCACGTGCCCGCGACGGGCAGCCGATACATCGCGACTCAAGACGAGGCTAGTGGTCTGACCGCCACGCACCCAGAAGCCCTGCGCTTCCGGAAACACATTCCCATCCAGAAAGAAGACGATAGTGTCCGCATAGACGGCAAGCTGACGGGCGAAGACCCCAGGTGCCTGTGCGGCTGAAGCCGGCACCAGGCTGCCGCGCACCTGCCGGGCGAATTCTAGGTCTCCGCTTTCCACCACGAGCGCAGCGGCACCGGCGGGCAGCGCCACCTCAAACGCCTGCGACGATGACGCCGGCACTTCGAAGCGATACAAGAGCGGCGCGGGTGGTCGTGCGATGCGAACATTCAGGGTGCCGGCGAGACTGCCCGACGTGACATTCAGACGATAGAGGCCGCTGGGAACATTCGCGAGCGAGATCATGGCGGCGGACTGGCGGTCAGAGAGCGGCGGTTGGTATCGCTGAAGGCGAAGTGGTTCAGCAGCCACATTCCAGCGACGCATACCGCCACCCACCCGCCACACAGGCTCCCCCGCCCCGACAGCCGCATGAATGGTGAGTTGGGCCCGCGCCGCGTCCAAAGGCGCACTGCCTATCACCCACCAACCCACCTGGGTGAAGAGCATGCCCCCCCCCAACATCCCCATCGCGACGACGGTGCGTGAGGTGGCAAAGGTGCGAAGAGCAAACCACCACCCGGCGAGCACCACCAACGAGGCCGCGGCATGCCGAAGGAATGCACCTTCCGTATCCCAGAAGAAACTCGGCCACGCGCCTGGAAGATTCACGAGCGGGTTCAGCCACTCGAGCCAGGCCGCCTGAGCCGTGCGGCGATCGTTCCAGGCCATGGCACCTCGATCGATCGACAACACCAGCACTGTGATCGCGAGCGACACCAGGAGCCCCGCGAGCAGCAACCTCCGATTCGCGGCGCCAGAGCGCGACCATGCCGCGGCGAGTGGTAGCGCGAGCAAGGGCAGGGCCGCAGTCATCAAGCGCGACGGCAACCCTGGCACGCCCGCCCACCACATCCAGTAACTCGCGACCGTCATCGCGTAGGCCAACACGATGCCGATGGACAGTGCGCTCAGCAAACGCAGCCGCCGCGGAGCAGCCAGCGCGACACCAAGGATCGCGGCCAGCAGGACCGGCGCGTAGGTCATCAGTCCGAACTGCTGGTCGATGAACAATCCGGTCACCGCACCCCAGATCCACGAACGGATTTCTGGATTCGGGCCGTAGGCGACGCGGGGGTCGAACGAACCGTAGAGGATGTAGAACATCGAGAGCCACGCCACAGCGCTGACCGCAGGAATCGCACTGAATAGCGCAACTCGCCGCAGACGGTCGGCCATCGAGCGGGCCTGATCGCGGAGTATCAGCACGAGCAGGGCCACACCCAGAGCGCCGGCAAGAACACTGAACCTCGTGTGTAGCCACGGCAAGGCCGCAAGGGCCGCGGACACGGAGACTACCGCGCGAACGGACGCGGTGGGGAGCGACACCAGCAACCAGACGGCGGCGGCCACCCCACATGCACCCGGCGCGTCTGGAAACACCATGAAGCTCATCACCGCCATCGTCGTTGACCCAGCCACAGCCGCCCAGGCAAACCACGCCGCGGAGGTGTCTCCCGTGAGGCGCCACGCCGAGCGCCACATCAAGGCACCGGTCAATGCGGATAGCAGAATCAGCGTCGCCTGCGCGCCTCGAAACCCAAATACCGCAAACGCGGGCAGCACCAGTGCCGACACACCTGGCGCATGGATCGAGGGGATGCGCCCGTCCTTGCTCCGCGCCAGATAGTCGGGATTGATCGTGCCGCCAAAGTACGACGCGTAGTCGCGCGCGGCGTGGTTGTTCTCGATGAACAGATCGCCGTCCTTGAGCAGGCTCTGGGTGATGACCAGGTAGTGCGGTTCATCGCCGCCGGGCACGCGCGGGTCGGCCGCCCATGCCGCACCGAGCGCGATCATGAGTGAAGCCAGGGCCGCCACGCGGGTCGCCCGATCCGGCGAGTTCGCGCCAATCGCGCGACCGGTCCACGCGGGCGTTCGGCTGCCTTCTGCCGCGAGCAGCGATGTGCCGACCGGCACCCACGCAAGCACTCCGGTCCACACGAGCGCAACCGCTGGCAGGTCGATGGGCCACCACGGCAACGTGCTCAGCAATGCGGGCACTGCCGTGATGGGACGAGCGCGCCATCCGGGCACGAGCGCAGCCAGCGCCATCGCGATGACACCCACCCACCAGGGAGCAAATGCGAGCAGGCGCCCGGCTCCAGGATCAGCTGAGATCACGCCGACCGTGCCGGCGGCGCACCAGACTGAAATGCCGATGATGGCAGGACCCACGCCCACGCGCACACTGCGATAGAATTCTCGCATCCGGCTGTCATTCTTTCATGCCTTCACGACTCCGCGACGGATGCGTCGCCTCCCTGATTGCGATTGTCCTGGCGGTGATCCTGACGTGGCCCATCGCCGCCCGCCTTGGGTCTGCCGGGCGAGTAGACAGCGGCGACGGCAGGCATGGTGTGTGGAACGTGGCGTGGGTCGCGCACACTCTGACCACAGACCCCACGTCGCTCTTTGACGCCAATATTTTCTACCCCTACCGGCAGACGCTGGCGTACTCAGAAGCCAACATCATCGCGGGCATCGTTGCAGCGCCCGTCTGGGCGGCCACGAAGAACCCCTACGCCAGTTACAACACCGTCGTGCTGCTGGCATTCGCCGGGGCCGCGCTCTCAGCGTTCCTGCTCGTCCGCGTACTCGGCGGCAGCCAGTTCAGCGCGAGCATCGCCGGGCTGATGTACGGCTTCAGCCCCTACATGTTCTCGCACGTGCCGCACATCCAGCTCTTGATGACATTTGGGCCACCGTTGTCACTGGCAGCGATGCACCACTTTACCAAAGCGCCATCGCTTGGTCGCGGCGCGCTGCTCGGCGCGGCGCTCGGCGTCACCGGCTTAGCGTGTGCGTACTACGGCATCTTTGCCGGGCTTGCGACCGGGCTCGGACTTCTGTGGAACGCCATCGCGCAGCGCCGGCTCCGCCAGCCCCGCTTCTGGCTTGGCGCGCTGATGGCGGCAGGGGTCGTAGTCGCCATGGTGGGACCGTTTTTTGTGCCCTACATGGCAATGCGTGACGCCGGTTTCGCGCGGTCGCTCGTCGAAGCCCGACTGTACTCCACCACGGGTCCTGAGTTCCTCGCGTCCGCGGTCCTCGTCCACCGCTGGATGTTGCCGTTCCTGGGTGATGTCAGGCAGGTGCTGTTCCCGGGATTCCTGTCGGTGCTGCTCGCGCTCGTGGCGGTCGGCCTGGCGGTGCGGACGAACGCAAGGCACCGCGAGACGACCGCCTTCTACTGCGCCGTGGCAACCTTCGCCCTCTGGCTCTCAATGGGCCCGGCCGCGGGGCTCTACACCGCGTTCTATCAGGTGGTGCCGGTGTTTTCGTTCCTGCGCGCACCCGTTCGATTCGGTTTGCTCGTGGGGCTCTCGATCGCCGTCCTGGCCGCGATGGCCATCACATGGCTCGAACACCGGCACGGCAAGCTCAACCCCTGGTTCGCTTCCGCGCTCGTCGTGATCGGTCTTGCCGAATCATGGGTCGGCCCCCTGCAACTAGCCGACGCACCGCCCGTAGCGCAGGCCTATCGCCGGCTGGCGGTGATGCCGCGGGCGCCTGTTGCGGAGTTTCCATTTTTCACTACTGTGTCAGAACGACACCGGCACACCGAATACATGCTGATGTCCACGTTCCACTGGCAACCGATGATCAATGGCTATAGCGATCACATACCCGCAGATTTTTTTGCTGACGGCCCCGCGCTGGCCAGTTTCCCCTCACCTGAGGCGTGGGCGGCGCTGCGTGCGCGCGGGGTGCGATGGATCGTCGTGCATTTCAACGACTACCCCGCCGACGTGGGCCCGGTTTTGCGCCCGCAGTTGCAGGCTATGCCGAACCGTCTGAGGCTCGTGGTGGATGAATTTCCGGTGTCGCTCTACGAGGTTATCTGGCCCATGCCGCCAAGCGCTGCTCGGCAGCCGTAAGCGTCTCGTCTTTTTTGCAGAAGCAGAACTGGTGCTGCAACTGCCCACCCTGACGATCGCGATAGAAGCTGCTCCCAGGCACGCTCGCCACGCCCACCTCTGTCACCAGATATCGCGCCATCGTCACATCGTCTGTGAAGCCGAGGGCTGACATGTCGGTCATGATGTAATGCGCGCCCCTCGGCCGGATGCAACGAAAGCCGGCGGCGGTCAGGATGCCCATCACACGGTCGCGCTTGGTGCGATAGGTGGTGGAGAGGCCGGCATAATAAGTCTCGGGCATTGCGAGCGCAGCTGCAGCGGCGGCCTGCAATGGCGCCGCCGCATCAACGGTGAGAAAGTCGTGCACTTTGCGAATGGCGCCGCTCACATCTAGCGGCGCGATCGTCCAACCCACACGCTAGCCCTTCATGCTGAACGTCTTCGATACGCTGTTGATGGTGACCGTGCGGTCCGCCATTCCATCCAGCGACGCCATCGACACATACTCGGCATCGTCGTACAGGATGTGCTCGTAGATCTCGTCGGTCACCGCCAGCACGCCCCACTGCTGGCATCACCCGGCGATGTACTGCAGCGCCGCGCGTGGAAATACTTTCCCGGTGGGATTGTTCGGCGTGTTGATGACGATCGCCCGCATCTTGTTGGAACACGCGGCGGCCAATTCGTCGGGATCAAACGACTAGTCAACGCCTCCCGAGATACCGGATTCACGCAGCCGCACATACTTCGGCATAGCGCACGACAGGATCGCGTCCGATCCGTAGTGTTCGTAGAACGGCTCGAACACAATTACCTCGTCGCCGGGATCGCCGATGGCGAGCATGGTGGCCATCATGGCTTCGGTGGAGCCGCAGCAGACGGTGATGTGGGCGTCGGGGTCAATGACGTCGGAACGGTGACGCAATACGTCGCGGGCGATGGCCTCACGCAGCGGCTTGGAGCCCCAGGTGATGGCGTACTAGTTGATGTCCGGCTGGATGGCGTCGCAGGCGGTCTGCTTCACGGCCTCGGGCGCAGGAACATCCGGGAAGCCCTGCGACACGTTGACGGCGCCGTGCGCGTTCGCGAGGCGCGTCATCTCGCGCATGACCGATTCGGTGAACTGGGGGGGCTTTGATGGAGGTGCGGAGCTTGACACGAGGCATGCAGGGCTAAAGGTGCGCTAACGTCGTGGGGAAGAAGTAGGCGTACGGCGATACAGCAGCCGGTAGTCTTCGGCCGTGCCGAGAATCTTCTTCACGTAGCCCTGTGTTTCGGGGAACGGGATACCGTCGATGAACTCGTCGCGATCGACGCCCGGCCGTTCGGCCAGCCATCGCGAGACTCGGCTCTCGCCGGCGTTGTATGACGCCAGCGCCGGCGCGACGCTGCCGAAGCGTTTGATGAGATCGGCGAAGTACGTCGTGCCAATGCGCACGTTGATTTCCGGCTTGGTCAGGCTGGCGGTGCTGAAGGGCCGAATCTTCAGCGAGCGCGCATATTGCCTGCCGGTGGACGGTAGGATCTGCATCAGACCCCAGGCGTCGGCCGACGAGCGGATTTCTGGATCAAACGTGGATTCCTGCGCCACGAGCGCGGCCATCAAGTACGGATCCAGTTTGTGCAGCGCGGCGTGTTTCTGGATCAGGTCCCAGTACGCCACTGGAAACAGGACCGTGAGTAATTCGCGCGGAAGGGTCTCTCCGCCATCGGCCATGTATCGCGGATACGCGCGCTTCATCGCGCTGATGGCAGGGCGCAACTCACCGTCGCGGTTCAAGGCGTATGCGAGTGTGGCCTCGATTACGGGCGAATTGCCTTCGAGCCGCTGGACTCGTTGCAGTTCAGCGGCGGCATCGCCATAGAGCTGCGCTGCGAGGAGCGCCTGGATGAGCGGAACATTGCTCGGCGGCGCGCCGGGTGAAAATGCGACGCGCGCATCTTGGCGCACCGGCTTCACGGAACCGGCACCGGCGAGCCGTGACGCGGCCTGCATCTGACTCATGGCGCGTTCGGCTTCCCGGCCGTAGTACGAATTGCCGTAATCGGCCATCGTCTGTTGGTAGCCGGCTACCGCGCGGTCACGTTGACCGACACGCTCATGCGCACGCGCCGCCCAGTAGACCCAGCCGGAACGATAGTCGGCGCGCCGCAGACCCTGCGCCGCACTTTCGAACAGGCGCACCGTCTCGGCGTAGTTGCCGCTGGAGAACGCCCACCAGCCGGCCTTCCAAGCGGCGCGACCGGCAAACGCGCCCGTCGGAAAGCGATTGTAGCTCTCCGTAAACACTGCCGCGGCCTTCCCGTCGTCATCGGCCAGGATGAAGTGCGTGCCCAGGTCGTTGAGTGCGGATTCGACGAAGGCCGGGTCGCGGCCGCGATCGACAAACGCGCGAACGTCGCGCAGATACTCGGCGTGGCGTCCCATGTCTCGGAGCACACCCACTCTGGAGTACTCCGCTTCGTCGCGATTGGCGCCGCCAGCGGCGATGTAAGACTCCAGAGCTGCAAGGGCCGCTGGATACTGCTTCAGGCGCACGTCGCACTGCGCCAACCGCAAATCCACGAGGTCGCGATCGATTGTGCCGGCCAGCGGTCGCACGCCCTCATACGCGAGGCGCGCCTCGGGATACTGTCGCGCCGCATACAACTGATGTGCACGGCTCATGGCCACGGTGAGCCGTGCGGCGGTGGCCGGCTGAAATGACGGCGAGAGACTGAGGAGCGCTTTGGTTGCATCGGGCGCTTCTGCGGACGAGGGAAACTCGTCGTGCACGCGCGTAAACGCCTTCACGGCACTGTCAAGCTGTCCGGCTTCCCGTGCTGCCAGGCCAAGCCGGTACAGCGCCGTCGCCATCGACGAAGGCACGAGAGGTTGGGTGGTGAGCGTAGAGAGCGCTTTGGTCGCGTCGGTCCAGGCCAGTCGTGCTTCGGCGGCGTCCGCGGCCAACCGCAACGCGACTTCGAGCAGATACCCTTCGGGTTTGGTGGCAAGGACTGCTGCTGCAGAGTCGGTCGCGTTGTCGAGTTGCTTGTCGGCCAGTTCAGCGCGACCCTGGTGCAGCCGGACATAACGCCCAACGATCGGTTGGCCAACAGAGCGTCGGAGTGCGGGTAACGCGAGGGCAGGTTTGCCGTCTTCGAGGTGCGCGAGCGCGGTGGCAATGGCGTTGGGACGGGCGTCTGCCGGCATCGGTGCGAGCCAGAGTCGGTCCTGCGCACCGGGCGCCGCCACTAGCGAGAGACCGACTGCCAGTGGTAAAAATCGCACGTCAGTCTACCCGTGCCAGCACTTCCACTGTGCGGGCCGACGTGACGTTCTCAAGGCGAATCGCGGCATGGCGTGCGAGCAATTCCAATTCCTCGGTCCAGAGCGGTGCGTCCTCGTGCTCCAACGAGCGGGCTATGTCGTCGGCGTACAACACCGCCACCACTTCCCCGCCCACGGTCAGCGGCACCGCCAGGCCCGTGTGTCCCGCAGGCACGTGCATGAAGGCCGGGCCTTCGCCCTCGCGGCCCTCGATGATGGGCGGTACGAAACACGCCTGTTTGAGCGCGACGGCTGCAGCGAGCGTTCCCGACGCGCCGATTGGCATTTCAGTGGGGCCGGTCCCTTCAGCAAAGCCGAAATGGCCCCAGGTGCGGCACATGTAACCGTCCACGAGCAGGATGGCAACGCGCGACGTTTCGGCGGCGGCGCCTCGAGCCAGGGCTCCAAGGATGGCGTTGAGCGAGGCGCATTCGTCGATCCGCCGGACGGACCCCAGCAGCCGTTCCATCGTCTCCACGCGCGCTTCGCGGGTCGGGTTGGCCGGCACGGATGGCAGGAACGGGGCCACTCTCTGTCCAAGGGCTGGGTCAAGGACCGGCGCAGCGATCACTTGTTGCCGAAGCTGCTCAAGCTCGCGGGCGTGCCTGGCTTCCTGGTGGGTGATGAGCCCGATCAGGTCTTTGGTCAGGGCCTGCACTCGCACTTCCAGGTCGTGGACCGTCCGGTCAAGATAGGCGTTAACCACCTCGCGCACCCGTTGCTCGTCTGTCATGTGGTCCGCCGATTATGAACCAAAGGGCGTGGCGGTACAACAACGGAGCTCGGCCTGGGGCCGTAGCTCGGCCTTTTCCTCAAGGCCGAGAGGGCCGAAGTGCTAAGCTACCGTGGCGACAGTGACCTTGTGGGGGCGACACGGCTTCGACGGGGGCAAGGGATCGTGGGATGCATGCCGAGCCATTTCCACCCGACTCGTTAAACCGGCGGAAACACAATGCAACTGCGGACACGCAGCTCGCACTCGCGGCCTAATCCCCGCGACGTGCACCCTCGCCAGCCTGCGGGTGGGGAGTGCACGCCATTTAGCAGGCTGGTTCCCTAGCGCGTCCGGCGCCTGGGGACGAGACTTCACGGACTAGCGGCTGGCACGTTCGTCGAACTTCGATGACTGTCGCGAATCTTTAAGTTCGACTACGCATGTAGACGCCTCCGGTGACAGGCCTTTCGGACGCGGGTTCGACTCCCGCCGCCTCCACCATTCGACTCGCGCGCGAAGCGCGGGAGTCGAATGGTGCCCTGAGCGACTCATAGTTCATCGGAGTCGAAGGGCACATTTCCAAGGCGCGCTTCGATGAGGTCGCTCATGGCCTTCCTGATCGACGCGGTAACAATGGAACGGCGGCTACTTCCCCTCTATTGCCCGGCGGATGTCGTCGAAGAAATTGAGCACGACAGTCACGTGCAGGCGCTTCGGCGCGATCGCCTGAGCAGCTGGCGAACTCAGAATCACAGCAAAGCGGTTGCCGTCAGCAGCGGCGTCAAAAGAAGTCGCGCTGGCCAGCAGGGTAAAGGGAAGCTCAAACAGCTGGTGCGGTTTGCCGAGCACTAACGCCGGTCCTTCGACGGCCACACCGACCGCCATCATCGCCATTCCGATGGGCGACGGCGCACCATAGACAAGTTCACGGCCTCCTTTCGTCCACTTCGGAAGGAACCCGGCGCCTTCCGAAATCTGCCGCAAGCTGCCACCGTCCGGGTAGGCACGCACAAATACCTCGGTGGTGGGGTCACTATCGCCGCTCGCGCATGCCATCCAGCGACCGTCTGGCGAGAAGGCCCCCATCCCCTCATTCGCGGGAGAGCTCAGGAACGAATGCAACAGGCCTTCCTCGATTTCGTCCTGCAGCACTACGTCGCCGAAGGCGTGGAGGAATTGGAACAGAGCACACTGAACCCCTTGCTCCGTTTGAAATATCACGACTCCATCACCGATGCCGTCGCCGACCTTGGGGGCAAGCCGGACGAGATTGCGCTCGCCTTCGCAGGCTTCCAGAAGTATCTGTATCAGGCACAGGCGTCGGCATAGCGGGTCCAGATCACGGTGCCCCGCCATTACGGCTCAGCGAGGGCAAGAACACGAGGACGAATCAATGACACCGGATGATCAGAGTGATGTGGTTGCGGAGCGAATCGCGGAATTGACCGCCATCGACGACGAGCAGGGACGGATTGACCGGGTCGCAGAGGATCTGACTGCTGGCACGTATCGATATGCCGTCATCGATGCTTAGACGTTCGGAGAGCTACTGGGTGTGAATTTCGAGGACGCGGGAGACGGCGCATGGACCCACCTGCAATACATCTACGAGGCCAAGCCTGAGGATGCAGACGACCGATTTCCCCTCGTAGCGAATCCGGTGGCGCGGTTGTACTCGACGACTTGCGTCCGATAGGGCCAGAGCTGCTCGGCCGAATGGCGGCACGGCACCACCTGCTGCGGCGTCCGCCGCGCCGCTGCGCGCGACGACGGTCCAGGTCGCTGGCCGCGCATGTGCAGTGGGTGCCCATAAGCTTCCGTCCAACATTCTCGTATGATGTTGGCCTCGAAGGCTGCAAGCGCGCCCGCTGCGTCCGCCGCAGCACCGATGGTTTCGAGGGTAATAGGAGACGGCAATGATGACGACAGGGTGGCAAAGATCAGGTGCGGCCGCTGTAGCGGTTCTTGGGATGCTGTGTCTCGCGCTGGCCGCGGTGGCGGCGGAGTCCGCGATGCAGCCGGCGGCACCGCCGGCCCTCGACCGCGACACCGCGCAGTGGCTCGCCACGTTGCCGCTGGCGTGCGTCGGCAAGCCGCACGCGCCTCCGCGCAGCCGTGGCTACCTCTACCAGACCACCGTGGCGATCAAACCTGACTTCGCCACAACCCGCGCCTTCTACGGCTGCTACGACTGGCACTCGTCCGTGAACTCGATGTGGACCATGACCCAACTGCTGCGGCGGTATCCGGACATGCCCATTGCCAAGCTCATCCGCGAGAAGTTGAAGGAGCACCTCAGCGCCGATGCCATCAACGGTGAAGTGGCGTTCTTCAACGAGGAAGGTAATCACACCTTCGAGCGCCCTTACGGCTGGGCGTGGCTGCTGCGCCTTTACGGCGAGATGCGATCCTGGGACGATCCCGACGCGAAGAAATGGGCCGCCAACATCGAGCCGCTGGCCAAGGTGTTCCTCGAGCGGACTCCGCCCTACTTGAACACGCTCGCCGCGCCGATGCGGGTCGGCACGCACGCCAATACCGCCTACGCGCTCAAGATGCTCCTCGAGTACGCCCGCCGCTCGACCGAGCCGGCGCTCGAGGCCGCGCTCGTCGACCGCGCCAAGGCGTTCTTCCTGGCCGACGCGGGCTGTGCGCCCAACGTCGAGGTATCGGGCTCGGACTTCCTGTCGCCGTGCCTCACCGAGGCTGCCCTGATGGCCGACGTCCTGCCGCAAGCGCAGTTCGTGAAGTGGCTCGACGCGTTTCTGCCGGCCCCGGATTCGCCGCGCTTCCAGGCGCTGACCGTCGGGGTCATCGCCATGTCGCAGTCCAACGACGAACTCGAGAAGACCAATATGCTGGGGGCCAAGTCGCACCTGATCGGTCTAGCCGCCAGCCGCGCCCGATCGCTCGAAGACCTCGCCGCCGCGCTGCCGAGGGGCGATGCCCGGGTCGGGCCGTACCGCGCCCTGGCGGCGTCCCACGCCCGCAGCAGCATCGCGGCCATGTACGACGCCAACTATTCCGGGTCGCATTGGATTGCCACCTTCATCACCGACTACCTGGTCAGTGCCCATCGCGCGCAGGCGCGGTAGCCAAGGCGTCACCGGCGGCCGCGGGCGGATACAGACGGAGCATCTCGCCGCCATCAACTCGGTGGCGCTCGCTCATCGGCCGTCTTCGGAGGCTGTCCCCCGACATTACGTGCACAATGAGACCTTGGCTGCCCTACGTATCGTCTGCGTCAACGGCCACCGGCGGGCGGGCTGTCCTTGGTGGTCCATTTCTCAAACCAGTAGCGCAGGTAGAGCTGCGTGCGCAGGAAGTTCGATGGAATTGACGAGGTGCCGTGCCACTCGCCGTTGAAACGCAACATCGCCGTCGGCACACCGACCACCTTGAGCGCCTGGTAAAACTCCTCGCTCTGACTGATGGGCGTGCGCATGTCGAGCACCCCGGTCATGAGCATGGTCGGCGTCTTGACGTTGCCGACGTACATGAGCGGCGACCGCCGCAAGTGCTCGCTCGGATCCACCCAGGGCAACTTCTCGAAATCGTCATACCACCGGAGCGGATTGCCATCGACGTTGCCAACAAATGACAACCAATTAATGACAGGACACTGCGACGCGGCGGCAGCGAAACGACTAGTGTGACCCACCACCCACGCCGTGAGCACGCCGCCACCCGAGCAGCCATACACAAACATATTGCGCGTATCCACCGACCCCTTGGCAAGGACGGTGTCGACACCCTTCATGAGGTCGTCGTAGTCCTTAGACGGGTACGCGTACTTAATCGCGTTGCCGAAGGCGCTGCCGTACCCGGTGGACCCACGCGGATTGGTGTAGAGCACGAGATACCCGTTGGCCGCATGCTCCTGCCACGCAAAGTTGAACCCGACGCCATACATCGCATGCGGTCCGCCATGAATCGACAACATGAGCGGATACTTCTTCGCCGGATCAAAATCGGGCGGCTTGATGAGCCATCCCTGCACCCTGACGTTATCGACCGAGTCGTACCAGATCTCTTCCACTGGACCGAGCGTCAGGGGACCCAGCACATCGGCATTCACGTCCGTCAGTTGACGAATCTGCCCAGGGTTGGCCAGGCTGAACGACACGATGTCGCCCGGCTTGTGGAAGGCCGTGATGGTGCCTACCGCCTGTCCGCCGTCGTTGATATCACTGAGCGTCACCTGCTGCACGCCGGAGGTCACGGATCGAATCGCGCCATCAAGCGGCGCGTAATGCAGATTACGACTGCCACGATCGTCGGCCGCGAAGTAGATACCGTTCGAATCAGGCGCCCACGTGAGGTTGGTGGGTGATCGGTCAAAGGCGGCAGTCATCTGTCGGCGATCGCGCCCGTCGATGCCCACCACATGCAACTCGTTATCGATGTACGTGTCGGTGGTGTAGTCGTAACCCAGATATGCAATCCACCGGCCGTCAGGCGACACCACGGGGTTGCTGTCGGGCCCGCTGCGATCCGACAACTGGCGCATCGCGCCAGTCGCAATGTTCAACGCGTAGACGTCCGACTGCCGATACTCGCGCGCCGCCTTGTCGCGGTTGGGATCACGATTGTCCGAGAAGACCACTTCCTTGCCGTCCGGCGTGAGCGAAAAACCGCCGTAGTTGAACGTGCCGGTGGTGATCTGCCGCTCGGTGCCACCCTCGGCCGGCACCATAAAGACGTGCGTGTGTGTGTCGTCGGTGAAGCCCTGCCGATCGGCACGGTAGGTGAGACTCTCGATAATTCGTGGTGCTTCGGTCCACCGCGCACCCTCAGGTCGCGCCGGCATCGCAATGGGCCACGACTTGCGCTCGGGCAGGTTCATGGTGAACAGCAACGACTTGCCATCGGGCATCCATGTGATCGCCGACGGTGAATACTCCAGGCGCGTCACCTGCGACTCCGCACCCTCATCGTCCATCCACCGCACAAAGATCTGAGTGCCTCGCGGCTGGCCCTGCCGGGTGAACGCGATCCGCGTTCCGTCAGGCGACCAGATCGCATCAGCCCCCTCGGTCAGCATCCGGTTCTTCGACCCATCCGCATTCATCATCCACATCGTCGACTGCCGCCGGTCGTTCACCTTGTCAACCCAGCCGCGGGTGTAGAGGATGCGGGTGCCGTCAGGCGCAATCTTCGGGTTGGAGACGGTCTCCATGTCGAAGAACTGTTCGAGGGCGAGTGTCTTGACGGAACGAGTCTGAGCCTGGATACCGGCATGGGCCAACAGGCCCACAGCCAGTCCCGTAATCACGAGTGTGCGCGCCATGGTCGTGCCTCCGGAACGTGGGGTGTATGGAGGCCGATTGTATGCCCGAATGCGGGCAAATCAAGTCATGGATCTCGATGTGCCTCGCCGGTCGTGATCTCGAAACTCCCCGAGTCCGATGTGGCCTGCCCGTTCTTCACCGAGGCCTCGATGGTGCGCGTGAACGCTCCCAGCAGTTTATCGAGGCCGACCAGCGTATCAAGTGAGGTAATCCGCCGACCCTCAATCGGCGCGCTGATCGGCCGTATTAGGGGGCTGTCTCCCGACATTACGTCCACTATCAGACCTTGGTGACCAGTCGCCCGCGAACTGGCGCGCTACGACCTGGCGCAACGCCGCGGAGGTGGCCAACCGGCAGGGTTTCAGCCGACGGGGCGCGGCCCCAGCGCTGCGCGATCACGCGGTAGGGGGTCTGCGCGGCGAGGCCGCGCAAGATGTCTTCCCGATCCGCCGTACTGAGCACCCGCGCCGCCCGTCGCCGCACGGGCGGCGGGATGCCCCCGTGGCCCGCCACAGACCCCGCGAGGGTGGTCCGCTGACGGCCCAGCGCGCGGCCAATCGCCGGAACCGACTCCCCCCGTTTCCATCGAATCCAGAACTCGGCTTCTTCCGCCGCGGTCAAAGGGGTGCGCTACATACGCGACATCTTCTCCTCCAGTCACGGTGCAGCGACCCCTTGAGTACGCCGACGTGATGTTCGGGCAAGACCCACGTAATACGGACTATCGGCGATTCTCCTCGGCCATGCACAGGATGTGGTTCCTGACATCCTTGCTCAGGAACTGTTGGGTCTTGACCAGCTGGGATTTGATGTCCCCGCTGGGCCACCTCAGCAGTTCGATGAAGACCCGATCCGAGCGCAGGGTGCGAGCGGCTTGGCCGATTTCCTCGAGCGCGAAGCCGGTTTTACACGGATACCCTTGAATGCCATGAGGGTCTTTGAGACCACTAATTTTGGTAATACGGTCACCGCAGTAGCAGCGTAACGCGTCAGGAACTCGCCCGATAAGTCCCTGGCGCAACGTGCGCTTCCCTCTTTTAATCAACCCGGCAACTTCCAGCCGTTGTGATACCTGGCCTTGGCCAGTGCGTTTGCCTCCAGGTCGTTCTTGAACTCACCTTTTTCAGCGTCCCACAACACCTTCCGCCCCAGCTTGAAGGCCACGTTGCCCATTGCAGCGTTGATGGCGGCAACTGCCCCAGTTTCAATGCCACACCTCAAGATGCTGGGGTCGCCTTTCTTGATAGCCTCCACAAAGTTCTGGGCGTGAAGCTGCACGTAGTCGGGGGTGCCCTTGGCTTGGTAGGGCAAGGCGTCAATCTTGTTGACCCTGATGCCCTCGTCGCTCCGCTTCGTTTCCGGTATGAGTTCCCAGCCGCTGCGGTTCACCACCAGCGTGCCGTTGTTGCCAATGAAGGCGATGCCCTCCGTCTTGCCATAATTGCCGCCGTCAATGCCGGTGGCGTGTTCCCAGAGCATGTTGAAATTGTCGTACTCGAACACCGTTTGCAGGGTGTCCGGCGTCTCGGAGGCATCGTCGGGGTAGGCCAGCTTGCCGCCGCTGGCCATGATGGACTTGGGCGCTTTCGCTCCCATGAAGAACAAGGCAATGTCGATTTCGTGCACGCCCCAATCGGTCATCAAGCCGCCGGCATAGTCCCAGAACCAGCGGAAATTGAAGTGGAAGCGGTTGGCGTTGAACGGGCGCTTCGGCGCCGGGCCGAGCCACATGTCGTAGTCCACACCGGGAGGAGGCGTACTGTCCGGTAGCACAGGCACGGGGTTCATCCAGCCCTGGTACGCCCAGACTTTCACGAGGCGGATATTGCCGAGTTTGCCCGACTTGAGGTAGGTGTGCGCTTGATCGTAGTGGGTCCCGGAGCGTTGCCACTGGCCAACCTGCACCATCAACTTCGGGTGGCGCCGGGCTGCACGGAGCATTACGTTGCATTCCTCGATATTGGCGGAGATGGGCTTTTCGCAATACACATGCTTACCAGCGGCGAGGCTGTCCGTGAAGCCGAGGCAGTGCCAGTGGTCGGGAGTGCCGATGATGACGGCGTCCAGGTCCTTCATCTCCAGCATCTTTCGGTAGTCCTTGAAGGTTTGCGGCTTGTTGCCCCGCAGCTTGAATACATCGTTGGAGCGCTGGTCGAGCACACTTTGGTCAACGTCGGCGAGGGCGACGCAGTCCACCTCCGGCAAGGCGAGGTGCGCCCGCATGTCCGACCAGCCCATGCCCTTGCAACCGATTACGCCGAAGCGGAGCTTGTCGGCTTGTGCGATTGGCATGTTGCCAGGGATGGCCGCGGTGGATTCAGCCGGAATGGCCGTGGCCAGGGTGGTGCCAGCTAGTGCGGTGGCAGATTGTCGGATGAAATTGCGGCGGGAATTATTCATGAGGGCACCTCGGCCGACACGGGCTCGGCGCGAAAAGACAGTCTGACCACTGGGCCGCAGACATTTCTGGGGCGCGGGCAAAGTATCACACGGAGCGGCGCCGGCGGCCAAAAACGGGATTCCCATCTCGATTGGTTCCCTGAGGAGACGTGCGGCATACTTGGCCCGCGAAGTCGTTCTGCGCATTCGGGTTCTGTCCTGCTGTCTGGTCGTCGCCGCAGCTATGGTCGTCTCGGGTGTGCCACTTGCGGGACGTGCATCCCAGACCCCGCCAGCATTCGACGTCACAGAGGCGACAATCGCACAGATGCACGCCGCCATCTCAGCGAAGCGCCTGGCGTGCCGCGCGCCGGTCATCGCGTATCAGGCGCGCATTGCCGCATACGACAAGCAGGGCGCCGCGCTTAATGCCATCACGCAGATGAGCGACAAGGCACCAGGGGAGGCGGACGCGCTCGACCGGCCTTTCGCAACTAGCGGCCTGACCGGACCGCTGCGCTGCATCCCGATGATCGTCAAGGACAACTTCGAGACAATTGGGCTGATCGGCCGTATTAGGGGGCTGTCCCCCCGACAGTCTGTCCACTCTCAGACCTCGGGGCACACTACTCAGCCGTGCTGAATATTGGTGCGGTCCCCGGTCCGGATGTAGTTCACGTCCCCGCGAATGACGGTCTGCATCCAGACACTGCTCTCGGCCCCGATGTGCGTGCCGCCGAGGACCTGTGCGCTGTCGTCAAGAAACGCAGTTGAATGCACCGTTGGCAGCAGACCTCTGTACGGGCGGATCATTGGCGCCTGATGGTGGGGTACGCGATCCCCAGCTGTTCGAGGTAGGTCTTGTACTTCGTGGGATCGAAGTAGAACTTGCGCATCTCGTCGCGATACTTGGCCATGATGTCGCGGTTGAGTTCGAGCGCGGGTGTGTCCTCGGGCCGAATCAACGGTTCGTACTTCTGATTCTTGGTCTGGACTTCGTTGAAGTAGCGCCACGCCTCGGAAACGACTTCCGGCTTGAGGAACAGGTCCACCAGCGTCATGGCCTGGGCCTTGGCGCCGGCGGTGGCGCCCTTGTGCGCGATGGGCGTGGCCATAGCGATGCTATCGGCCCAGTTGTGGCCGGGTAGGCCGGGAATGTTTGACGGAAATGACAGGGTGACGGTCGGGACGTTCCAGGAGACATCGCCAATGTCGTCGGATCCGCCGCCCCGATTATCGGTCACGGGCTGGCCAAGCCCCCCGAGGCGCGTTGCGAGACCCGTTTCAGTCACGCCGAGTTCCTTCTGCACGGCGCGCGCGAGAGTTTGATCGGCCTCGCTCCACTCCGGAAGCCCCACCTTCTCGATGTTTGCGTGGGTAGCTTCAGCCACCGGTCGGCTGAAGTGACGCGGCCACGCAGCGCCAAGCACACGCGTTGACGCGAGCCGGGTGCCGGTCATCATCGCGGCACCCTGCGCGATCGAGTCACCGATGCCCCACAGGTCCTTGATCAGCGGATACGTGAGCTCGCGGAAGTAATACCAGACCGACGCCGTGCGCGGGACCACGTTGGGCTGGTCACCGCCATTGCGGATCACGTAATGCGAACGGTGTTCGAGGCGCAGGTGTTCGCGTCGATAGTTCCAACCGACGTTCATCAGTTCCACGGCATCCAGCGCACTCTTGCCCCGCCAGGGTGCCCCGGCCGAGTGCGCGGTCTCGCCCTCGAACATGTATTCCACGGACACAAGGCCCGTGCCCCCGGCCGCGCCCCAGGAGACGGACAGGTTTCTGCCCACATGCGTAAACAGTGCGACGTCGACATCCTTAAAGAGCCCTGCGCGAACGAAATAGGCCTTCGTCCCGACGAGCTCCTCTGCGGTGCCGGGCCATACCCGAATCGTGCCGGGAATCTGGTCGCGCTCCATGATGCGCTTCATCACGATGGCGGCCGTGATGTTCACGGCCTGGCCGGAGTTGTGGCCCTCGCCATGTCCGGGCGCGCCCTCAACAATCGGCGACCGGTATGCGACGCCGGGTTTCTGGGATGCCTGCGGAATCCCATCGATGTCCGACCCCAGCGCAATCACGGGTTTGCCGCGGCCCCAACTCGCCATGAATGCCGTCGGAATACCGGCCACACCTTCTTCGACCGTGAATCCGTGCTGCCGCAGAATCCCCGTGAGGTACTTATGTGTTTCGACCTCCTGAAAGCCTAACTCTCCGAAGCTGAAGATCTGGTCAACCATCTGCTGCGTGAAGTTACGCATCTTCTCGACTTCGGCCGCCACCTCTGTCTTGAGTGCGGTCACGCGAGGACTGTCCGCTGGGACAGCGGACTGGGCCATCGTAGTGACCGGGGCCAGGAGCAGGACAGCCAGGATCAACGTTGCGAGGAATCTGGACATGGGGCATTGTACATATAAGTCATCGTTGACCAGACGATGTGCACGCTCGACACCCTGGGACGGCCCCTGTGGAGCCAACGCATTGTGGTGACCGACCGCTGCAATGCGATATTCATGCTCACTGAAAGTATTGATAAACTGCACAAAGTCACGTGGAGGTAAAAACACTAGATGATCGCTCCCGTAAGTAATCTCTCAATTGACGGATTCATTGGCATTGCAGTCACCACTGGCCTGACGTTGGCGGTTGGTCTCATTGCAATCCGTCTAGTGGGAACTTGGGCAACGCCGTCCCGACTGCGGATGCTTCTAAGTCTTGGCACGGGCTATCTTTTGGCTTTAGCATTCGTTGAACTGTTACCACATTCGTTTGCACATTTCGATCGGAGCTTTGTTGTCACTGGTTCGATAGCTTTGTTAGGTGCCGGGTTCGTATGGGGCACAGAGAAGATTTACAAGAACAGTTCACGAACAGTATTGCAGCCTGCTCAAATGAAGTTTGCCGGAGCCCCTCCTGCGAACCACAAACATAAACATGAACTCCCTGGAAGCCATAAAGCCTGTTGTGCCATCGATGATTTTACCAACTTAAATCGAGAGGTAGTTTATTCAGCACTTGGTTGTATTTTTGTTTGCGCATTCTTCGACGGCGTAACATTATCAGCAGCGCTCATAGCAGAGAGCAGCTCACCACTGCGAGCATATTCTGGCGTTTTAGCGCACGTCGTCCCTGAAGTCATGCTGGCTGGAATTATCGCGCGTGTTTTTTACCCATCAGAGGCCAAAGCCTTTCTAGTTTGCCTAGTTGCAAGCCTATTATTTGCATTAGGCAATACAGCTTCTAGAATTGCCATCTGGCTCGGGACATCGGAAGGCGTCTTACTAGGGCTAGCAGCTGGAATGATGACCTACATTGCAGTAGCCCACCTCATCCCAAAGTTTATGGCTGGAAGGCGAGAGATTACTTTTGCCGCTGCTGGTTTCTGCTGTTTTTTGTCAACTGAGCTGGTTCATTACATCTTTCATTACATCTGATGTTGACTCGGGAGGCCGCTCATACGGCTTATTGTCTGGAGACCAGCACCCGTCGTCGCTGATAGGCCGTATTAGGGGGCTGTCCCCCAACAGTCCGTCCGCGAGCAGACCTTGGCAAGGGTCGAAGGTCCGATCAGGAATCCATCGCTATTCGTGATCCGGGCATCTCGGACTGGCGTCGAACCGGAGCGAGGGAGATCGTCGGAACGGGGGCTACTTCGCGATCATCCACTCCTTTGGCGGCTTGAAGCCCTCGCTCCCCTCACGGAAGTCGGGCGCGCCCTCCATCCTGAGGCGGCGGAAGCGCTGCAAACGCTCCAGGAGACGCGCGGCGACGTCCGGGTGCTCCACGACAAGATTCGTCGTCTCGCCCGGGTCCCGGTCGAGCCGAAAGAGTTCGACCGAAGGCGAGCCCGCGCGGCCGGCATCGCCTTTTGCGAGGGTTACGTCGAGGACGCTCCCGCCGCGGACCACGAGTTTCCATGCTCCGTCGTCGATCGCTATTGCCTCCGGAGCCCCTTGTGCGATGTAAGTAAACCAATCACGTGACGGCGCCGGCGCCGCGCCACGGATCACGTCGAGCATGTCGAGGCCGTCGAGAGGGTTGGGATCGGGTCCGGTGAGCCCGGCGAGGCGTTTGACCGTGGGATAGACGTCGATGTAGCCCATCGGGGCTGGAACCTCGCGCCCCCCGTCGAATCCGGCGGGCCAGCGCACGACCGCAGGCACCCTCACTCCCCCTTCATGGACCCCACCTTTGTCCCCGCGCCAGGGAAGATTGGAGCCGTATCGCGAAACCGCTCCGTTGTCACTGAAGAAGAGAACGAAGGTGTCCTTTGCTATGCCCTTGGCGTCGATCGCGCCGAGCACTGACCCCACCGCTTGATCGAGCGAGTCGACCATCGCCGCGTAGGTCCGCCGATCGCCCTCGGCGATGTGGGCGTAGCGGGCCAGGTCTTCCGGCTTCGCCTGCACGGGCGAATGGGCCGCGCTGAAGGGCACGTAGAGAAAGAAGGGCTCGTCAGGACGACTCTCCGCGACGAAGGCGGCGGCCGCGCGCCCGATCAGATCGGTCGTGTAGCCCTGGTCGTGAGAGGCCGCGAAGTCGGAATGCCAGTCGAGTTCCCCCTCACGCTTGTGGGTGAAGTAATCGACATAGCCGTTGTAGAAACCGTAGAAACGGGTGAAGCCGCGATTGAGGGGCAGGAAGCGCTTCTCGTAGTGGCCCAGGTGCCACTTGCCGAAGATCCCGCGACGCCCATACCCCGCTTTTCGCAGCATTTCCGCGATCGTTTGCTCGGTCGTCGGCAGTCCATAGCGCCGCCAGGGCGTGATCACGGAGTCCCCCATCCCGTAGTGGATCGGCCAACGGCCGGTCATAAGGCCGGCACGCGTGGGCGAGCAGAGCGGCGATGTGCGGAAGGTCGACAGGCGCACACCTTCCCTCGACAGGCGGTCGATGTGGGGCGTGGCGGTTGTCGCGCCCTGGTAGCCGACGTCGGCCCAACCCAGGTCGTCAGCAACCAGGATGACGATGTTGGGCGGCCGGGAAGGCTTCGGCGATGTGGACGGGGCCGGGGCGGATCTCAGCGCCGCCGGTAGGGGCGTGGCGACGGACGCGCACGACCAGATCAGCAGCGAGAGCAACGCGACGCGGCCGGGCGGATTCAGTTCCATGCTTGGTCTCCTCATCCGAGTACACCTGCCGGGGCACGGCCGTTGATGCGTGATCCCGGGCCCGCCTACTCCAGACGGCGCACGTAGACAAAGTAGGCGCCACGCGATTTTCCGTCTCGTGTGGTGAGCCACGACTGTAGTGTGGTCGGCCCGGCATTCAGCTTGACGCGGAACTTCGCATCGGGATCGAACGGGGAGGTCGCCTTCTCCGCCTCGACCTCTCCAATCTTGAGCCGCGCACGCTGCGCATCGATCCCGAGCCGGCTCGGGCGGGGCCAGCGGCGGAGCTCGATCTCGTAGGTCCCGGCTCGAATCACGTTGATGGCCCAGTACCCGTTCCCGGCATGGGCGGAGTTGACCTGGTTCGCGTTCCAGACGACCTGAGTCTCGTCACTCGTCCGCCAGTCGTGCGAGGTCAGCACTGAGGGGTCCCCCTGCTCGGCGCCGATACCGATGCGAACGACATCGCCAAAAACCGGCTCGAGGCTCGCCCACCATTTGTCGTAGGAGGCGCGCAGATCTGTCACCGCGTCTGGGTACTTCGAGGCGACGTCCACGGCCTGGCCGGGGTCGGCCTGAATGTCATAGAGCTGCTCGCCATTGATCAGCCGAAAGCGCTCGGTCATCACCGCGGCCTTTCGCCACTTGACGGGGATGTCGACGCGCTGGGAATGAACGAATAGCACGCGGTCGGTGCGAGCGCCTGACTCGCCTGGGGGGCGTCCCCCGGTGGCACGTGCACTCGCGGAGCCGTTGGCGGGCGCGGCCCGAAGCGTCGGGACCAGGCTCATACCGTCGAGTTTCAGTCCCTCCGGCAAGGCGACGCCGGACAACTCGGCCAGCGTGGGCAACACGTCGATGTGGGCGCTGAGCTGATCGATCTCGCGGCCGCCGCTGATCCCCCCCGCAGGCCACCTGATGAAGAGGGGAACTCGGTGTCCTCCGTCATACTCGGAACCCTTGCCGTCGCGCATGCCCGCGTTGAAGCCCTTCCAAGTCCCCGGCTCTTCCCGCCAGTTGCTCCAGCCCTCCGCCGATCCGTTGTCGGTCATGAAGACCAGGATCGTGTTCTCCTCGAGACCCATTTCACGTAGTCGCGCGGTCAGCCGCCCGACGTTTCCGTCAACGTTGGTCACCATGCCGTAGAAGCGCGCCATCGTCGGGGGCACGCCAGCATCGAGGTAGGGCTGAACGTACTTGTCGTCCACGTAGTAGGGCCAATGGGCGGCGTTAGTCGCGAGATACACCAGGAAGGGACGGTCGCGGTCCCGCTGAATGAACTTGAGCGCCTCGTCGAACCACACATCGGTGGTGTAGCCCTTCACCGCCTCGGGCACGCCGTTGCGGAAGTAGGTGTCGTCGTAGAGGTCATTGCCGAGGTGATCTCCCACGTGTCCGGCGACGCCGCCGCCGTGATAGAGGGCCTCCTGGAAGCCCTGGTCGTGAGGCCGGAGCGGGTAGTTGTCCCCGAGGTGCCACTTGCCGAACATCGCCGTGCGATACCCAGCCTGGCCGAAGATCTCCGCGACGGTGCGCTCGCCAGGCGCCATGAGCGAACGACCCATGATCGTGTGCCACACGCCGGTGCGGGTTGAGTAGCGGCCCGTGAGCAGCGCGGACCGAGTGGGCGAACACGTGGGGTCGACGTGGAAGTCGGTGAATCGGACACCCTGGTTCGCGAGCCCATCCAGATTCGGCGTGCGAATGACATCGTTGCCATGCACTCCGAGGTCCCCGTAGCCCTGGTCATCCGTGATTATCACGATGACATTGGGGCGGCGAGCGGCGGTAGACCCCGTGGAGCGCTGGTTGCTCGCCGTCTCAAGGTTGACGAACAAGCCGCCGCAAGCCGTGCCGAGCGCGACGACGCGGACCCACCGGCGAGGCGCCTTGCGCACGCTAGTTGAACGAATACCGAAGGGAGAACCTGATCGTCCGGACTCCGTTCTGGCTCCTCGGTCCGGTCGAGACCGGGGTGAACCGTCCCTCGGTCGTCTTCTCGCCCGCCGGCGACCAAGTCCCGCCAGGGTTCGACTGGTAGGTGACGTAGGAGAATCCGGTCGCATTGAAAATGTCAGCGAACAGGCCGATCTCGTGGCTCTTCCCCAGTCGCAGCAGTCTCTCCAGCCGCAGGTCTAGGTTGGTCGTGGACTGGTTCCGGCGCGCGCCACTGGGCTCCAGATAGACGGTCTGCGTCGCCGTCGAAGCACCTGTTGCCGCCGCCCATGCGGCAGGCGGCTGCACGGTCACGGTGCGATTCCACGGGGCCCCGCTGCTCTGCAGGAAGTTGAAGGAACCTCGGAGCTTCCCGGGCAGCGTCACGCTTCCCCAGAGCTTGACGACGAGAGGGCGATCGAAACTCTGCCGCGATCCCGCGCGGTTTGTGATGAAGTTCGGGGTCTGGAACTGCCCGCGCCCAGGGTCAGCACCCGACTCGTCGAAGGTCCCGTAGTTCCTGGAGAAGACCGCTGACCCGCCAAACATGAAGTCGCCCTTCCATCGCCGGTTGACCGTGATGTCGAGGGCGGTGTATCGGCCGACGGCGTCGGGGACGTTGGTGAGTCGAGTGAATCTGGCGGGGGCGCTCTGACTCTGGAAGTACATGGTCACCGGCACGGCGGGGAAGCCGGATCCTGCGGATGGCACCGTTGTGTTCAAGGGAATCCAGAAGCCCGAGTTGACATCGCTCCAGTACTTGCCGGTATTCAAGTCGTAGAGCAGGTCGGTGATCTGGTTCTTCCGGTCGCGGTAGAGGCCGGACACGCCGACGTTGAAGTCGCCGAGCTGGCGCTCGATCCCCGCCCGGAACTCGTTCATATACGGCGTCTTGGTGCCCGGATCGATGTTCTGCTGCCAGGTGGTGCCCGTAAGACCGAGGGGGCTCGCGTTGTCAGCCTGCGCCCAGCGGTCGATACCCGGCAGGTCGGGCTGGCCATTGCGGTTGTCGTCCCACCAGTTCATGAGGAAAGTCGCATCTCCCGACGGAACGCCGAAATTGAAGATCCAGGTGGTCAGCCGCTCCTGATACCTGGCGAAGTGGGCTTTCACGATCGTGCGCCGATCTCCCGTCAGGTCGTAGGCAAACCCTGCGAGTGCGGAGAAGCCTTTCCAGGGAAGACGATCCTGATCGCCCGGCGAACTCAGGGCTCCGAAGGGATTCACGGCCCAGCGCGGCACGAGGACCGCCTGACCGATCGCAACTGCCAAGGCGTCGGCTGGCGTCTTCCGTACGTCGGGAACGCCTGATTTCGTCACGTCGTACCGCACACCGAGGTTCAAGGTGAGACGGTCGTTCACGCGCCAGACGTCCGAGACAAAGGCGCCTAACCGGTCCATGTCCTCGGCGAGGCCGCAGCATCCCTCGAAGGTGCCACTGGTCCCGAAGAGCATCCGTCCATCGCCAAAGGGGCCCGGACCTGTGAGTCCGTCACGGCCGCGGTAGAAGTAGGGGTTCGAGTTCCAGACGTCCCAGTCGCGGATCGAGTTGCCGGGAGACCAGACGCGGGCCTGACCGAACGTGGGCTGATAGTCGGCGCCCGCCTTGATTTCATGCGCCCCGCCCCAGTCAGGCGCGAAGTGAGTGAAGCTCAAGGAGCCGTTGTAGTTGCGCTTGTCGCCCAGCCGCTGGTCGGCGCCGCGCCGCCCCCATTCGTAGCCGGTAAAGCGGTCGATGTAGTGCGGGTTCATCTCGGTTCCCGCCTGCGCCAGGTTGGCGCCCTCGAAGCGCCACACCCCGAGGCGAGCGTCGAGGACGCTCTGCGGACCGAGCGTCCAGGTGAACTGGCTCGCCACGCTGAACTGAGTGGCGGTGAAGTTCCGCTGCGCTTCCTGGGCGACCCGCGGGGGAACCGACCGATCGAATGGGCTTACATCCTTGGAGGAACTGTAGCTTCCGAACCACCGCATGGTCGGCGAGATCTGTGCCGTCAGCTTTCCGAAGACCCAGTCGATGGTGCGGGGCGCGTTGTAGTTCTCGTACCTCGTCCCGTTGATCGTGACCGGAACGAAGGACCCGGCCACCTCCTCGCTGGTGCGCCGGTAATTCACCAGGAACCAGAGCCGGTCCTTGAGGATCGGGCCGCCGAGCCTCAAGGACGCGTCGCGCTCGAACTCCTTGAGGGCGGGCTGCCCGATGCCGAGGGTGTTCGCGTGCTCCGCAGGCAGGAGGATCTGATTGAAGTCTCTGTTGGTGGCGTAGAAGCTGGCCATGCCGCTCAGACGGTTGCTGCCGCTGCGGGTGACAAGGTTCAGCGTGCCGCCGATCGCGCCGTAGTTCTCCATGGGATTCGAGGTGGTGATGAACTCGATCTCTTCCACGGCATCCCAGCTGATGCTGGCCTCGGCATACCCCTGGTTGGGAGCGTTCTGGTTCGCACCATCGATGAGGTAGTTCGTTTCGTTGCGTCGCGAACCGGAGGAGGTGCGCTCGACGACACCGGGGGCGAGTTGGGTCGGTCCGAGAATGGGATCACGGCTCAGCGGCAGCTGATCGACCGCCTCCTTGGTGATCGTCTGGACGTTCTTGACCTGTTGGGTGTCGATCACCGGTGTTACCGCCTCGACCATGATCGACTCGGTCGCTCCGCCGGGCTCGATGGTCGCGTTGATCACGAGAACGCGGCCGACCGGGAGCTCGATTCCGGTCATCGCCCGCGTCTGAAACCCATTGATTTCAACGCGGACTGTGTACTTGCCTACGGGGAGTTGCGTCGCTCGGTAGCGGCCCTCCGGACCGGTGGTCACAACGGCGGCTCGGATGAGGGCCGGGCTCGACACGGTCACGGTGGCCCCAGGCACGGCGAGCCCCTGACTGTCGGTGATCCTTCCTTCGATCGTTCCATCGATCCGAGTCTGGGCCGCGCTGGTCGTGGCTATCAGGAGGGCGGCCAGGCCAAACCAAGCGGATCTAGCGAATCTCATGGGTGTTCATCCTTCTACCCGTCAGGCATACGCCAGACAGGTCAACTTCTCTCAATAAGAACTAGAAGACCTCGACGCGACCGCTCGCTTTCGCGCAAGAATTTATACGACCGGTAATGTAACAAGGATGTCGCAGGATTGAGAGCGAAATCAGATGACGATTGTTGACGCATGAATGTCGTTTATTGACCTGACAGGCGTTGGCAATCAGCCCCGGCAAGTCCGAAAGCGGGATGTATGCACCGGAGTCGTGTCTGATCCGAGCAACGCTCGGAACTTGGTCTAGCCCAGCAAAGCAAAATGAGGTGCGTTCCAAGCCGACAACATCGGATAGAATCGACGCGGTTCAACCAACGGAGCCATCGCAGGCCGCTGACCCGGCGGATCTGGAAGGTCTGCTAGCGGACGTAATGTCGGGGGACAGGTTCCTCATACGGCCTATCAGCGAGTGACGGGGCGGTGGCGGTGAGCCGCCTCTCGGCCCAACTGCGGGCCTTCGAGTCCCAGGTCGAGCATTACGAACGGGTTTACACCTCGGCGTTACTGAATGACTTCAGCGATGCCCTCAAGGAGCACGAAGATATGATCGAAGCCATTCGCAAGGGAGACGCGGACGCGGCCGAACGAGCCACCTCCGAAAACTGGCGGCGCGACAGCGCATGCTACGAGCGGGTCGTACGGGCACCTCGCAGCGCGAGGTGCGTGGTGACCGCCCGGGCTGTCCTCGGCCTCGCGCTGATCCTCGCCGCATCTGGCGTCGTCCACACTCAGCCGCAACCACAAGCGCCTCTCGCATGGTGGTCGTTCGACGACGATCCCGAGGAGGGCGTCGCGCGGGACCGCGCGGCCTCGATCAGCGACACGATCGAGGGACGGGTCACGCGGGTGGCAGGTGTGGTCGGCCGGGCGATCCGGCTCGACGGATTTACCTCGCTGATCCGCCGAACCGACGCCGCAGCGCCCAAGGTTACGGGAGCGTTCACGGTGGAATCGTGGTTAGCACTCGCCGCCTACCCATGGAACTGGGTCCCGATAGTGGACCATGAGCGCAACGAACACGCGGGCTACTACTTCGGCATCGGCCCGCTCGGAGAGGTCGGCCTTGAACTCTCCAAGGGCGGCCACTGGCTTTCGTGCCGCAGCGAGCCGAAGCTGAAGCTGCGGCGGTTCGCACATGTAGCCGCGGTGTTCGATCCCGACGCGGGGATCACCCTCTTCGTCGACGGCAGCGTGGCGCGAAAGTGCGAACGAAGCGAACTGCAGCCCTCCGCGGACCTCGGCTCGGCGGGCGGGGCGAGCGCCGGCGCCACTTCGTCGGCGGGCGTCGACCTCCTGATCGGAATGAATCACGAGAAGCGCGTGCCCTCGCACCCCGTGCGGCCCCAGGCAACCCTGCCAGCCTGGTTCACGATCGACGGCATCCTCGACGAGGTGAAGATCCATGCGCGAGCGCGCAGCGGCGAGGAGTTGCGGGCGGACTTTGCGGCCGCGAAGCCTCCGGCCGAGCCGGAGATCCCGCCGCGCGTGATGCCTTCGGGCCCCAAGGGGCCGGGGCGCTTCGGCGCCTACTACACCCACCTCAACTATTACAAGGAATGGGACGCTCTCTTCCGAGTCAGTGAACACCCGGACATCGTGATCCAGTTCGACGGCTCGCCTCTTCGGGTGGTTTTTTGGCGGGGCACGCGCTACTCCCCGGCCTGGGTCATGGAAAACGGGACCTGGATGGCCGACCAGAGTGCCGAGCACTTCAACGACCACCAGGGATGTTTCGAGCACATGCTCGACCCGCAGAACCGCTACTCGCACGTCCGCATCATCGAGAACAACGAAGCTCGGGTCGTCGTGCACTGGCGCTACGCCCCGGTCAGCGTGCGGCAGGAGTTTTCGCAGACCGACGAGCGTACCGACTGGTCGGACTGGATCGACGAGTACTACACGTTCTTCCCCGACGGCCTCGCGGTGCGTAAGGTGGTGATGTGGACCAGCGGTAAGCCCCTCGGGCCCTCGGAGTTCATTGTGCTTGCGCAGCCGGGGCAACGCCCGGAAGACGTGATCAACCTCGACGCCCTGACTCTGGTTAACCTGAAGGGCGAATCGCACCTCTACTCGTGGAGAAACGAAATGCCGGACTTCTCGAAAGAGGAAAAGCCCGTGGCTCCAGTGATTCAGATTGTGAACCTGAAATCCGAGTACAAGCCCTTCGAGATCTTCGAGCCGGGCGCGCTCATGCGCGTGTTCAAGATCGAATCGCGCCGCGACATCTCCGCCTTCCCCTGGTGGAATCACTGGCCAGAAGCGCAGATCCCCTCGGATGGCCGCTACGCCATCATGCCCGACCGGCCGTCGCACTTCTCGCTCTCGTGGGGCGGCCCGCCCATTCACCAGCGAGAGGACGGGGCCTACTACGCGACTTGGCTCTACGGGGCAAAGACAAAGCCCGTGCCAGGAGACATCGCGCGACTCGGCCGCTCGTGGGTGCAAGCCCCCGCGCTCAAGCTGAGCGGGGCGGGCTGGAGCGGCGGGGCCTACGACCGCACGGATCGTGGTTATCTGCTGCGGCGCGACGGTGCGGCCACTAACCTTGCGTTCCGACTCGACGCGAGCGACGACTCCCCGGTTGAGAATGTGTCACTACGGATCGAAGGATGGGGCGAGGCCGAGCCCGTGGTCACACTCGATGGCCGCGTTTTTGGCCGACCTGAGGGGCTGCGCTTCGCACACGTGCGCGGCCTCGAGCGAACCGATCTGGTCATCTGGCTGCCGGTCGTGCGGACGCAGCCGGTTTCCGTCAACGTTACGGCGCAGCTTCAGGCTGCTCCCGGACGATCGAAGTAAAGCGATAAAACTGCACCTGAAGGCGACGTTGGTCGCGGCCGTGTGTGGACTCGGACTTATGACGGCGTGCTCGTAAGCGCCGGGGGCCCACGGCCGGCGCCCGGCCGGCCGAAACCCACGCCACCGTGGTGTTGCTGAGCGGCAGCGAATGCTTCAACGGGGCGCACGCGGCGATGCGGCTCCTCCACTCGGCCAGCCACCCCACCGGCGCGCTCGGGCCCTCGACCTTCGGGCCAGCGCCCGAGACAAACGACACCGGTGTCTCTATCCTGGACAAAGAGATCGTGAAGTAGTGCAAGCGCGTCCCCGCGATGTGATGGTCCGTCGCGTGTTCGCCCTGACCGCGACGGCTGCGCTGTGCAGGGCCGCGAGCGACGGAAACGCGCTCCAGATCACGCCTCGGCATGCGCCATGAGGCTCGGTTTCGGTCCCTACCGGCACACGCTGGACCAGGCTTACTGTGAATTCGCGGCGCAATGTGATGCGTCCGATGTGGTCGTGCACCTGGGTAATTACTTCAACCAAATCAAGCAACGGTCATCGGATTAGCCCATCGCCGGATTCGATGCGTGGGGCGAAGCCGGTGATCCGGAGCGCACTTGCAAAGTCTGCGAGGACCAGCAGGTGAGAAGGCTTCAGCATGCAGAGGCGCTTCAACTACAGATCGGGACTCGCGCGTTTAGTCTCGCCGGTCAAACCTCAGACCGCGGATGCGGTCAGAGTTAGCGGTAAATGCCGTCACGCGGCCGCCGGCGTCACGCACGAAGCGAACTTCGCCGAATGGCGGAGCCTGGAAGCGGTCGCGTTCGAGCGGTCGGAATCTCGTCTCCCCGGTGCGGAAGTGACGCGCCACCAGTTGTTCGCCGCTCACCTCAAGCACGTACGCGGTCGAAAGTTCGACGCTTCGATACTCCCCGGCATACTCCTTGAGTTCCGCAGGCGTCGGCTGCCACGGGCTGGCGGTTGAGCCGGCCGCTCCAGCGGGCGCAGCCGCTGGCGTGGTCGGACGAGCCGGCGCCGGTCTGAGCCGGTCGGCGAGGTACATCTCCGCGATCTGCCGCGCGAGCGCAGCAGGGTTCATGGTCGCGGTGTTGGCGAGGATCGCGACGCCGAAAGCTTCATCTGGAAAGCGCTCCAGGACACT
>SYFT01000043.1 GCA_005799825.1 Acidobacteriota bacterium | reverse complement strand
TGGGGCAGCATCAATCCACGCTATGCGCCGGACGCGCCGGGCATCATGGCAAACGGCGAAAAACGCAGCGAGGAATGGACGACCTGGCCGGCGGACATGCACCGCCACGGGTATCACCGCCCTGCAGATGGACATCAAGGTGGGCGGCATCACCATGGACATCATGCGCAAAGCGCTCGAGCAGGCGCGCCAGGGGCGCCTGCACATCCTCGGCAAGATGGCTGAGACGCTGGGCACGTCGCGCAAGGACATTTCGACCTACGCGCCACGCATCATCACCATCAAGATCCCGGTCGAGAAGATCCGCGACGTCATCGGACCCGGCGGCAAGGTCATCCGCTCCATCGTCGAGCGCACCGGCGTGAAGATCGATGTGGAAGACGACGGCCGTATCAACATCGCGAGTTCAGACGACGTGGCGGCGCAGAAGGCCATTGCGATCATCCAGGAACTGACCGCGACGCCCGAACAGGACAAGGTCTACATGGGCCGCGTCGAGCGCATCACGGACTTCGGGGCATTCATCGAAGTGATGCCTGGTGTGGACGGCCTGCTCCACGTCTCCGAGATGGCCAACTACCGTGTGGCCAACGTCCGCGACGAGCTCAAGGAAGGCGAGCAGATCGAGGTCAAGGTCATCAACATTGACCCGAGCGGCAAGGTGCGGCTGAGCCGCAAGGTGCTGCTGAAGGAAGGCGAGGGCATGACGCCGCGGTATCCCGGTGGCGGCGACGCCCACGGGGGCGGCAGCGGTGGTGGTGACGACCGTGGTGGCCGAGGTGGCGACCGCGACCGTGGCCCGCGCAGGGATCGCGACCGCGGCCCGCGCCGCTAGGGTCCAGAGTCCGAACGTAGCTCGGTCTGGTTTCCAGACTGAGAAAATAACCAAGCCGGGCAGCCCTGAGCAACGTCGAAGGGTGCCCGGTCTTTTTTTTGTTGGTGTGTCGATAGGCCTGATCTTCCTGCGCTTTGTCGAGGTGCGCTTCGCCGCCCAGCGTGCCAAGCTCGACAAGGCCGGTGCCTCGTCCCGGCCCGGCAGTCGTGTCGATGAACCCGCCGCGTATCACGCCGACAATGTCCGCTACCTTGCCCCCGAGGCGCGCTTCGACTTCCTGCTCACCCTGCCCGAGCGGGCCGACGTTGGCGCGAAGGTCAACGCGGCGATGCGCGAGGTCGAGAAGCACAACCCGCAGCTCGCCGGCGTGCTGCCCAAGACCTTCAACCTCTTCACCGGCACCCTGCTCAAGGAGCTGCTCAAGAAGATCTCCGAGATCCCGGCCACGCTCGACTTCGATGCCTTCGGGCGTACGACATGGCCTGAAAATAGGCTTCCGACCCGGGCGACACGAGTGCCAGCGTGCCCTCAGGGGTGCGAGTGGCCGCCGCGCCGGACATCGTGGCACTACGAGCCACTGGCGCTTTTTACAGTCCGCGTCAGCGACTGAACGTGAACTGATTGTTCGTGGCCCACTGGCACAGGCCCGCCGGCGCAAGGGCTATCAACGTAAATCGAATCTGGTTCGATGTTGCGGTGCCCGTCAACGTCGTTGAGCTGCTGCAGTTCACACCGTTGATCAATATCTGCCTGATGCTGGCCGTGCCTGTGAAATCGGCGGTGGTCGCGAATGCCACGGTGCCGGCGGCGCCACCCGCGGCGCTCCACGGCCCACTCGCCGACGCGTCGCTCTGGGTCAAGGTCATTGTGACCGTATCGGACACAGTGGCCCCGCCACTGAGGAACGTCCACGTGCCTGTCCATGTGCCGGCCAGGTTCAGCGGCGTGGAAGGCGTGGTCGAAGGCGTGGTGGTCGAGCCGCCGCACGCCGATAGCGCAAGGCCGCCCGTGACGGCCAGCGCGCGCATGATCCTCATCGGCTGAACCGGCTGGAGATGGCCCAGGCGCCGCGGCCGTACGTGGCAGCCAGCAGTTGGCGCGTGGTGCGGTTGTACGCCAACCGCGTGACCACCACTGGAGGCAGGCCCGTTCCGAATGGAGTCCATTGCGGCGTGCCACCCAGAGTCGCGCGAAATACGCCGATGTCCGTTCCGGCATATAACACGCGCGCGGTGCCGGATCCGATCGAGTCCGGATCGAGCAGCAACGTGTTGACCGGCACGTCGGGGAGATTGCCCGAGATGTCAGTCCACGTCAGCCCGCCATCGCCCGTGTGAAACACATGGCCGCCGCCGGACTCGCCGGAGTTGAAGCCGGAGTACGACACGTACACCGACAACGCATCCAACGGATCGACCAGCACCTCGGTGACGGCGCGCACGGGCAGAGGGCCCGCCTGAGTGCCAGCCACGCTGCGCCACGTGAGACCTCGGTCGGTGGTCACCCGCACGTCGCCATTCAATGTTCCGGCGTACACGGTTTGCGCCGCCGTGGCCGCCACCGCGGCAGCGGTGAAATACCTGGCGCGTGCGCACGTTCGTCCATTCACAGCGTCGTCCCAGCACCGCAGATCGTTGAGGACCGACGGCGAAGCGGCGGTCCAACTCTCGCCGCGGTTGTCGGTTCGGAAGAGTTTCTCGACCGTGATCCAGATCGTTGACGAGGCCGACGGGTCCATGGCCATTCGCGGGATGAACGGACCATCGAGTGACAAGTCGATGCCCGACCGTCGTCCGAGGCAGCTGCTGCCGGCTTCGCATCGATAGAACTGGTACCCACTCGACGTGCCGGTCAGGAGCCACTGGACTTCTCCGTAGAGTGTTGTGACTTGCGGATTGGGATCCCACACGGTGTCGCCACCGTCCCCGCCCGTGAGTAACGACCAGCCCAGGTTGCCCTGGAACACCAGCGTGCCGTTGTCCTGTGTTCCGCCGGCCAGAAGGAGCGGGTTCGACGGATGCGCGGAGATGGAATAGAACTCGGTGATCGGCAGGGCATGGTGCATGACCCCGAGACTCGTGCCGGTCGTGCCTTTGTAGATGCCGCCGTCGCTGACGATGACCGGAAGGCGATCCGCGGTGAAGGTAATGGCGATGTTGTCGGCGTGCGTGGGCGTCATCGTGGACCAGGTCTGACCGCCGTTCGTGCTCCTATACACACCGTTACTACCGACGTACATCGTGTTCGGATCGGTCGGAGCGAAGGCGAGCGCCAGCGGCCAGGTCAACGAGGTGGCGGGCGCCGCGGTTTCAGACCACGACTCGCCGGCGTTGGTGCTGCGGAAGACCCGCGGACGCCCGAGCAGCAGGTCCCGCACGGCCACGGCCATGGTATCGGGAGCGGACGGCGCGATGGCGACCCGGGCGCGCGGGACATACACCCCTCCGGGGTCTGAATAACGCACCGCGAGGCCATGGGTCAGATCGTAGGCCCCCAGTGTCGTCAGGGTCTGCGAGGTCCACCGGATGCCGGCGTCAAGCGATCGGTATGCCGACACCTCGCTTTCCATCATGGTGCAGGTGCCGTTGAGGCACCGGGGTCGCACCACAACCGTCAACAAGCGGTCGGGCCTGGTCGGATCGAGTGCGGCGTCTCGCAGGTACGGTGCTTCGGGGTTTTGAGCAGGTGCTGACGCGCCGGAGAAGTCCAGGTCAACCGGCAGGGTCAGGACGGGCCGGAACGTTCGCCCACTGTCGTCGGAGCGCAGCAGGTGACTGGCGCCCACGTAATAGAGCGTGCTCGTCTGCGATGAGCCCGCGCGGAGCGGGTCGATGATGATGCGGCCGGACGAGGGCGGGATACACGCCTTGAAGACGTTGACCGAACATATCGCTGGTGACAATGTGCGGCCGTCTGTCAGCCTGATGGTTGAGACGGACCACGTCGTGCCGCCATCCGTGGACGACAACCACCGTGTGCCGTACGTGCGCTGAATCGTGGTGGCGTAGAGCAGCTGCGGATTGACGGGATCGAGGGCGATGGACTGGATTGCCGGAACGGGAATGTTGTCGGTGAGCGAGACCCACCGGAGGCCGCCGTCCATTGTGCGCCAGATCCCTCCAGCGTCCCCTCCGATGTAGATGATCCCCGACGCCGTAGGGTGGGTCGCCACTGCCGTGATCCGGCCGGCGTAGGGCAACGTGTTGTTGACGTAGATGGGACTGGGACCAATGGAGACCCATTGCTCAGATGGCAAGGCCAGGGCAGGTCGAGTTCCAGCGGCCCCGCGACGCGTCGCCATCGCGCGTTCCAGGGCATCGACCGGTGGCCGGGCCCCGGTCGGGTAGCCGCGTTGCAGCACAAACCACTCGTCGCCGTTCACCGGGCCTTCATACGGCACTGGCTCCAACGGGCGTCCAACGAGCAGCAGGGCGCTCACGACGGAGCCGAGCAGGACGGCCAGGGTGCGGGACACGGCAGGGATATTCTACCGCCGGAGTGCAGTTGTGTGCAGGGTGCGCTCGGTACGCGGATGGGCCTGGTCGAACGGGAAGCCCGCGGTGATCGACCACGTCCAGAGCGCCAGGAGCACCGCAGCGAGGACCGCGGCGCCGTCGCCGATAATGAGCGCGAGCCGACGCTCAGACGCTCGTAACGGACGGCTCATGCGCGCGCCAGCCGCCAGGGCGGCCA
>SYFT01000042.1 GCA_005799825.1 Acidobacteriota bacterium | reverse complement strand
CCGCTGGACCCGGTGCCGGGGGCGAAGGGGCTCTTCGGCCTCCTCCACGTCCGGCCGAAGGGCGCGCCGCGGCCCGCGGCCGAGCACCACGTCGTCCTGCACGCGCTGCTGCCCGGCATCACCGGCCTCTGGCAGGTCGAGGCCCGCGACAACCCCTCCTTCGCCGCCTACCGCCGGTTCGACCTCTTCTACATCGAGAACTGGTCGATCACCCTCGACTTCAAGATCATGTGGCTCACCGTCATGCGGGGTATCCACCGTGCGGCGTACTAATTCACGTCCACCACTTATCGATTTTTTCCAGGAGTATTTGTGCGAGTAGTCATCACCGGTGCCGCCGGCTTTATCGGTTCTCATCTGAGTGAGACCCTGCTGGACCGGGGCCACAGCGTTGTCGGCATCGACAACCTGCTGACCGGCGACCTCAACAACATCGCGCACCTGCGCGACCGCGACTTCGAGTTCATTCGCCACGATGTCACGCGTTACATCGACGTCAGCGGATCCGTGGATCTCGTGCTGCATTGGGCGAGCCCGGCCAGCCCGATTGACTACCTGGAACTGCCCATTCAGACCCTAAAGGTGGGGTCGCTCGGCACCCACAACGCGCTGGGCCTTGCCAAAGCGAAGGACGCGCGATTTGTGATCGCCTCCACTTCCGAGGTTTATGGCGACCCGCTTGAACACCCGCAGAAGGAAACCTACTGGGGCAACGTCAACCCCGTGGGTCCGCGCGGTGTGTACGACGAAGCCAAACGGTTTGCGGAAGCCATCACCATGGCGTATCACCGGCACCACGGCCTGGACGCGAAGATCATTCGCATCTTCAACACCTACGGCCCCCGGATGCGGATTCATGACGGCCGCGCCGTGCCCACGTTCATCGGACAGGCCCTCCGCGGCGAAGATGTCACGATCTTCGGCAGCGGCACCCAGACGCGCAGCTTCTGCTACGTCACGGATCTTGTGGATGGCATCCTGAGACTGGCTGAGTCGAATACCAACGACCCGGTCAACGTCGGCAACCCGCACGAGATGTCGATTGAAGAAATCGCGCGGACGATCATTCAGATGACGGGCTCTTCGAGCCAAATCGTGTTCAAGCCCCTGCCCACCGACGACCCCAAGGTCCGTCGCCCCGACATCACGCGCGCACGCACCATCCTGGGCTGGGAACCGAAGGTCGCGCTTGAGCAAGGACTCACGAGCACGATCGAGTACTTCCGCACGAAGGTGTGAACCTTCCGCAGGCCGCCTCGCACTACGCCTGCTTGGTGTCGCCGGGGACTCGCGTGACGCGGCGCAGGTAGTCGGCCGCCGACAGCAGCGTGATCGCGAGCGAGAGGTACACAAATACCGACAATACGCCGCCGGGCAGGCCGCGGTAGTTGCCCCAGAGCGTGACCACGCCGGTCAGGATGTAAATGCCCGTGGCGGCCTTGCCGAGGAGCGACGGCTTGAAGGTGCGCGGCGCCACCGCGAGGTTGATGACGGCCGCCGTCAGCACAATGGCCACGTCGCGGCTGATGACGAGCACGGTGAGCCACAGCGGCAAGCGGTACGGCATCCCCATCCCCGGCAGCGTCAACATCACGAACATCGTCAGCAGCAGCAGTTTGTCGGCCATCGGGTCCAGCCACGCCCCGAGCGTGGTCTGTTGGTTAGTCCAGCGGGCGATCGCGCCGTCGAGCAGGTCCGTGATGCCCGCCACCACGAACGTAACCAGCGCCCAGCCCGGGTAGCCGTACAACATGCACAGCGTGAAGACCGGCACCAGGACCATTCGCGAAATCGTGAGGAGGTTCGCAGGGGTGAACAACGTCATGGCCAGGCTTATTATTTCGCCAATTGCTCAAGGCGCGCGACGGCGGCTACGACCTCCGAACCGGCGGCGAAACGATTGGCCTCGAACCGGCCAGTGGCCGACAGGCTCATCGCACCGGTCGCGAGGGCGCCGGCGATGGCGGAGTACGCCAGATGGGCCCGCGACACGTCTGGCACGACCGGGCGCGATGCCCGCCACCAGGCTACTTCAGACGGCTGCCGCGCGGCCAGATCCTGCGCCACGCGCCAGACGACCTGCGCGAGATCAGCGCGGCGGACCGGCGCCGAGGGCTGGAAGGTGTGATTAGGGAACGCGTCCATCCAGCCCACACGAATGGCCGGCAGGATCCACGACGCCGCCCAATGCGACCGCACGTCAGTGACAACCACCGCGACCCGCCGCGGCGCGCGTCCGAGGGCGCTCTGAAGCCGGATGCCCAGCATGGCCGCCAATTGGCCGCGGGTAATACTTGTCGCCGACGGGATGGCGCGATACTCCGCCGGCAACGCGTCGAAGTCGGCGCGGGCCGTCAGCGCGGCGGCGCGATCCCGCCACTCCTGCCGCGGGTCTATGCGAATGGCGCGCGCCAGGGCGGCCGCCGCCTCGCGCGGCCGGCCGTGCGCTTCGAGCGTACTCGCCATCACGGCGTGCGCCTCGGCATCGCCGTTGTCAAGCTCCAGTGATCGGCGCACGTGGGCCTCGGCCTCGTCGAGGCGACCGCGAGCAATTTCCACCTGCGCCAGATCCCGAAACACGACGGCGCTGTCGGGCACCAACACCAGCGCCTGATCGAGCGCGGCCTGTGCCTCGTCCCACTGCCCCGCTGCGCGCGCAGTCGACGCGCGCGTCAACTGGGCCTGCACCACACGCAGTCGCAGCACGTCCTGCCGTTCGCGCACATCGTCACGGCCAGGATCCACGGTGAGGATGAGGTCGGACATGGTCACGGCCACCACATCCTCCCCGCGCGCCAGGGCCACATCCATGCGGCCCTGAAGAGCGGGCAAATATGTCCGGTCCATGGCGACCACCCCGTCGAAGCGCTTCGCTGCGTCGTCGTACTTGCGATCGATGGAGGCGAGGTATCCCAGTCCGGCGGCGGCCGGATAAAAATCCGGCGAGTGTCGGAGGATGTCGGTAAAGTCGCGGTGCGCGCCGCGCAAGTCACCCGACTGGAGCCGGCGCCACGCTTGGTCATGGCGCGCCCTGATCTGGGGCGTGGTCTGCAGGCCGTCGGGCACCGTCAGCGGCGGCACCTCGCGATAGGTCGGGGGGGCCGGCAACACGGGTGTCGCGGTTGGCCCCGACGCACACGCCCCCGCTGTGGCCAGCAGCGACACAACCAGCGCCGTGCGCAGCCAGTCCCGCCGCATCCGGCGGATCATGCGATCTCCTGCAGGCGCAAGAGACGGTTGTGCAGGCGGCGTGGCACGTCAGCCTCCACCGTCACCTGCGAGCCTACGGTGATCTGGCTGGTGACTCTGGCATGGCGATGCAATTCCACAAGCACCTGCCGGTCAGCGTCGTTCGTAAAGTCGAGATGGAAGGTGACGCGCTCGGTGTCCATGGCCACTCTGGACGCGACCGCGTCCACCAGATCACGCACCCCTTCGCCGGTCAGGGCCGAGACACACACGGCGCCAGGCGCCGTCGTCACCAGCCGGTCCCGATCCATCGGCGACAATTGGTCGCACTTGTTGAACACGTCAAGCATGGGCACCAGGCCCGCGCCAATCTCGGTCAACACGTCCCGAACGGCGCGCTCGCGGCGCTCCCGATCGAGCGCAGCGGCATCGATGACGTGCAGCAGGAGATCTGCGTGAATCACTTCCTCGAGCGTGGCGCGGAACGCGGCTACGAGCTGGTGCGGTAGTCGATCGATAAACCCGACCGTGTCCGACACCATGATCTGCCGCGCGTCGGGCAACTTCACCCGGCGCACCAACGGATCGAGCGTGACGAACAACGCGTCCGACACCACCGCATCACCGCCGGTCAGCGCGTTGAAGAGCGTGGTCTTTCCCGCGTTGGTGTACCCAACGAGCGCCACGGTCGGCACCTCGCCGCGCTTGCGCCTGGCGCGCACATACCCCCGGCGTTCGCTGACTTCGGAAATTTCCTGCTTGAGGGCCGACACCCGCTGTCGAATGCGCCTGCGGTCGGTTTCAAGTTTGGTTTCACCGGGTCCGCGCGTGCCGATGCCACCGCCCAGTCGCGAGAGCGCTTCGGCCGACCCCACCAGCCTCGGCAGCATGTACTGCAGCTGGGCCAGTTCCACCTGGAGCTTGCCCTCGCGCGTACGCGCCCTTCGCGCGAAGATGTCGAGAATCAGCTCGGTTCGGTCGATCACTCTGCGGTGAAACACCGCTTCGAGATTGCGGGCCTGCGCAGGGCTGAGCACATGGTCGACGATCACCACGTCGACGTCTGCGGCCTCACACGCCGTCGCCATCTCCTCGGCTCTGCCTTTGCCAAACAATGTAGCGGGATCAGGTGAGGCACGCTCCTGCATCGCCCGCAGGACAACCGTGGCGCCAGCCGCGCTAGCCAACCCACCTAGTTCATCGATCGCGGTCTCGTGATCCACACCCCGCGTGGCACGAGTCATCAGCGTCAGCAGTGCCGCACGCTCTGTGCTCATCGGTTTATGAATTCTAGCACGCGGTCCCAGGGGATCGCGCCTTCGCGCAACAGCACGGGACGCGCCGCGCGCACATCCACGAGTGTCGACGGCAGTCCTCCCGGTGTCACACCGGCATCAACAACCATTACATGCGGGTCATCTGCAATCACATCCAGTACGTCTGCGCGATCGGCCGGCGGTGCGCCTGTGACATTCGCGCTGGTCGCCGCGAGCGGCTCACCCCACGCTTCGCACATTCGGCGCGCCACGAGATTATCCGGCACTCGTATCGCCACGGTGCGGTGCCCGCCATGCACTTCGGGAGCCACCCAGGCGGGTGCGTCGCGAATAATCGAGAGCGGGCCTGGCCAGAACGCCGCGGCGAGCGCGGCTTCCCGCGCATCTAGAAGACCGCCGCAGGCCACCACCTGCGCGATATTCGCAGCAATCAGGGGCAACGCCGCGCGCGCCGGCCGGCCTTTGACTGCGAACAACCGACGTACGGCGAGCGAACTCTTGATGTCCGCCGCCAAGCCATACAAAGTGTCGGTCGGGAACGCGACGATGCCTCCGTCACGGAGCCAGGCCACGGCCGGAGCCAAGTCCTCGACGGTGCACTCAGCCGGGTTGATACGGAGGACGCGCGGACCGGCGGTCATCGCATCCTCCGAACGGCCCAGGCCACTGCGGCTAGGCCCATGGCATCCACCACAAACACGCTGCGCATACTGACCGCGCCCAACAACCCCGACACGACCGGACTGAGCGCCAGCCCCGAGAGCGACGCGGTGGTCAAATATCCGAAGGCCACCCCACGCGACCGTTCAGGCACGCGCTGCCCGGCCACCGTGTAGATCGTCGTGAACGCCACGCCGATGCCCAATCCAAAAATCACCGCTGCGGCGACGAGCGCGCTGAAGCCGGGACCAAGGCTGAACACCACCGCGCCAACGGCCGCCAACGCCGAGGCACCCATCACCAGATGCGCCGGGCCGGCGTGCCGCAGGAGCGCCGCGCACATATAGTTGCCAATGGCCGCTGCGCTGGCCGCCACCGTGAACACCAACCCCGCCACGACAGGAACTCTCGCCAACGGCGTCCCAATCTCCCGTAGGTACAGGGGAAGCACCGGACCAAAACTGCGATCGACCATTTGTAGACTGAAAACCATCACAAGAAATAAACCAAAATGCGGCACCACCATCAACGATCGCAACGTCACGCGGGGTGTTGCCACCACCGACGAATCTCGCCGCAGCCTGCGGGCTTCGCGATACCCCACCAGCACCAGGACGAACGCGCCAAAAAACAACACCGCAGCACCAATAAACGCCATCCGCAAGCCGAACGCCTGTGCCAGACTCCCGCCCACAATCGGCCCCAGCGCCGGCCCCAGCCGCTGCGCCGTCTGCACCCAGCCGATGGCGCTCGCCATCTGTGCCGCGGGCGCCGACTGCGCGGCCATCGTCAGCGCCAGCATGCCGTAGCCGGCAAACAGCCCCTGTACTGCGCGCAACGCCAACACCTGCCACGGTGCGGTGACGAAGGCCATGGCGGCCATGATCACCACAAAGCTGAAGAGCGACCAAGCCACCATCAGTTTGTATCCGTAGCGCTCACCCACTCGCGCCCAGACCGGCGCCATGACGGCCGCGACCGCCGGCGTGATACCCAGGCTCACGCCAGACCATACGGCAATCGCCCCCACATCCGATACGCCGAGGTGCTCGAAGTACAGCGGCAGGAACGGCATCACCAGCGTGAAGCCGGTGAACCCGATGAAGGTGGCGACCGTTACGGCCCCGAGATTTCGGCGCCAGTCAGGCGCGCCCTCGTCAGAACCGGATGTGGAGGTCTGAGCCACGATCGGTCACGTGGATGGTGTCGATAAAACGAATCTGGCGGGGTTGGTTCTGCATCACGATGGAACTGGTCCGTGTCCCGTGACCGAAAAACCGAACGCCTTTCATCAGTGCGCCGTCGGTTACGCCGGTCGCCACGAATGTGATCGCCTCGCCAGATGCGAGGTCACCCGCCGAATAAATTCGCCGGAAGTCGGTGATGTCCATCTTCAGGCACCGCTCCTCGTCTTCGGGCTTCGCCACCACCAGCCGCGCGTAGATTTCGCCCCCGAGGCAGCGCATCGCCGCCGCCGTCAGCACACCTTCTGGCGCGCCACCAGTACCCATCACCGCATGAACTCCCGACCCATCCACGGCCGCGGCAATGCCCGCCGAGAGATCACCATCACCGATCAGCCGGATGCGCGCGCCGGCCGCGCGGATGTCGGCGATCAACTTCTCGTGCCTCGGCCGATCGAGCACCATGATGACCAGGTCATTCACATCCCGTTCGAGCGCTTTGGCAATCGACTTCAGGTTGTCTTTCACTGGCCGGTCCAGGCTCACCGCGTGTTTCGCGCGCGGACCCACCACTAGTTTTTCCATATAGAGATCGGGCGCGTGCAGCAGGCCGCCCTTGGACGCGGCTGCAAGCACCGCGATGGCGTCGTACTCGCCGAGCGCACACAGGTTCGTCCCCTCGAGTGGGTCGACCGCAATATCCACTTCCGGCAGTCCCTTCACCCCCGTGGCGCCCTGCCCAACTTTCTCACCGATAAACAACATCGGCGCTTCGTCGCGTTCGCCTTCCCCGATCACAATGGTCCCGTCGATGGGAACCGAGTCCAGCGTGGCCCGCATGGCTTCCACAGCCACACGGTCCGACCCGTGCCGGTCGCCCTGCCCCATGGTGTGCGCACACGCGATAGCGGCCTGTTCAACGACCCGCAGCAACTGAAGGGAAAGATCAAACGCCATGCGCGACGAATCCTGCCATGTGTATTCCTACCTGCTATCGGCGACGGACCGACACCGGCGCACCGACGCTCACACCCACCACGTCGGCGGCGCTCGCGGCCTTCGCCGCGAACTCCAGGTGATCGGTGCTGCCAAACAACGCCCCGATCTCTCCCACCGCGATCTCCGAAAAAGTGGACACCACGCGACTCACATCCCGACCGCCAATCTCGATATGCAGCGCCACGTCAGCCCCGCCGAGTTTCTCACAGACTCGCCGGCTGATATTGGTCACGACGTTGCCAAATCGATCTACCCGCACCACCTGGCCTCGAATCCCTGCCTCGTCCACCACGGGCTGCACCAGATCCACCAGCATATAGTCGCTGATCGCGCGACCGAGCGCGGGCAGCTGAATACCCTTGGCCAGCCAGGCCGCAGCCGGGGCGAACCGATCCCGTCCCTCGAACGTGCGCGACATCGTGGGCCGCGCATACCGCCGCTCGGTCAACTCCACCACTTTTTTCGGCGGCGCATCCTGGAACACGCCGGTGAGCACACCGTTGTCGGGCGCCACAAACCGCCAGTCCCCCACATCGGCCGCAATGCCCCGCCTCGCCGACCCGACGCCGGGATCCACCACCACGAGGAAGATCGTGCCGTGGGGAAAGTACTTGTAGGTGGCTGCAAGTTCGCGCGCGGCAAATGGGATGTCGTGCGCCGGCAGGTCGTGCGACACGTCCACGAGCACGGCATCAGGGCAGATACTGAGCACCACGCCTTTCATGACACCGGCATAGTGGTCGCGCGTGCCGAAGTCGCTCAGGAACCCAATGGTCGGCTTGTTTGCCATACCGCCGACGATATCGCACTTTAGGCAGGACGACGGAACAGGGTTTCGCGGGTGCCGGACTTGCGCAGGACGGAATCGGCCGACATCAACCCTTCGAACATCATGCTGATCTCGCGGGTGACCAGCACACGCCGCTTGACCGGTGTGGCAGGCACGGGCCGGAGCTCGAAGCGGTCCTCCCGCTTCACGATAAAACGCGTGTAGTGATTCAGGTCGATAGCCGTGGTACCGAAGAACCCGTAGAGGGCCCCGCCTCGGCGCAGCAGCGTCTCGAGATGGCTCGCGAGAGCCACGCCGGCGGTGCGATCGAGAAAATCAAACACGTCCCAGCAGAGAATGCCGTCCACAGATTCAGGCCCCTGGCCCAGCCTCTTGAACAGCGCAGCCTCAAGCCCGTGCCGGACACGCATTCGGGCCGCCGCCTCGATCTCCTGAAACAAATCCTCAATATGAAGCTTGCAGGTCAGCCGCTCGGTGAAGAACTGGACGTTCGACCCGATCACCGGCCCGAGGTCAAGCAGCACGGGCCGCTCGCGCCGGCCAACGGCCGAAAGAAATTTGGGGAACACCAGTGACGTGACAAGGGTGCAGTCAGGCGCAGGCAGCGCAACAACACCAGTGTCAGGCGCCCGCTGCTTCTGCCCCCAATTCAGCACGGGCGTCAGCGAACCGGGGCTCTCGCCGTGGCACTCGCCGGCCCGGTCAGCGTGGGCGCCTTGTCCGGAGCCACCCGATCGTCAGACTTCGGTTCGGTCCCCGAACGCTGCATATCGATGGCGCCTCGGAAGTGCGCGCCTTCGGAAATGGCGATCCGCGGTGCCGTCAAGTCGCCATCCACAGACCCCGTGTCGCGAATCTCCACCTTGTCGGTGGCGGTGATGTTGCCATGAACTTCGCCCTGCACGATCACGGCCTTCGCGACGATTTGTGCCTTGATCTTGCCGCTCGAGCCAATCGTGAGCACATTCTGCCTGAGCTCGATGGTGCCTTCGATGGTGCCTTCGATGGTCAGGTCTTCACTGCCGGTCAGTTGGCCTTTAACGACGACGCTCTTGCCGATATGCACCTCGTGTCTCCCTGCTGGGGGTGCGGCACCGCCGCCCATGGCCGAGAGCGCCGACGGTGCCGCCGGCGCCGGTATAGGTGGAGCGGGCGCCGACGACGGCGACCGTTGTCCCTCATCTCGCTTCCACATGGGCTTGAGTATACAGCGGGAGTGCTACGATGAATGCACCGCGTGCAGATCCATGCAGATCTACCTTGATCACAACGCCACTACCCCGCCAGCCCCTGGTGTGGTGGATGCCGTCTGTCGCGTCCTTCGCGACACGCAGGGCAACCCGTCATCGATTCACGCGCCCGGTCAGCAGGCCCGTGCAGTCCTCGATGACGCCCGCCGCCGCGTGGCCACACTCATCGGCGCGCGGGCCAGCGATCTCGTGCTCACCGGCAGTGGCACCGAGGCCGACAACCTGGCTATCCGGGGCGCGGTCGAGGCCCTCCACACCAGCGGTCGCCGCCATCTCATGACGACGGCTATCGAGCACGAGGCCGTGCTCGCCACCTGCGGGGCGATGGAGGCCCGAGGATGGCGCGTGACGCGCCTGCCTGTCGACTGCTCGGGCATCGTCACTCCCGCCGCGCTCGCCGCCGCTCTGCACGAGAATCCGGATACGGGACTCGTCAGCGTCATGCACGCCAACAACGAGGTGGGCACGCTCCAGCCCATCGCCGAACTTGCCGCGCTGGCGCGCACCCACGGCGCATGGTTCCACACCGACGCCGTACAGACCGTGGGTAAGGTACCCGTGTCGGTGGACGCGCTTGGCGTGGACATGCTTTCGCTCTCGGGCCACAAGTTCGGCGGCCCCAAGGGCACGGGCGCCCTGTGGGTGCGCCGAGGGATCCGACTCGTTGCCCAGCAGACGGGCGGGAAACAGGAACGCTTGCGACGAGCCGGCACCGAGAACGTCGCCGGGCTGGCAGGCCTCGGTGTCGCGGCCGCGTATGCGCGCGCCACGCTGCAGGTGCATGCCCCTGCGGTCGCCGCCCGCCGCGACCGGCTTGAGCGCACACTGCTTGACGGGGTGCCTGGTGCGCATGTCAACGGCGCCACCGAGTCACGTGTGCCCAACACGACCAACATCAGCTTCGACGGCGTCGAGGCCGAGTTGCTGGTGATTGCCCTCGACCTCGAAGGCATCGGCGTGTCCACCGGGTCGGCCTGCTCGTCAGGCTCCCTCGAACCGTCCCATGTCCTGACCGCCATGGGACTCTCGGCCGCTCGCGCACGGACGTCGTTGCGATTCAGCCTGGGTGCGGACACGACCGACGCCGACCTCGACGCGGTCATCGGGCGGATCCCGGCGCTTGTCGACAAACTGCGTCGTCTGAATCAGACCGCTGCAGCTGTGGGAGGCAGAAGATGACGCGCGTCGTGGTCGCCATGTCCGGAGGTGTGGATTCGTCGGTGGCCGCAGCGCTGATGGTGGAAGAAGGCTACGACGTCGTAGGCCTCTCGATGCAGCTGTATGACCAGCGTGAGACCGAGGACGGCGCACCGAAGTTCGGCTCGTGCTGCAGCATCGACGACCTCTACGATGCGAAGCGAGTGGCCCAGCACCTGGGATTCCCCCACTACATCGTGAACTTCGAACGCGAGTTCAAAGCCACCGTTGTTGACAACTTCGTGCGGGAGTACTCAGCCGGACGGACACCGATTCCGTGTGTCCATTGCAATGCCGACTTGAAGTTTTCCACGCTGGCCGAACGCGCTGCGGGCCTAGACGCTTCGGTGGTGGCCACAGGGCACTACGCGCGAGTGGTGTTTAATAAGGATGACCGGCGTTACCGTCTCTTGCGAGGCGTCGACCCCGGCAAGGACCAGTCGTATTTCCTGTTCACGCTGACGCAGGATCAGCTGGCGCACGCGCGCTTCCCCGTCGGGCACCTGAACAAGATCGAAGTGCGGGCCCATGCCGAGCGACTGGGTCTGTCGGTGGCCGACAAGCCCGACAGTCACGAAATTTGTTTCGTGCCTGACGGCAACACCGCACGGTTCGTTGAACGCCATGCGACGCAGGCACCCGCCCCCGGCGAAATCGTCGACACCGAGGGACACGTCCTGGGTGAACATCAGGGCGTGCACCACTTTACGGTGGGCCAGCGCAAGGGTCTTGGCCTTAGTATGGGCTCGCCACTGTATGTGTTAAAACTCGAGCCCGTTGGCGAGCGCGTGGTCGTCGGCGCGCGCGAGGCGCTGGGCAGCCACGAACTCACGGCCACGGGCGTAAACTGGATTTCGGGTACGGCACCCGAGGGGCCGACCAGAGTGACCGCCCGCATCCGCCACCGCCACCATGACGCGGCCGCGAGGGTCGTGTCGACTGGAGACGGCACGGCGCACCTGCGGTTCGACGACCCGCAAGTGGCCATCACGCCGGGCCAGGCCGTGGTGTTCTACGACGCTGCGGACGCCGCCTCCGTGATGGGTGGTGGCTGGATCGACTCGAGATAACGTTCGGCATCAAGCGCTGCCATGCAGCCCGATCCCGCGGCGGTGATCGCCTGGCGGTAGACGTGGTCCTGCACGTCACCACACGCGAAGACGCCTTCGACACTCGTGCGCGATCCGTCGTGCGTGATCAGATAGCCACCAGCGTCGGCGGCCAGTTGGCCCTTGAACACGCTGGTATTGGGGGTGTGGCCGATCGCGACAAACACACCATCCACGGCCAGCGTCTTCTGCACACCCGTCTTTAGGTTGCGCAGGACAATGCCGTTGACCGCGCTCGCAGCCGGATCCAGCATCTCGAGTACTTCGCTGTTCCACTCGACCACAATCTTCGGGTTGGCCAGCGCCTTGTCCTGCATGATCTTCGATGCGCGAAACGCGTCGCGCCGATGCACCAGCGTCACTTGTGACGCGAAGCGCGTCAGGAAGATTGCTTCCTCAAGGGCGGAGTCGCCCCCGCCGACCACCGCGATGGGTTTACCCCGAAAAAAGAAACCGTCGCACGTGGCGCACGTGGACACGCCGTGCCCCATCAACGCGCGCTCGGACGGCAGCCCCAGCAACTTGGCCGACGCGCCCGTCGCGATAATGAGCGTCTGGGTCTCGATGCGATCGTCGCCGACGGTAAGCACAAACGGCCGCGACGAGAAGTCCACCGCATGCACATGGCCGCGGACGATCTCGGCACCAAACCGCTCTGCCTGCTCACGCATGGCCGCCATCAGGTCAGGCCCCATGATGCCGTCGCGAAAGCCGGGGAAATTCTCGACGGCGGTGGTCAACATCAACTGACCTCCGGCCTCCAGGCCTTCAATCACCAGAGGCTTCAAATTGGCGCGAGCCGAATACAACGCGGCCGTCAGGCCCGCGGGGCCCGACCCGATGATCGTGACCTCCCTCCTCTGCGCGGCCATCAAAGGTGCTTGTCCAGGGCCTTCTTGAACTCGGCCTTGTCGGCCACCCCCACGATCTGCTCCACCACCTGGCCACCCTTGAACAGCATGACCGTGGGGATGCCCCGCACCATGTATTTCACGGTGACGCCTGGGTTCTCGTCCACATTGAGCTTGCCCACTGAGACGCGACCGGCGTAATCGCCCGCAAGCGCGTCAATTGTCGGTCCGAGCGCGCGGCACGGGCCGCACCACTCCGCCCAGAAATCCACCAGCACAGGAGTGCCCGCCTGCAGCACGCTAGTGTCGAAGTTGTCATCCGTAAACGTAATTACCTTGTCAGAAGCCATGAATCGCTCGTCCTCTCGACCGGTCTCACTCGGCCCATCGCTGGGCGGCCGCATACCGCGCCTGCCGATACACTTTGACATACTCCCGGGCCGATGGACCCCATGAGTGATCATCGCTCATCCCTTCCCGCATCAGTGCGGCCCACCGATCTGGTCTGTGATAAACACGCAGCGCCTGCCGCATCGCGCGCAGCAACGCATCCGGCGTGGCTTCATGGAATTTGAAACCGTTCGCGCGTCGCGCGCGTGGTCCGTATCCACGGACTGTGTCGTCAAGTCCCCCGACCGCCCGCACCACCGGCACGGTGCCGTAGCGCAGGCTGTACATCTGATTGAGCCCGCACGGTTCAAACCGCGAGGGCATCAGGAACAGGTCAGCGCCGGCCTCAATCACGTGAGCCACGCCTTCGTCGAACCCGATCTGCACCCCCATCCGCGAGGGGAATCGTGCGGCCAGCGCCTTGAATGCCGTTTCGTAGTGCGATTCGCCAGTGCCGAGCACCACCCAGGTGGCGTCGAGAGCCATCAGTGGCTCTGCCGACGCCAACACCAGGTCGCACCCCTTCTGGTTCACCAGGCGCGACACGATCCCGATAACCGGCCGGGACAGCGCGTCGTCGCCAACCGGCAGACCGAAGTGCTCAAGCAACGCGCGCTTGTTGTGGCGCTTGCCCGTCACATCACCTGCTGAATAGCGGGCCGGCAGGAAGGGATCGGAGGCCGGATCCCAGACCGACGTGTCGATGCCGTTCAGGATGCCGACATACCGATCGCCCACAGCATGCAACACGCCGTCAAAAGCGAACCCGAACTCGGGCTGCACCGTCTCTCGCGCATACGACGGGCTCACGGTGGTCACCATGTCGCTCGACGCGATACCGCACTTCAGGTAACTCAACTGATCCCAGAACTCGCCGACGGCCAGCGTGAACATGTCCCCGCCCAATCCCAGGCGGCTCACCACATCTTTGGGAAACAACCCCTGATACGCCAGATTGTGAATGGTCATCACCAGCCCGGCACGGGCCACCCGCGTCCAGCGGGAGGGCTGCTGCCTGATGAGGGCCGGTACAAGCCCCGCCTGCCAGTCGTGCGCATGCACGATGTCGATGCGGCCTGCGTCCCCATCGTCCTGCGTGAAGTTCAGGGCCGCTTGCGCGAGGCCTGCGAAGCGTTCAGCGTTGTCGGGATGATCGCGGCCACCCTGCGCGTAGAGGCCGTCGCGGTCGTACCACTCCGGCACATCGACGGCGACGACGCGGCGCGTGGCGCCTTGCGCCAGCACATGAAGGCTGCCCCGCCATCGTCTGGTGCCCAGCGTGATTTCGAGCGGGCGGATCTCGGCGCCCGGCAGCGCCATGCCGCGATACAGCGGCAGCACGGTGGTCACGCGGTGCCCGAGCGTTTCAAGCGCCACTGGCAAGGCCCCGACGACGTCGGCGAGGCCGCCGGTTTTGGCCCAGGGTGCGGCTTCCGACGCAATGTGGAGAACGCCAAGCCGAGGGGTACGGCCGGCGAGGGACTTGCGGGGACGACTACCGTTCAACGATATCGCCGCCGCCTACCAATCCGTTCGAGCGCCCCACGACCCAATTGAAGAGGTGTCTCGCCTCGGCGAACCGAAGAGTACTGTTAGTGGCGCCGAGTACAACGACCGCCACCTGACTGCCGTGCGGAATCTGAAGCAACGTGGCGAAGCAGTAGCCGGCCTTCCTGATGAAGCCCGTCTTGCCCGCGACGATGTCCATGCCGGTGCCCAGCAACTTGTTGGTGCTGTGAATCTTGATGACGCGCCGACTGGTGCGCACCTGGTATTGTGCCGCACTCATGACCGAGGCCAGCTGCGGGTTGGCGCTGGCAAACGCAATCAGATGCGACACGTCGTACGCCGACGACACGTTCCGATCGTCAAGGCCGGAAGGGTCGGCGTAGTGGCTGTTGGTCAAGCCCAACTGCCGCGCCATGTCATTCATGCGCCCTATGAATGCCGACGTTCCGCCCTCAGAGGTTCGCGCGAGGATCCGGGCGGCCGCATTGTCGGACGCAATCAGCGTCAAATTGAGCACGTCGCGAAGGGCCAGGGTTTCCCCGGCGCGCAGATAGGTGACGTTAGCGCCGCGGACATCGGCGGTGACCACGGTGACCTGACGGCTCAAATCCGGCTCGTCGGCGATGAACACCACTCCCGTCATCAACTTTGTCAGACTGGCAATCGAACGCCGGTCGTGTGAATTTGCTTCCCACAGCACTTCGTTTGTCTGAGGGTTGAAAACGATCGCCGCAGCAGCGCGCACGTCGGGGACGATGTTGCCGAGCGCGTCTTTTTTGTAGCGCGGCGTATTGGCCTCGCGCGCCATGCGGGCGGATGCGGCGGCGCGCGCAAGGGCGGCGGCACGGGCACGCGCCGCGCGGGTGCGGGTCGCGGCGCTTTGGGTTGTCGTCGGGCGCGCCTTCTGATCGCGGGCCGGGGTCGCCGCGGGCCTTGCCGTTTTTGTGGTGGTAACAGCCTTTGCGGGTGGACGCGTCTGCGCCCCGGCCTGACCGACGAACGAAGCGCAGTAGACGACCGCCATCGCTGCAATGGAAACCGTTCGATTCAGTCGGCCGTGCATATTCACGTGAAAACCTCCGGCGACCCCTAAATGAGCCTTACTGCCTAGTTTGATGCCCAATGCCTGCGGACGGCGACGATGGTACTATCCCGATTCAGAATTACGCAACCCCGCTGGGGTAGTATCGGCATCGTAGGAGTTTCTCTGCACCCTCCCGAATACAGCGCTCAACCCTCCGAGTCCGAAGTCCTCCGGGTCGAGGAATTCCGGGCTCTGCGTGCCACGATCCGCGAGCGAGGCACCCTGCGCCTCGGCCTGGCGGCGATCGGATTGACCGCCTGGGCCGTTCTGCACCTGGCTGCCCAGGCCTGGCTGTCCTCCCCGGTCGCCCTGCTTGTCCCGCTTCTGGTGCTGGCAGGCGTCTTTGAGGCGATCTTCGCGCTGCACGTCGGCGTGGAACGCATCGGCCGCTACTTGCAGGTCGCCTATGAGGCGCACTCAGACAACGGGCCGCGATGGGAGCACACCGCCGAGGCGTTTGGCCGCGCCGCGACAGACCCGGCCGGCAAGCTCGACGCACTCTTCGCCGTGGTCTTCGTTTCGGCCACGCTCCTCAACCTTGTCCCGGTTGTGCTCCTGACGGCCGGCTCTGGCCTGACCGACCCGGACCTGGCTGCCGAGGGGGCACTCTATGGCGGACTCCACCTGGTCTTTATCATCCGGGTAGCCCGCGCCCGGCGCTTCGCCACTCGACAACGGGCCCAGGAACTGGCCCTGTTCGAGCGATTCGGCCGCCCCAACTGAATCCAAACGATTGTTTCGATCAATCCAATAGCCGTGGTCAGGTTGACACAGGCTGGACGCCCTCGTCGGTGCTAGTACTGCAGTCCAGGCCGGGACCAGCCGATTATTCTGCCAGGAGGCCCCATGCAGTCATCACTGACGGTTGGGACGGATTCGGGCACGTTGCTTGCATTGTCGAGCATCCAGAGAGGATTGGAGGAAGTCCCTGCCATGAGCCTGGTTCGTTTGATGGGGTTCGCAACGCTGACATGTGGGTGCGTGACGGGTCGATACCGGGAAGAGGGATCGAAGCGGGAAATCACCTATATCGAGGAGAAGAGCACGGCGTGCGTCTCTTCGGGCCACCTCCAGAATCAGCCTGTGAGCGCCGACCGCGTTGCGCACGGGTTTACGTCGACGGCGGCAGTTCGGGCGTAGTTTTTTTACCGGGGTCTGTACTTCAAGCCCCGAACAGCCGAGAAGCCTAGTAATATGGCTTTCGCGCTTCACTCGACACGCCCGGTCCGGCGCCCACGCTCCCTGCGGCCGCCGGTTCCGCGACCCCGTCTCCAGCACACAGCCCCCCGATACGAATTCTGCATTGGGGCGTCCACTTTTCGCTTTTACCACGGCGACTGTCTCTCGGTGATGCCGGCGTTGGAACGCGCCTCGATCGACGCGATCGTGACGTCACCTCCCTACAACCTGGGCATCAAGTATCGCTCCTACGAGGACGACCTGCCTCGCGGCGAGTACCTGGCCTGGACGGACCAGTGGCTCCGTGCCGCCTCCAAGGTGTGCGGGCCGCAGGCATCGCTCTTCCTCAACGTGGGTGCCAAACCGACCGACCCGTGGATTCCACTGGAAGTGGCACAGGTTGCGCGCCGCTACTTCAAACTCCAGAACACCATTCACTGGGTGAAGTCAATCGCCATCGACCGCGAATCCACAAGCGAGGCGCTCGGCCTTGAGCGCGACATGGCCGTGGGTCACTACAAACCGATCAACAGCGAGCGGTTCGTCAACGACTGCCACGAATTCATCTTTCACTTTACGCCCGACGGCCGGACCAAGCTCGACCGCCGTGCGGTGGGTGTGCCCTACCAGGATAAGTCCAACGCCGCCCGTTGGGCCGCCGGTGGCGACGGCAAACGCTGCCGCGGCAACACCTGGTTCATCCCGTACGAGACCATCCAGAGTCGCGACCGCGACAGGCCCCACCCGGCGTCATTCCCGCCGAAAGTGCCCGAGCAGTGCCTGCTGCTGCACGGCATCTCTCGCCTCACCACGGTCATGGACCCCTTCCTCGGCCTGGGCAACACCGCAATTGCGGCCGGCCGCCTCGGCCTCAATGTCGTCGGCATCGAAATGGATGCGCACTATTTGACCGAAGCCGTGGCTAGGGTCAAGAGCGCGCTCCGTCCGTAGCTCGGGCGACGTTCACACCACAAAAAAAACCCCGGCCAGCAATGCTGACCGGGGCGTTCACGTCTTTAGCCGTGTGCGGCGTTAGAACCGGAGCCGTCCGCCGAGCTGCATCTGCCAGCGCGAGCGCAGGTCGTCGCGCTGCCACTTGCGGAAGCTTGACCCCGTCAGGAACGCGATGTTGTATCCGGTGACCTGTCCCGAAGTCAGCACCGGCGTGACCGGAGCGATCGCGTTGAACGTGGCGTACTCCTGGATGCCGCGCTTGGAGTCGATGAGGTTCAGCACGTTGATGATGTCGAGCGAGACCTCCGCCTTGACGCGCTGGAACGGCAGCGCGACGCTGTAGCGGAAATCGAGCTGGTTCGACCATGGCGCGCGGCAGGCGTTGCGCGGAATGATCTTGCCGATGAAATCGGCCAGGCAGCTGTCCTCTTGGAGGAAGTTCACCAACTGCTGGTAGGTGCCGCCGGTGAATGCCACTTCCGACGCTGAGGCCGGGATGTAGAGCAGGTCATTGCTGGTGCGGCCATCACCGTTCACGTCGCCGAAGTACGTCAACGTGAAGGGCCGGCCCGACTGGCCCGAGTAATACACCGACGCCGTGCCGGTGGCGCCACCGAGCAGTCCCATCTCGTACGACGCCGAGAAGTTGACGCGATGACCAGGGTCGTAGACCGAAGTGCCCACCGGTGGATTGTTCGGGTCGCCCGGGTTGAGCACGTTGCCCCAGTTGGAGGCGGCCTGGCTCGACGTGCCTTCCATCGTCGCCTTCGACTCGCCGTAGAGGTACGACGAGTTGAAGAAGAACCCGTTGCGGAACGGCTTGCGCAGTTCCACGATGCCGCTCCACGTGTGTCCCTTACTCGAGTTCGTGAGGAAGATGACGTCGCTCAGCGTCGTGATGTCGCGCGTGAAGATCGGGCGACCGTCGAGGCTCTGCGAGCCCGACTGCAGGTCGCGATTCAGGTTCTGGTACTTGACGTCCTGGATGTTCTTGGTGAACAGGAACTCGCCCGACGCCACCAGGCCGCCCGGCAGCTTGGTCTCGTAGGCGAGGTTGCCGCGCAGCAACGTCGGGTATTTGTAGTTGGGATCGATCAGATCGATCTCGTTTGTGAACGACGAGCCCGATGCGCCAACAACCGTCGTGGGCTGCCCCGACGCATTGGCGACGAAGGGGATGCGGCTGGCACTGTTGTTCGACGCACCGATGCGCTGGAACTCGATGCCGGTGTTGCCGTACTGGTTCGACAGCCACACATACGGTGTGCGACCGGAGAACATGCCCACACCGCCCCGAATTTGCCTGGAACCGTCGCCTTCGAGATCCCAGTTGAAACCGATGCGCGGCGAGTAGCGCACGCCCGACGGCGTGGTGTCGGTCGCGAACCCGAAGTTCGCCACAGCCACCGGGTTGGCCGTCGGCTTGTCGGGGAACATCGGCACATCCACACGCGCCCCCATGGTCAAAGTCACGTTCGGGCGCCAGCGCCACTGGTCGCCGACGTAGAAGCCCAGCGTGCGCACGCCGAACTCGGAGGCGGCCTTTCCCGGGTTGGTCGGGTAGCTGTGGTCGAACTGCTGCGCCAGCCCCTGGTCGAAGAAGGCGAGACTGTTGAAGGTGTAGGTGCCGAAGTTGTCGCGGATGAACAGGTTCCTGAACTGGAAGAACTCGTTGTGGGTGCCGAGCGTAATCGTGTGGCGCCCCTTTAGGACTGTGTAGTCATCGTGCAGTTCGATGATGTCCTGATCCAGCTCGTTGGCCGTTGAGAAGTTCTCGCGGCCCACCGTGATCTGGATGCCGCTCGCCAGCCGTACGGTGACGCGCGGAAACGGCTTGCTCTCAAAATTCTGTCCTGCCCGGCGGTCGCGCACACGCGTGTAGGCGATCCGGAACTCGTTGACGGCGTTGCCGAACGTCGAATTCAGCTGGGCCACCAGTCCGTTCGACTGGTTGCGAATCCGGTAGAACCCGTCCGGCGTGACGTAGCTCGTTGTGCCCGTGCCCCCGATGTCATTAAGCGCGTTCACGTAGTTGTTGCGCAGCGTGAGGCGGTGATTGGACGAGAGGTTGATGTCCATCTTCCCCAAATACTTGTCCGAGTTGGTGGTGCGGCTGAATTCGTCAGAAGCGCCGTCAATCGCATAGCCGTACTTCGTGTTCAGGATGCTGAAAAACGACGCGACGTCCGCCTCCGCTCCTCGGAAAGGCTGCCCGCAGCCCGAAATACAAAACCCGGTGGGCGTCGTCTTGCGGCCCCAGTCGGCGTTGGCGAAGAAGAAGGCCTTGCCCCGCTTGATGGGACCGCCGGCGCTGAAGCCGCCCTGCTTGTCGCTGAACGTGGCGATCTTGGTATCGGTGATGCCCTTGCCCACCCAGTCCTGGTCGCGGCCGAAGAAGAAGCCGGTGCCGCTGAAGTTGTTGGCGCCGCTCTTGGTCACCGCGTTGATGCCGCCACCCGAGAAGCCGCCCTGCCGCACATCGTACGGCGACACGACGAGCTGAATCTGAGCAATGGCGTCGATGCTGATGGGCTGCGCCTCCGTCTGGCCGCCCGGCGTGCCCGTGTCGGCCAGGCCGAATAGGTCGTTGAACACCGCGCCGTCAATCTGAATGCTGTTGTAGCGCGCGTTGCGGCCGGCCACCGACACCGCGGTCACGGAGTTGTTGGTGGTGATGGCCGAGAAGTAGGGATTGATGCGGACGATATCCAGCAGGCTGCGCGAAATCGTCGGCAGCGCTTCCTTAACTTCCCCCGCGATATTCGCAGCGGCGCCGGCGCGCGTGACGTCGATGGACGCCGCTTCACCAACAACCGTCACGGCCTCAGACACGGACCCCAGGTCGAGCTTGAAGGGCACCCGACGCTCTTCGCCGAGATTCACGACGATGCCGCTTTCTTCCTTCTTGCGGAAGCCCGACATGGTCACGGTGACGGTGTATGGACCGCCCACCTGCACGTTCTGCAGAATGTACTTGCCGTCCGACATGGTGACGCCTTCGTACGTCCTGCCGGTCGGCCGGTAGATGGCCACGACGGTGGCGCCCGGCAACACTCCGCCCTGCGCGTCCACAACCGAGCCTGACAGAGCACCGGTCGTCACGGTCTGCGCCGAAGCAGATTCCGCAACGACAAGCGCCGCACACAGCGCAACGCCGAGAAACAGCGTCGACTTCCTCACAAACTTCATCTTTGATCTCCAGTCCATAGAACCGTCCCCACGACCTCAGGCGCTCGAATTATACCAGTACGGCCTGTGACGCCGGACGCACGGGCGCGTTACAGGACCGTTAAATCAGGTAAATCAAGCAGACTTTGCTATTTCCGCCGCGAGAACGGCAGCGTCCAATCCGACCGGTGGGTGACGTCGACGCCCTCGCGCTTCACTTTGATCTCAATTTTCCGGACCCGGCGCATCGGGTCAGGGTTCTTCGAGTAGTAGCTGAGGATGTAGTAATCGGAGGTTTCGGCGTCGATTCTCGCCAGCCCCTTCTTGAAATCGTTGGAGTTGCAGATGCAGAACCCGCCCGTCAGGTCCGCGATGGTCCGCAGGGAATCCACCGACGTGGTGACGTAGTTGCGCCACTCGGTGGTGGTGAAGTTCTGGTTAATATCGGGACCGGCGATCAGCCCGCGCGGGTCGATGGTGTAGAACGTGGCATTCGCCCGGTTGGCGGCCCGTGTCAGTTCGGCCAACTGCGACACCAGATCCGCCACGGCAAATGCCTGGCTCCCCGTTTCGAAGGGGTTCATCCCGTCGCGCTCACGCGACGTGATGCCGGTCTCGAGCGGCACACTGCCGCCCGCATCGCGCTGCGGGACGGCGTAGCGCTCCTGCTCCTGTTTCCAGCGCGACTCGGTGAACGGGTTGAAGTCGTATCCGGAGCTCAGGTAGATAAACGCCTTCCGGCGGTTATTGACCCGCTCGAGCTGTTTCAGCAGATCATACGCGGTGGAAAATGCCACGTGCACGCGATGCCGCAGTTCCTGCGGCCCTGCGGTCGACGACGGCGCCAGCAGGATGTCTTCGGGCGACATGCCGGCGCCCATGACTTTCTTGATGGACTCGGTCAGGCGACCGCGGTCGTAGGTCTGCTGCACTTCGATCGAAGACGGGCCCGTGGACACGACCGAAAATAAGTCGCCATCGTGCACCAGGGTGTTGGTGATCTGGGTCAGAAGGCTGCGCACGCGCGGCGAGTCCCCAGCCTGCAGGTGCAGGTCGTCAATAAAAATGATGAAAACCCGGCCCGCGACGTCTGAGGGGGGCATGGTGGGCGGCAGGATCATGCCTTCGGGCGCGGCCGTCGGCGCACTGAGCACTTCCACTGACAGTTCGCGCCCGCCGTAGACCAAACGATAGTCACCGACCGACTGTTCGACCCCGTCTTCCAGGACCACGAAGTCCTTCATCTTCAAGTCGGGAATGAACTGGCCGCGTTTGTCGCGCGGAATCACGTCGAGCGTGACAAGGTCGACCTGGCTAACGAATGTCGGCCTCCGAGTCGTGGGCTGCGGCGACGCCGTCTGAGGCGGTGGCTGCTGGCCGCTGATCGTCACTGCGGTCAGAAGGGCTGGAAAGATCAGCCAGACCCGGAGGGTCTTGGGTCTCTGGTTCATGGGAGTCATCTTGTTGCCTAAGTATGACATCGGCGGCGTCCGTCTGGTTTGCTCCGGTGCCCGGCTCGGCGTCTTCGCGGGGTTTTCCGCCGCGCCGGCCGCGACGGCGCCTGGGAAGCTCCGCGGCCACCGCCTCCCACCTGGCATCGATGTCGGTCGTGCTGGCACGAATCGCGGCCTCGTCGGCCCACTGGTCCGGGTTCAGACGCTGCGCGGTCTCAAGCAAACGGTCGCGCTCCTCCGGGGTGCGCGACCGGCGCGCGATCCGATGGGTGAGGTCGGCAAACCGAGCCCGAAGAACCGACGCCGCGGCCGCGCCCAGTGTCTGGCCCAGCACCGACTCATCCAGGATTTCCATCGGTGGCGCAGCCACCGGCGCGGCGTCTTCGCGCTCGCGGCCGGCCGGACGACCGCGGCGATTCTGTGACCGCTGTCGTGGACCACGGTCGCGCGGATCAGGACGCGCGGGTGGCATCGGCTCGCGCAACAACCCCACCCAATCAAACGAAATATCTGGATGGGTGTGCTCCAGCGCCTCGCGCACCTCGGCATCAAGCGACTTGCGGCCGATTTGCACATTAGGCGGCGACCGGAAGAGGTACAGCACACGGGCCCGGCCCGCACTCTGCCCTGCGCGATACCCGTGCATCACATAGGTGTGTTCGTAGCCGCGTTTGTCGCGGGCGTAGCGAATAAACGGCAGCCGACTTACCTCTTCTTCCTGCCAGCGGCCTTCGAGGCGGTCTTCGAGGCGGTCTTCGGCTTGGCTGCCGCGGGCGCCTTCTTGGCCTTCTGCAGCTTCGCGACAGCTTTCCTAGCGGACTTAGCCGTCGGCTTCGGCTTCGGGACCTTGGCGGCAGGTTTAGCGGCCTTCGTGGTCGCCGACTTGGCGGCAGGCTTCATGGCCGCTGGCCCGCGTGCTGGTGCCTTGGTCAACGGCCCTGGAGCCTTGGTCGCGGGAGTCCCGGCCCCGACTGGTTTGACCGGCGCTGCGATGACCAAGTTCGGCGCGACCACGGCGGCTACAACCGGTGCGGCTTTGGCTGCGGAAGCGGCCTTGGCCGCCGCCTTGTTGGCCGCACGGGCTTGCGCCGCTGCCGCCTTGGCGGCCGCCGCGGCGGCCGCAGACTTGCCCGCAGCCGCCTTGAACGTGCGGTTGGCCAATTCCACAAGGTTGGCCATCTCCTGCGTCTGGTCGCGTTCGGGCTCCACTCGCGTAGAGACCACCGGGGGCAGCAACTTGCCCACGACCGATGAGTTCTTCGGAGCGTGGGCTACCGCCGACGGATTGTGGAACACGCGCACCAAATCAAAACCGTCGTAGAGCGACCGGTACGTCCAGATTTCAGTGACGCTCACTTTGTGGGCATCGCAAAAACGACGTGCCGCATCAAACATCAGCACCGGCACATACAGATGGAACGGCACCCGCGCGCGGCCAAAATGTTGCCACTGCGCCAGAGCCTCCAGATTGTTGGTGGACTCGCCCGTCTCCACCTCTACCAACCCGGCAATCTTCGACGCTGACAGCAGAACTAGATCCGGGAAGAACGGGGCTGGACCGGCCAGCTTCACCGGCGCCGCTTGGCCCTCGCCGGCATTGATCAGCACTTCAAATTTTTTCTGATACTTCAGCTGCAGGAATCGGATCAGACGATCATGTTCTAGTTGCTCTCGAACGGGACGGATCAGAATGGGCGACACGCGGCCTCCGAGGTAAGTTAGGTCGCATGCCAGAGCGAGCCAAGTGCTCGCCCGGCAGGGGGATAACGGCGTTCGTATCGTAACACCAGTCGGGGTAGAATCCCTGATCGCATGCTGTTTTTTCCGTGCAGACCAGCACTGACGTTCGCAGTGCTGGCCCAGATCTGCCTGGCGGCCGCCTCGTGTGGCCCCCCTGCCCCCTCGGCTCAGCCACCCCAGGCGCCCTCGGCCACGGCCCCCACAGACCTGACCGCGTTGCTCGCGGAGATCAAGGCCAACGACGCCGGACAGCTCGCCGTGTCCGAAGAAGACGGGCGTTTTTTGCGCGTGCTGGTGGCGACGCGCGGCACCCGGCGTGCCCTAGAAATCGGCGGCGCGAGTGGCTATTCCGGACTCTGGATTGGCCAGGGCCTGCGCCAGACTGGCGGCCGGCTTGTGACCATCGAGTACGACCCGGTGCGTGCCCGGGAGGCGGCCGCCAATATCGCCCGCGCCGGCCTGTCGGACATCGTGCAGGTGATTGCCGGCGACGCGTTTGTCGAAATCCCGAAGCTGCAGGGCACGTTTGACATAGTCTTCCTCGACGCATGGAAAAAGGACTACAAGGCGTTTTTTGATCTCACGTTCCCCTCACTTGAAACAGGCGGCGTGTTCCTGGCACACAACGTGGTGAATAAACGCGAAGAGATGGGCGATTTTTTCGATGCAATTGGCGCCGCACCCGGCGCCTGGTCCACCATCATTTCGCCGTCGGGCGAAGGCATTTCGCTCACCTACAAAGGCCGGTAATCACCGTGGCTCCACGACACGTACACATCATTGGCGTCCCACTCGACCTGGGCGGCGGCCGCCGCGGCGTGGACATGGGGCCCTCGGCTGTCCGCATCGCCGGCCTGGGCGAACGTCTGGCCGCTATGGGCTGCACAGTGACCGACAAGGGCGATCTGACGACGCCGATCCCGGAGACGCAGGTGGCGCGCGACCCGAGCAAGCGCTACATCAATAACATCGCCAAGGTGTGCCAGCGCGTCTACCAGCAGACGCGGCAGTCGCTCGCCGATGGCGCGCTGCCGATTGTGATCGGCGGCGACCATTCCGTGGCCGCCGGGTCGGTTGGCGCCTCCGCGGACTTCGCGGTGGAGGGCGGCGGCCAGTTGGGCGTGTTGTGGATCGATGCTCATGGCGACATGAACACACCAGCCACGACCTCGTCGGGCAACGTGCACGGTATGCCACTGGCCGCGCTCGTCGGCACCGAACCGGCGGAACTGGCCGGAATCGGTCTGCGCTCGCCCAAGGTCAAGGCCGAGCACGTGGTGCTGATTGGCATCCGCAACCTGGACGAGGCCGAAAAGGCACAAATCCGTGCTGCGAAAGTGCATGTCTTCACGATGAAGGACATCGATCAGCACGGCATCGCCGTGGTCATGAAACGCGCGCTCGACCTCGCCACCGCCGGCACCACGGGCCTGCACGTGTCGTTCGATCTTGACGCGTGCGATCCGGCCATCGCTCCGGGTGTGGGCACGCCGGTCAAGGGCGGCCTGTCCTACCGCGAGGCCCACATGGTGATGGAGATGATCGCCGACTCGGGCAAGATGACGGCCCTCGACCTAGTCGAGGTCAACCCCATTCTCGACACGCAGAACCAGACGGCCAGACTCGCCGTCGAACTCGCGTTGTCCGCACTCGGCATGGGAATTCTCTGAATCAGCGATACAATCACGGTCTGTGGGGGCCGCTAGCTCAGGGGTAGAGCACCTGGCTTTTAACCAGAGGGTCGCTGGTTCGATTCCAGCGCGGCCCACCACATTTTGTCCGTTTAGCCGCCGACCATCACGGCACTGCCACCGTCAGCGGACGCCAATCCGCTGCAGGCCCCGTAGATTGTCGAGTGCTGGGCCGTGGCTGGGGTCCAGGTCGAGCGCGCGCCTGACCTCGACCATCGCTTCGGAATAGCGCCCGGCGGAAGCCAGCGCGCCACCCAGATTGCTGTGCATCCCTGCCGAGTCCGGGCTGAGCGCCACCGCCCGCTCGAAGTGCGGAATCGCCTCTTTAGTGCGGCCTCCTGCAAGCAGCAGCGCCGCGAGATTCACGTGCGCATCTCCGTAGTCGGGATTCACCGCGATTGAACGCCGGAATGCGGCTTCTGCTTCCGCCACTCGATTGAGGGCACCGAGCGCGGTCCCGAGGTTGAAGTGCATCACTTCGTCTGTAGGCGCGAGCGCAGCCGCCTGGCGGAAGTGCTCGACCGCAGCAGCGGTCCGGCCCTGAGCCATCATCGCCGCGCCGAGGTAGTTGCGAGTGGACGCCGTGCGGTCGCCCAGACGAACCGCCGCGTCGAGCCGCGCCACGCCCTCGGCAAACCGCTCAACCTCTACGTAGGCTCCTCCCAGAAGCCCGAGATAATCGACGTTGGCGGGCTCGGCGCGCACGCGGATTTCTCCCAGATCCACCTCGGCCTGCTTGTACCGCCGCTCGAACTCCTGCACCAGACGCACCGCATCGGCCGGAGACTGCGTCAGCACTTGCAGCCCCAGTTTGGCCATTTCATCGGTGGCTCTCGATCCCCCCTGCACTCGTTTGGGCGGGACGTTCGGATTGTGTGTGTTCGTCGCAGAGTTGTCGAAGGTAAACCGCATGCTGACCTTCGTGCCACGCGGCAGCGAAATGGGCGAGACATAGCGATATTCCTGCTGCCAGTGAAAGTCCCAATCTTCGATGTGCAGCAGCGACTTGACCGAACCGTCGGGCAGCGTGGCGAACGCCCGCACCTCCTTGCCGAGGAAATGGGCATGCGGATAGACACCCAACAGGTCCACAGCCACCGGAAGTTCATAGGTATCGGTCACGAGGTAGTTGCTCTGGCCAGCGGGAATATCGATGATTTGTGATTCCAACCGAACGGTCACCGGCCGCTGCACGGGCGGCGTGGGGGTCAGGAACAGGCCGATCGTGGGCTGCAACATCGACGCCTTATCCGACTTGATGACGTGCAGTTCCACCACGACGTCGGCACCGCGCTCCAGCCGCCAGGGCATGGTGGCGGGCGACACGATCGGCCCCCGCCCCGGGGACCAGCCGATGAACTGCCCGTCGGGGTCAAGCACGCTGAGGGCCATGCCATCAAACCCTGGCCGGCCGTCCGCGCCGTCACGCCGCCGCGAGGCAGACGTGCGGTCCACACGAATCACCGCGTGGTGCACGGTCGCATTGTTTGTCTTCAGCTCCACGGCGCGAACGTACACGCCTTCGGTGATCGAGGTCCGGAACACCAGGTTGCGATAGACGTCGTCGGCCCCAACGCGAATCTCGAACGGCTTGTCGGTGGTCAGGACCAGATCGGGCGTTCCCTGTTCCCAACCATCAGCAAAAGCCGGCGTCGCCGGTCTGTCCGCTGCGCGGCCCTCGGTCGCGCCCTCCTTCACCCAACGCTGAATGACCGCCACCTGCTCCGCCCGCAGTCGCCGGTCGCCGACGATGGGATACTGCCCCGGCGCCGGCAACCAGGGTGGCATGTGTCCTTCGCGCGTCGCCTTCGCTATGACATCGGCATGTTCCGCCGCCTCGGCATAGGTCAGGAGTGAAAACGGCGCCACGCCGCCCGGGCGATGACAGGACGCGCAGTTCGTAAACATAATCGGCGCGATGTCTTTATTAAACGTCACCGCGTCGGGCGCGGGCGTGGCAGTGCCACAGGCGGCGGTGAGTGCCACCAGGGCAACAACGGCGAGAGCGCTACAGAGAGTACGCATCGTATGTGGCCAGCGCGCGCTATGAGGACGCCCGAAACCGGTCAAGCGCGCGACCCGCCTCGGCAAGGCCCCTCGCAAACATATCGGGGCGCTGGCCGATGCCCAGCCGCAGGTGCTGCTCGTAGCCGAAGGCGGACCCTGGCGCCAGCATCACGCTGTACTCGGTGGCCAGCGTGTCAGCGAGCGTCAACGAATCCACCGGCAGGTTGTATTTAAGCAACCCGAGCAGGCCGCCGCGGGGTGCAGTCCACGACAACATGTCCTGGCGCGACTCAATCCAGGCCGATGCCGCTGCCAAGTTAGCCGTGATGATGACACGATTCCGCTCGACGATCTTGTCGTGATGGCGCAGAGCCAGGCACGCTAGGGCATCGTTGAGTTTGCCGGGACTGAGCGTGATGTAGTCGCGCATCCCCCAGCATCGTTCGATGACGTCGCGCGGTCCCGCCATCCAGCCAATGCGCAGGCCGGGTAGGCCGTACGGCTTCGACAACGTACCGACGCTGATGCCGCGCGCGCCCATATCCACCGCGGGCGGCGCGAACGGATCGCCCCCCGGTACGCTCAACCACCGATACGCCTCATCGCCAATCACCCACGCGCCCACGGATTCGGCGAGCGCGTAGACACGCGCGGCGTCAGCAGGCGACAACATCGCGCCTGTCGGGTTGTGCGGCGTGTTGACGACGATCAGCTTGGTCCTGGGTGTCAGCAGTCGCTCGAGCGCATCAACGTCGTAGCGATAGTCGGTTTCAGGCCCCACCTCCCACAATGACACCTCACACCCGATGGCCCGCGGCACGGAGTAGAGCTGCTGATACGCGGGATACGGTGCGATGACGTGGTCGCCGGCGTCGAGCAGTACCTGAAAGAGAAGATAGTTGGCTTCGATCGCGCCTGTCGTGACCAAAATCTGGTCAGCCGCTACCAACTGGTAGGTCGCCGCAAGCGCCGACCGCAGCGCTACCGTGCCGCACGCTTCGCTGTATCCGAGCGGCAATTGCAGCAGGGCTTCGAGCGTGGCCGCCCGCGTGCCCTCCGGCTCAAATTGCAGGAGGTCGTGTGTGGAGAGCGGCAGGATCCCGCTTTCTGCAATGTCGTACTTGACGTGGGTCTCGTGCCGCGTCATCCACCGTTCGAGCAAAAAAGGTTCAATTTTCATACAAACAACGCCGCCAGGTTGAAGTAAATCAGCACCGCGCACACATCCGCGACGGCCAGCACGATTGGTCCGGCCGCAATCTTCGGGTCAAGTTTACCAGCGTGCAGCATCGTCGGCAGCAGCAGCCCCCCCCGGTCACATTGGTGAGCAGCCAAGGGAAGCGGTCGTGGAATCCCAGCCACACCGTGCGGCCCTGCGTGGCGTGGACGCCGATGATCTGAGAGATGTCGTCAAACGAACGCTTTGCGTGCCCCACGACTTCGTCGGTGAACACGCGCACGTCCACCTGGCCTATCAGCTCGCCACTCGACGACACGACCGGGAACGCCAGAAATTGCTGGGTGACGAAATAGTTGGCGACAACAAGCACCGTGGCCCAGTCGGGGATGACCACCGCCGTTCGAGTCGCGAGGCGAGGAGTGCGCGCGTCGGCACAACACCGGTCAGCCGTTTCGCACTGTCGATTACGTAGATGTAGACGATGTCGTGATCGGCTCCGTGCGTGCGCAGGGCATCACGTGCGTCGGCCACTGCCTGCTCGGGCAGGAGTCGGACGACGTCGGCCTAGATATGCTGGAGCACGGAATCGTACAGATATCTTCATGCGGCACTAAGAATGCCACACGCAGCGGCTGTGTTGGCAGCGACACTCTCTATGAAACCGGCAGCATCGCCAGCCCGAGGGAATCAAAATACGCCAGACGATTGGGGATGAACTGCTGGATGGTGGCGGCCAGCGCCGGCGTGATCCGGCTCGCCCGGTAACGCACGGCGAGCCAGGGCAGGACGCTCTCGGCCACGTCTTCACGCGTGGGGTTATCGCGGGCATACGTAGAGATGAAGTTGACATCTTTGGCCTGGGCCGAGAGCCATCCGGCCGAAACGGCGTGGGCCGCATCGAGCGAGGTGTGTGCGGCTTCATGCACAAACGTCTCTTCGAGGATCCCGGCGGCAATATAGAGGTCGCCCTGTCCTACGTGGATCAGCAGGTTGTTGTTGCCGCCGCCGAAGGGCTGCACGCCCTGATGGATCCAGACGGTGGCCACCCACACCCGCAGCGCCCGTGGCAGGCGTCCGATCACGATCGCGTACTTCTCGGCCTGTATGCGCGCGGCGTCAACACTTCCGAATTCCGGATTGACCTGAACTTCGGTGGCCAGACCGTCGCTGAAGACCACGTTAAACAGGTAGGCCTGGACTTGGATGAATGCCGCCACGCGACGGTCGAACATGGAGCGCAGTCCCTGGCCGCTGGGCGTGATCGACGCGAAAGTCGTCGGGTCTGCCGCCGTGATGATGTCAGCATCGATAAAGATCGTGCCCGAGAACGGCGGCGCCTGGGGCGTGGGCGTCGTCGGAGTGGGTGTGGTGGACGCGGCAGCCGCGCCTCCCCCGGTGCAGGCGACTGCGTTGAGGGCCAGGTTGAGGGCCAGAAGGACCAACGAGACTATTCGCCACATGCTGCGCATCGACATCGTGGTACAGTATGGCGCTGAGATGTGCCTCTTGGGTCCCCATCGTCCAGAGGCCTAGGACGTGGCCCTTTCAAGGCCAAGACCCGGGTTCGAATCCCGGTGGGGACGCCACTCCTCTCTTTTTTGTCGAAGAATCCAGCTGACTGGTTGAAAGCCAAACAGGTTACAGCGGTTCCAAATCGGCCGTCGGTGACACTGATCTTTTCGGCGACCAGAATCGATTGCAGCCTTTGTTTCTGTTCGTGTTGAGCTACCCTGCTAGGCGTTTTCCAGACTAGTTGAGACCTGACAAAATAGCGCCCCCGGGAAATGAGAGAGTCAGGAAGAAGTCACGATTTACCGAAGACCAGATGGTGCGAATTCTCCGGGAGGCCGATCAGAAGCCCGCTCTGAAGGTGGCGAAGACACACGGCGTGCACGACAAATCCATCTACGGGTAGCTCAAACGTTTTGGGACGCTCGAGGCGGTCGACGTCACACCTCTGCGTCAGCTCGAGCACGAAAATGGACCCTCAAGAAGCTCGTCGCTGACTTAACGGTGGACCCAGACGTCCTGAAAAAGGTGTTCCGAAAACAATGGTGAGCGCACGGGCGCGTCGGGACCTGGTCGCGCACATCGTGTCGCGGGGCTGGTCCGCGCGTCGCGCATGCGCGTTGCTGTCGATCGCCCCGTCCACGGTGGGCTATCAGTCTCGCCTGATGGTGAAGGACGCGCTGGCGCTGGCCGTGATGTGCGCGCTGGCACACCAGTAGCCGCGGTGTGGGTATCGGCGCATTTACGTGTTTCTGGAGCGGTGTGCCATGTGATGAGTCCGGACCGCGCGCATCGGCTGTGGCGGCCGGCGGGCTTGCAGGTGCCCCGCCGCCGCCCTCGCAAGCGCGTGGCGACGGGCCGGCCACGTCCGGTAGCCGCGCAGGTCGCGACTCAGGTGTGCGCGTACGACT
>SYFT01000041.1 GCA_005799825.1 Acidobacteriota bacterium | reverse complement strand
CACATCGACGTCATCGTTCGCCAGATGATGCGATGGGTGAAGGTTGAGGATGTGGGCGAGACCGAGTTCCTGATCGACGAGCAGGTGGAGAAGGTGCGGTTCCAGGAAGAGAACGAGCGTGTGCTCACGCTCGGGCTGCAGCCGGCAAAGGGCCGGCCGCTGCTGCTCGGGATCACGAAGGCGTCGCTCTCGACGGATTCGTTCATCTCGGCTGCATCGTTCCAGGAAACCACGCGCGTCCTCACCGAGGCATCGATCTCAGGCAAGGTGGACTACTTGCGTGGCCTGAAGGAAAACGTGACCATGGGCCGTCTCATTCCGGCCGGCACCGGCTTCGACGTGTATCGTCGAGTGCGCGTCGCCGCGGACGAACCGCCGCCACCGCCGCCGCCGTCACCGGAAGAACTGGAGTTGCAGCGTGAGATGGACGACCTCACGGATGCGGACTACATATTCCGCGACGAAGGGGAGTAGGGCGAACGTCGCGGCTAGAGACGTACGTAGCTCGGCCTGTTCCGCAAGGCCGAGCGAGGGATCGTCAGTGTGGAATCGGGTACTTGAACGGGCGCGGAGGGGACACCTTCCGCGCTCGTTTTATTTTGGATGGCCACAGCAGAAACGGGTCGACGCAGGAGTGATTGCAGGCCGATGAACGATGATACCCTCGCCCGCATTCGTCGTTTGCATCGTTTGCATCGTTTGCATCGCTGGCGGTAATACGGGAGTCATCACATGAACAGACATCACTTCGCGCTGTCGGCCGTACTCGTCATTCTCGTCAACAGCGGCGCTGTCTTCGGACAGGCCAGCCTGTCACTGCGGATCGACGCCATCGTCAACGCGCCCATCGCCGCAGGCAAGGTGGCTGGAGCGTCAGTGGCCGTCGTGAAGGGCGGCAAGACGATCCTCATGAAGGGGTACGGCCTGGCCGACCTCGAACTGGACGTGCCGACGCCGCCGGGAGCCACCTACGAGATCGGGTCTGTGACCAAACAATTCACAGCCGCCGGCATCCTGCTTCTCCAGCAGGACGGCAAGCTCTCGCTCGATGACGAGGTGACCAGATTCCTGCCCGACTATCCCACCCAAGGACATCGGATCACGCTGAGGCGGCTACTCGATCACACCTCGGGCATCAAGAGCTATACCGAGCTCGCCGAGTTTCGGGAATTCCAGCTGCTCGATCGGCCCCGCGGCGACCTCGTGAAGATGTTCAGCGGCCAGCTCTTTGATTTCGTGCCGGGTGAGGAGCAGATCTACAACAACTCCGCATTCTTCCTGCTCGGCCTCGTCATCGAAAAGGCGTCGGGCCTGTCGTATGCGGCGTTCGTTCAGCAGCGTCTGTTTGACCGCGTAGGCATGAAGAACTCTTACTACTGCAGCGAAAAAAAGATCAGGAAGAATCACGCCCACGGCTATGACACCGAGGCCGGAGTGCTCGTGCACAAAAACTTTCTCGATCACGACTGGCCCTTTGCTGCGGGATCGCTCTGCTCGAACACCGCGGACCTCGTGGCGTGGAATCGAGCCCTGCACGGGGGCGCCTTGCTGTCGCCTGCCTCCTACGCGGCCATGACCACGCCGGGCGTTCTCAATGACGGCACGGCGCATCGGTACGGCCTCGGGATCGGCCTGGCGGACATCGGTGGCCGGCGCGCCATCGCACATGGCGGCGGCATCAACGGCTTTCTTTCCGAGTCCCAGTACTTCCCAGGCGACGACCTGGTGATCGTCGTGTTGCTCAACACGGCGGGTCCTGTGGGACCGCGCGGCATCGCCCGGGAGATTGCCGATGCCGTGCTGGGTCTGGCCCCGAATCGATCACGTCCATTCTCCGGCGACGCCAGCGCCTACGCGGGTGTCTATTCTGGACGTGGGCGCGGACGGTCGGCGACGGTGACCATCGCCGCACAAGGTCAGATACTCACGCTCACGCGCGCTGATGCGAGACCGGAGACGCTCGAATATCGAGGCGGTCAGACGTTCGCATTCGGCGATACGCTCGTGACCTTCGAGTCGCGCGACGGCGCGGTGGCGCGCCTGCGGCTCGATTCCGGGAGCAGCCACAACGTCCTCGTGCGCCAGCCGGCGCGGGAGCGTTTCGACCTGATCATCCGCGGCGGCACCGTGGTCGATGGCACGGGAGCCCCGCGCGACCGCGCGGACGTGGCCATCGCAAGCGGGTGGATCGCGCGGGTCGGCGATCTGGGCGATGCCCGTGCGGAGCGCGAGATCGACGCGCGCGGACTGTTCGTCGCGCCGGGGTTCATCAACATCCACAGCCACGCCACACCCGACGGACTGACAACGGCTGCGAACATGCTCACGCAGGGTGTGACCACCGAGATCCTCAACGCAGACGGCTCGGGTCCGCTCGACCTGGGCGCCCAGCTGAAGTCGGCGACCGAGCGTGGCCTGGCGGTCAACGTCGGCGCCAACATCGGATTCAACAGCGTGTGGACTCAGGTGGTCGGCCAGTCCGACCGGCGCCCGACGGCGGCGGACGTGGAGCGCATGCGCGGCCTCGTCGCCGCCGGCCTGACGGCCGGGGCCTGGGGCGTGTCCGCCGGCCTCGACTACAAGCCCGCCTACTACGCGCAGACCGAGGACGTCGTCAGGGTCCTCGACGTCGCGCGATCGTCGAGAACGTACTTCGCCAACCACGACAGGGTGACGCCGGAATCGGGCTTCAGTTCGCTGGCCGGCATGGCCGAGACCATCGACATCGGCGCGCGGACCGGCATCACGCCCCTCATCACCCACATGAAAGTGCAGGGGCACGAGCAGGGACGTGCCGGCGTCATCACCGGTCAGATGCGACTGGCCACCGATCGAGGCGTCTACACCGCGGCGGATGTCTATCCGTATTTGGCGGGTCAGACCGGTCTGGTCGCGTTCACCATCCCGGCATGGGCGCAAGACGGCGGCCGCAACGCCATGCTGGAGCGCTTCCTGGATCCCACGCTTCGCGCGCGCATCGTGCAGGAAGCCGAAGTCGCGATGGACAAACGCTTTGGTGGGCCGGCCAACGTCTATCTGCCGGACAGGCGCCAGACTCTGGAGGCGGTGATGCGCGAGATGCAGGTGCCGGCGGGCGAGGCCGTGGTGCGATTGCTCGAACGCGGGAGCCCAGGAATCATCGCCTACTTCGGCATCGAGGCGGACCTGGTCGCGATCCTCCAGCATCCGACCTCGTCGGTGTCGTGCGACTGCGGAGCGGTCGTTCGCGATGCCGCACATCCGCGCTACTACGGCACGTTCCAGCGCGTGCTCGGCCGCTACGTGCGGGAGCAGCAGGCACTGACGTGGGAAGACGCGGTGCGCAAGATGACGGGCCTGCCGGCGGCGACTATCGGTATGGTCGATCGCGGTCTGCTTGGCGTCGGAATGGCGGCCGACGTGGTGGTCTTCGACCCGGCGACCGTTATCGACCGTGCGACCTTCGACACGCCGATGCTGCCCTCCGAAGGCATCCGCTACGTGGTGGTCAACGGACGACTTGCCCTGGCCGACGGCGCAATCACCGACGAGCGCGCCGGTATCGCTCTGCGTCGCACGCCACACATGCCCGCCCGACCGATGAACGCGGGCGAGCGCCGGACTGGACTCCGCTCGATATCAGGTCCCGACGCCATCGCCGTCGATGTGACGCAGGCCGCCGGTGCTCGTCAAGCAGTCGGGGCATTCCGACTGTCGCAGGCCGCATCCGGCGTCGCGCTGGAGATGACCGAGTTCGGGATGCTGCAGACCGCACGGAACTGGGCCAGCTTCACCGGCCTGGGCCGCCTGCGCCCGGGAGCACCCGAGGCATCGGTGACCGTGATCCTCGACGGCGACAATGTCGTGGTGGTGTCGGGTGAGTTCAGACTGACCACCACGCTACCCGGCGGGCGATAGTCGAGGCGCAGTCGCTTAATCGGGATACTCGGAGTCGCCATCTGTGGGTCCGACCTGCTGAGGAAACGCGAGGCACGTGGCGGCAGGCGCACACCGCGCTGAGCTTGAAGGCCGCGCACCTACTTGCCGATGTTGAATCGCCGTGCGTCCATCTTCGGGTTGATTGTGGACCTGGCAAGGCGTGTCTCTGCGGTCATCTGGCCGTTGGCGAACTCCTGAAGGTGGTGCGGCCCGTGCGGGGGGGGGGCGATGAGGCTCCCACTTGCTGACGGTGTCTGCACCGCGTCAAGCGCCGCATCACCTCCGAGAGCCGTTCGCATGTCGGCAAGTACGGCCGCCGGGTCCCGCGTCTGGGCACCGCCGGTCGCGGCGAGCAGTGCCACCAGGCCCACGCAGAAGAGCAATCGTGACATCGCACCCGAGTGCGTACGGAAGTTGACTACAGATTGGCTACGATCGGCATGCCAGACGAACTGGCCTGCCGAGTTAGTATGAGCCGGGCTGGGAGGCGTCAATGAAACAGGGACTGATCGGACTCTTACTGGGCGTCACGATGTTGGGCCTCGTCGTGGCAGCTGGAAGCGCTCCGCCCGCACAGACCAACCCGCATCGCCTGGTCTATCAGGGCACCCAGGGCCCTGGCGCCGGCAAGCATATTGTCCTTATCGCCGGGGACCACGAGTACCGGTCCGAGGAGATCCTGCCGGCGCTTGGGCGCCTGTTGGCCAGCCGATTCGGTTTCACGTGCACCATTCTTTTCACCCTGGACGCGCAGGGCTTCATCGAGCCGGGCAGTTCCCGGATGGACGGGTTGGAGGCGTTACGCACGGCCGACCTGATGGTGGTGGGCCTCCGCTTTCAAGATTTCCTCACCAATCAGATGCAGCACATCGTGGACTATCTCGATCGGGCAGGGCCGGTCGTGGGCATCCGGACGTCGACGCACGCATTTCAGATCAAAGACGGGCCGTACGCCAAATACACGTGGAATCACGCCGGGCAGGATTATCTCGGCGGGTTCGGACGCCAGGTGCTGGGCGAAACATGGGTGGGACATTACGGCACGAACCACAAGCAGAGTTCGCTGGTCGTGCCCGTCGAGGCCCACGCTGGACATCCGGTACTTCGCGGTGTGCGCGATGTGCACGTGCAGTCCGGCGGATACAGGGCCGATCCCATTCCGGGGTCGCTAATCCTGGCGCGAGGGGTCGTGCTGAACGGCATGCAGATGGACGCGCCGCCCGATCCCGCCAAGGAGCAGCTCCCGGTGGCATGGACGCGCGCGTACGCCGCCCCGAACGGAGCGCAGGCCCGTGTCTTCACCACGACGCACGGCGCGTCTGAAGATTTCGTCAATGAGGGATTCCGCCGCATGCTGGTGAACGCGGTGCTCTGGGCGGTCGGAGTCGAGACGGCGATCACCGCCAATCTGGACGTGTCCATCGCCGGCCCGTATCATCCGGTGACATTCAGCTTTGATGGATACCGGCGCCAGGTGCGGCCGGCCGACATGTCGGGATGGGACTCGCCAATCATGGATCCCGGCAAGCCGATAAAAGCGACGCCGGCGGAAGGACAAATTCGATGAGAGATCGATTCGCGCTTCTTGGCCTGCTCGGCACATTCGTGCTGTCGCTGACGTCAGCGGGCTGCGGTTCCTCTGAGACGTTGAAGGCCGGCGACCACGTGGTCGTCATCGGGAGTGGCCTGGCCGACCGCATGCAACACGGCGGCTGGCTTGAAAGTTATCTCCAGGCCGAACTGCCCAAACACGCGCTTGTGTTCCGCGATCAGGGCTTCAGCGGTGACCGGATTGATAAGCGCCCGCGCGAAAAGGGGTTCCCCAGCGCTGACGAGTACCTGACGACGTCAAAAGCCGACGTCATTCTTGCCATGTTCGGCTACAACGAGTCGTTCGACGCTGACCCGGCGGCGTTCGGAGCCGCCCTCGAAGCCTGGATCACACACTCGCGAATCCAGAACTACTCCGGCAAGGGCGCCCCCCGCCTCGTTTTGGTCTCGCCCATTGCGCACGAAGACCTGAAGGATGCGAACCTGCCGGACGGCCGCGAGCAAAACCTTCGGCTGGCCGCCTATGCGGAACAGATGGAAGCGGTCGCACAAAAACACGACGTCGCGTACATCAACCTGTTCAGCGCATCGCGCCAGCTCTATGAGACGACCGCCGCGGCTCTGACGATCAACGGCGTGCACCTCAACAATGAGGGCAACCGCGAGATCGCGAAGGTCATCGCAACTGCGTTGTTGGGCCGGACGCCGACCGTCACCGACGATCGGCTCGGGATGGTCCAGCGCGCCGTGCTCGACAAGAATTTTCACTGGTTCAATCGGTATCGGGCCACGGACGGCAACGATGTCTGGGGCTCACGCGCCAGTCTCGCGTTCACTGCTGGCCAGACCAACCGCGACGTCCTGCAGCACGAACTCGTCCAGCTCGACGTCATGACCGCCAACCGCGACGCGGTCATCTGGGCAGCGGCTCAGGGCCGCACCGTCGAGCCCGACGACTCGACGGTGCCGCCGCCGGTCAAGGTGGTGAGCAACCTGGACGTCCCGCAACAGCAGGGCGGCGTCAGCAAGACCGGCACGCTGACCTATTTGAGCGGCCCGGACACCATCAAGCAGATGACGCTCGAACGGGGCCTCCGGGCGAATCTGTTCGCCTCGGAAGAACGGTTTCCCGAACTGGTCAACCCGGTGCAAATGAGCGTCGATACCAAGGGGCGCCTCTGGGCCGCCACCTGGGGAACCTACCCGAAGTGGACTCCCATGAAGCCCATGAACGACCGGTTACTGATCTTCCCGGACGACAATCGGGACGGCATCGCCGACAGGGCCATTACGTTTGCCTACGTGCATAACCCGACCGGATTCGAGTTCTGGAACGGCGGCGTGATCGTCGCGTCAGTGCCGAACCTGCTCTTTCTGAAAGACACCGATGGCGACGACGTGGCGGACGTGCGGATTGTGATTCTCGGCGCCCTGGATTCGGCCGACACACACCATTCACCGAACAGCTTCGTCTACGGTCCGGATGGCTTTCTCTACTATCAGCGCGGCGTCTTTAACCTTTCAAATGTCGAGACCCCGTGGGTGACCAACCAGCAGTCGGATCGGTCGGGCATGTATCGATTCAACCCCCGCACGTTCGAGTTCAGTTTTCACGCTCCCAATTCACCCAACGCGCACGGCGCCAGCTTTGACTACTGGGGCAACCAGTTCGCCACTGATGCCACGGGCGGCGCGGCCTATCAAGTGAAGCCCACTGGCGACGGCGGCTTTGCCATGCGCAAGTTGCTGCAACACACCGTTCGGCCGGTGCCGGCCAGCGGCATCCTCTCGAGCGCGCACTTTCCCAAGAAGTACCAGGGCAATTTCCTGATCCTCAACGTGATCGCCTTCCTGGGGATCAAGCAGTACACCCTGTCGTTCGATACCGCCACCGGCGATGTCCGCGGGACGGAGACGGCGGACCTGCTGGTGTCACGAGACCCGAACTTCCGCCCGGTCGATCTGGAAGTGGGCGACGACGGCGCGTTGTATATCGCCGATTGGTCCAACGCAATCATTGGACATATGCAACACAACGTCAGGGATCCCGCCCGCGATAGCGCTCACGGCCGCATCTACCGGATCACGGTGCCGGGCCGCCCACTGCAGGATCACGTCGCCCTCGATGACCAGCCCATTCCGAAGCTACTCGAGGCGCTTGAACACCCGGTCGACGGCGTCCGCTACCGCGCCCGAATTGAGCTGTCCGAGCGCGACAGCACCGAGGTCATTGCTGCCACAGAGCGATGGTTGCAGAAGTTCGATGCCAACCGTGTCGAACATGCTCACCACATCCAGGAAGGCCTGTGGATTCACCAGCAGCACAACGTGCTCAATCGCGAACTGCTGAAGCTGCAGCTGACCTCGCCGTCACCGCACGCGCGGGTCGCGGCCAAACGGGTGGAACACCTCTGGGCCCACAATGCGGCGAAGCCGTTTGAGGTCACCGCGGCGCGCAAGCCAGACGTCGGTGAGCGTGTCATGCCTGATGCCGACGCGGTCGTGATTCGCACGGTAGTCGACCAGATGAAGTTCGATGTCAGTTCGTTTCGGGTCAAAGCCGGCCAGCCCGTCAAGATCTGGTTCGAGAACCCAGACTACTCCCCGCACAACCTGGTGATTGGCCAGCCGAACTCCGCCGATGCGATCGCCGCGGCGTCGCAGGCGTTGGGACCGATGGGCTTCGCGGTCGGGTTCCTGCCCGACTACGACAAGATCATCGTCGCTACCAGGATGCTCAATCACCGCGAGTTCCAGAAGATCGAGTTCACCGCGCCGTCGGCACCCGGCGACTACGATTTTCTGTGCACGTTCCCCATGCATGGGATGACGATGCGTGGGGTCATGCGGGTCGGGCGCTAAATCGCTTTCGGGTCGGGTCGTTCATCCACGACGCCAACATTCTCCCGCTCTTTTATTTTTGCGGGGCTGTGGCAGATTCTGCGTCAAGGTCGCCGGGCGCCTGGCGTTACTTGCGCTCCGTCGCTTTCTGCTTCTCCACCATCGCCGCGACGTCGGCGAGCAACCGCTTCGCATCGTAGACGATGCCGTCCTTGATGGTGTACTTCACGCCGCCCACGCGCTCGGCGCGGCCCGTCTGGTCGTTGAGCCGGACCGCTCCGGTGCCGTAGAGCACCTTTAGGTTCTGCAGCGGGTTCTGGTCGACGATCACCATGTCGGCTAGCATGCCGGCGCGGACGATCCCGAACTGCAGCGGGAGGCCCTTCGGTTCATGCAGCGCCTCGGCGCCATGCATCGTCGCACCGCGAATGACCTCGAGCGGATGGAACCCCGCCTCATTCAGGAGCTCCAGTTCGTGAATGTAGCCGAAGCCCCACGTGTTGTACGTGTAGGCCGCGTCGTCGCTTGCGGTGACACGGCCGCCCATCTTCTTGTAGTCGTTCACGAGCCGGAACCAGACCTGATAAAAATTGCGCCACGCGATCTCGTCCGCGGTCGTCCAGTCGAAGTAATACGCGCCGTGGTTCACCCGGCTCGGGGCGTAGAAGTCCATCAGCGACGGGAGCGTGTACTTCGCGTGCCAATCGGCGTTTCTCATCCGCATCACGTCGCGCGTGGCGGCATAGGCGGTCAGTGTCGGGTCGAAAATCGTCCCAAGTGTCACGTGCTCCTGCAGGTACGCCGTCCACTCCTGGCTGCCGGGTGGGTGGATCTTGTCCCACAGACGCGCGACCTGGCTAAACCGATACTGCTCGTCGTTGTAGTTCATCTCGGCGGGCCAGGGCTGGACCTCGTAGTCCCGAAGCAGCGGCTCGAAGTGGCCGTAGAAGTGCGTGACCGCGCCCAGCCCGAGTCTGGCGGCGGTGAGCGCGTTCATCTGCGCGACACCTCGCTGTTCCAGATGCGCCGTGGAACCGAGGCCATGTTTTTTCGCTTCGTCGAGCAGTGCCGCCATGATCGCGGGCGGATGCGCCACGAGCTTCATGCCGTCCACGCCGTTGGCGGCGCACCACCGGACCCAGGCGCGCGCCTTCTCGGGCGAGTCAACCGGCCCTTCGGTCCAGCCGCTGCCAGGCCGCTGGTAGTTGAAGAGCCGGGGCGCGACGATGGCGTTGGAGGCGCTGCGCGCTTTCTCCCGCAGGGTGAACGGCTGCGGCGCCAGTTCCACGCCGCGGCCGGCCGTGATGCCGTGCGCGAGCCACAACTTGTAGGTGTATTCCGCTTCCGGCGCCTTGACCGGGTCGCCCAGGTGCATGTGCAGGTTGACGAAGCCGGGCATCAAATACATGCCGGCGGCCTCGAGCACCTCGCCGGCGGGGGGCTGCTGGGCCGGCGCCTGGACGCCTGGCGTACCGGCGCTCGTAATTCTCGCAATGCGGTTGTTCTCGACAACGACGTTCATGGGCCCGAAGGGTGGCGCACCGGTGCCGTCGATGACCATCACGTTGCGGATGGTCAGCGTCGGGAAGGGCCCGCGTCCCTCGGTCGGTCGGCGGTCGGGCGCGGCCACCATGCCACCCTGTCTGGCGTCGAGCACCAGGCCGGCCGACAGCGTCAGGCAAACGGAGGCAAGCAGGAGCAATCTCTTGATGGTCATATGCGAGACATTCTACGCCTAAGGTGCTGGGCCCCGACGCGAAACTGGCCGCGGGCTCACTTTCGACCGAGCCGCTGAGCGCGAATGGCGCGGAACTCGGTGCCGGGTCGCCACTCGGGATAGGCGGTGGCTTCGGAGACCGCGAGCCCTATGCGGAACAACAACACCGCGTCTTCAACGGCCCCACGCAGGTCCCAGTCCGCACGCACGTCGTCGTTCGGCTTGTGGTACGCGGTGGTGGTGTATTCGTCGCGCTTGCGCTGCCCGTAATCCGCCGGTTGATCCAAATACTCGGCGCCCGGATGCAGGAAGTGAAGCGACGGCACGCCTTGCTTTGCGAGTTCGAAATGGTCGGAGCGATAGAAGTAGCCTTTCTCAGGCTCCGGATCCGGACGCACGACCCGGCCCTGCTTCGCCGCTTCCGCATCGAGAATCTCATCCAGCGTCGTCAGGCTCTTGCCGATCGACACGATGGCATGGGTGCGCCCCCAGAAATTCATGATGTCCATGTTGATGTCGGCGAGCGTCTTCTCGAGTGGCCACAATGGCTGCTGCGCATAGTATTTGGCGCCGAGCATCGTGGCTTCTTCTGCCGTCGGCGATAGGAACAGAAGGGATCGCTTGGGACGGACCGGCATTCGCGCGAACGCCTCGGCCATGGTCAGCATGACGGCCATTCCAGACCCGTTGTCGAGCGCGCCATTCATGATCTGGTCGCCCTTTGCCGCTGGGTTGATGCCGAATGAATCCCAATGCGCCGTGTACATCACGTACTCGTTCTTCAGCACGGGATCACTGCCTTCGAGCTTTGCGATCACATTCCGAGACGCGATGATCCGCAGGGTATTCTTCACGGTGAAACTAGCCGTGGCGCTGAGCGGCACCGGAGAAAACGTACGAGTGGCGGCTTGCCCCTTGAGGCGATCGTAGTCGAGCCCCGCGTCAGCAAAGAGCTTCTTCGCTCGATCGAGTGTCATCCAGGCATCGACCGGCGCATGCCGCGTGGACTCGCCTGGCGCATCGATCCCGAGATTCTCGCGCGTGTAGTTGCTTTGCACGACGTCCCACGGATAGCCGGCCGGGCCGGTTTCGTGGACAAGGATCGCCGCCGCAGCGCCCCGGGCAGCGGCAATCTCGTACTTGTAGGTCCAGCGACCGTAGAACGTCATGGCGGCGCCGCCGAACGTGCCTGGATCGAGTGATTGAGAATTCGTCGGATCCGGCACGGGCGGATCGCCGACCAGCATCACGAGTGTCTTGCCGCGCACGTCCACGTTCTTGAAGTCGTCCCACCCGAGCTCGGGTGCTACGACGCCGTACCCCACAAACACGACGTCGGAGTCCTGTACCGCAACATCCGCGAGCCCCTGCCGCGACACGGCAATCAGGTCCGAGGGAATCTGCAGCGGCTGACGTGTGCCTTTCACGTTGAAGCTGGCCGTGGCCGCACCGTGGAAGCCGATGAGCGGCACGCGCTGGACATAGGTTCCGTCGGGATTTCCCGGCTGCAGACCCATGCGTGCGAACTCGTCTGCAAGATATGCCACGGCACGTTCTTCACCCAGCGTTCCTGGCGCCCGCCCTTCCATCTGATCGGCGGCTAGTGCCGACACATGCGCGAGAATGCGGTCGGATGTGATTGCGGCCAACGGATTCGGCGGCGCCAAGGCAGCCGGCGCTAGACTGATCGCGTCCACGGCGCGTGTTTGGCCCGCGGCGTTCGCTGGCTCTCCTGGAGTCTGCGGCAGGCGCGCCCCTGCTGCGATGGCGACAGTGCTAAGACCGATCAGCCACATGGCCGTGCGCACGGGCGTGAGCCTCCCTATCCACGCTGACATCAGGGACTTACCCTCGCGAAAGTCGAATCCCGGTCAAGCTCAGGACGGCCCCGACGACGGCGCCGATTCCGGATAACCAGACCGGTACGTCGAGCGGGCCGATGGTGAAGTTCCATCCCTGAACCGCGCGCACGAGGTGCAGTGCCGCCACCGCGCCGAAAATGAACGCCGAGAACCCGCAGTAGTGCTTCATGAGAGTCTCCTTGTGACGATTCTAGTAGAATCCGCGCACATGCACGCGGTCAACGTCGTCGACCTGCGCCTGGTAGCGAAGAGGCGCCTTCCTCTGGTGGTGCACTGCTCGGCGTCATCCGGATGATTCACATCACCGAGAAACGTGCTTCCACGAACAGGGTCACTACACTTCCGGCGACAAGGGCGCGCCGATGTTCAAGACCAAGTCCGGCAATGTCGGCGTGGCGACCTGCTACGATCGCTCCTTTCAGGAGTACATGCGAGCTCTTGCCGTCGACGGCGCGGACCTGGTGATCGTGCCGCAGGCCGGCGCCGTCGACGAGTGGCCCGAGGGGCTCTACGAAGCCTAGATGCGGGTTGCCGCCTTCCAGAACGGCTACTTCACGGTGCTCTGCAACCGCGTCGGGAAAGAGGACTGCCTGGACTTCGCGGGTGAGTCGTTCGTGTGCGGTCCCGACGGCGAGGTGCTCGCGCGAGGCGCGAAGAGCGCCGACGACATCGTCTATGCCGAAAGTAATCTGACGAAGACGGTTGACTCAAATGCCCGCCGGCTCTTCATGAAGCACCGCCGTCCCGAACTCTACGCCGGCTAGATCGGATCGAAGTAAACAGGAGTTCAAGAGATCAAGAGCGCGCCTTTCCAGTCTAGTTCTCCTGGTCTTCTAATCTCCTGTGAGTCTCTTCACGACGAACTGATCGAATTCCCACAGTTGCTGTTCGCGCGCCGAGTACGGGCCGGGCTGGTAACCGCGTGAGCTGATGCCCTGATACGACTGCTCCGAGATGGCCCAGTCTTCGCGATTGGTGCGGTCCCAGAACTCGATCGCGTCCTCGTAGGCGAACCCCGGCTTTGCGATCTCGTCAGGATGGAAGTGCCACTCGGCCACCAGCCGGGTCCGCCCGGGACCCTGCGGCCAGATGGTGATGGTCATCATGTAGTCGGGATGCAGAGTGAGCAGGAAGTTCGGGTAGATCGCAAAGTAGTTGACCAGGTTCCGCTCGCGCTCGCCGAGGCCCGGCAGCACCGCGCGGCGGCGCTTGCCGTCGGTGCTGAGCGTCTCGACCCCGTCCTTGAAACCCATCGCGCCGCCGCAGTAGGTCTGGGATGACGGCATGTTCTCGGCGCCGAGGTAATGATGCATCCGGTTCAGCAGCGGGTGGATCACCGGGCAGTGTAGGCACTCGTTGTAGTTCTGCACCACCAGCTTCCAGTTCGTCGCCACGTCATAGTGGATGCGGTGGACCATTCGCAGATCCTGCATGCCGTACGGCGCAAAGCGCTCGGGCAGGCCGTTGATCTGTTCGTCAAGCGTCGGCGGCGCGTCCGACAGGTTGATGAAGAGGTGCCCGTCCCAGGTCTCGCACGCGGCCGGGCGCAGCGGGTAGTGCGCCTTGTCGAACCCGGGTGCGGCGTCCATTTGCGGCGCGGCCAGCAAGGCGCCGTCGAGTCCGTACGTCCAGGCGTGATACGCGCACTGGATACTGCCCGCGAACGTGCCTTCGTCGGTCACGCACAGGCGTGTGCCACGATGGCGGCAGACGTTATGAAACGCCGCGAGCCGGCCGTCGGTGCCGCGCACCACGATCACGCTCGCGCCGGCAATGTCGCGGGTGATGAACGCGCCTGGCTGCGCCAGCTCGGACGCGCGGCCGACGGCCAGCCACATCCGCGCGAAGATCCGGTCGCTCTCGGACTGGAACCATGCCGGCTCGGTGTACGCCCGTGCCGCAAGCGTCGAGCGCGCACGGCCCGGGGAAGTGTTACTCATGCGGGTATGATGATACTACCGGCGTTCGATCCTTCCAGTGTGCCCGTGCCACATTCGAACCTTCACTGCGGACAGCTGACGCTCGGTCTCGCCGGTGGCAGCACGTCCCTGCTGTCTGGCGTCCGGCGTGTGCCCGCTCGGCACCATTACGACCTTTGCTTGCGGGAACGCGAGTTGAGGCGCCCGATTGATGGGGCCCGAAGACTTCTCACCACCACCTTTGGCTTTACGTTTAGCGACTGCGCGGTCTTCATCATCGCGGCGACGACGACAGGATGTTCTAACCCGAGCGGCAACAATAGTCGCATCTTGCTCTTGACGGAACCGTCCCTCGCTTTTTTGCGGTCACGCTCAACATCCCGTTGGACACGGCTGCTGGGGCCGATCGGCGATGTACCGCCCACAGAGTTCGAGGCGAAGGACTATGAGCAGGCCGCGGTGGCCTGATGCAATGAATTCGGCCTCTCAGATTCCCGGTCCCATCCTATTCGTGTCATCATTGAAGCCCGAAGTACAAATAAGAAGTGGCTTTTTATGTATCACGGCGACGCAATACCAAACGAGCAGTTTAGCTTCATAAATATCTTAAAACAGGGTGTGTTCTGGTTCGTGCACCTGGCCTGTCTAGTCGCCCTCGGCGTAGGGATTAGCTGGGTAGCGGTTCTCGTCTGTCTCGCTTTCTATGTAATTCGTATGTTCGCCATTACCGGCGGCTATCACCGCTACTTCTCTCACCGCTCGTACGACACAAGTCGCGTTTTTCAGTTCCTGCTCGCCGTGCTCGGCACTACCGCCGCACAGAAGGGGCCGATCTGGTGGGCTTCGCACCACCGCCATCACCACAAACACTCAGATACCCCAGAGGATATCCATTCACCTATGGTCCACGGTATCTACTTTGCCCACGTTGGGTGGGTACTCAGCTCTCAATTTGTGGACTCCCGTCCTGAGCTGGTCAAAGATCTTACTAAGTACCCAGAGCTATGCTTACTTGAAAAGTACAACCTTGTTCCGCCGATACTACTCGCTGTAGGAATGTTCTTTTTCGGCGGCTGGCTACAGGTTGCCTATCCAGCATCCGAGACCTCCGCTATGCAGATGCTAGTATGGGGCTTCTTTATCAGCACCGTCCTGCTCTATCACGGCACCTTCTGTATTAACTCCTTCACCCATCTGATCGGCAAGCGTCGCTTTCCATCAACTGATAGCAGCAAGAACAACCTCTTTCTGGCCTTAATCACCTTGGGCGAGGGCTGGCACAACAATCATCATTATTATCCAGGCTCAGAGCGTCAGGGCTTCTATTGGTGGGAGATCGATATCTCGCACTACATCCTCACGGTGCTCTCCTGGTTCGGCCTGGTGTGGAACCTCCGTGCCCCCCCCGCGCGTGTATACGCGGCAGCAGGGAAGCTGACGTAGGCAACTGAATGTTAATCTCACGGTGACACGCTCCGCAGTTCTCAAAAAGAGGATAGCGTTCCTGCCCAGTGATCTGCCCCAGCGGCTGATAAAGCCCGTTATGTCAGGCAAAAGACCCACGTAATACGGACTACCGACGACCACCGGAGATTGCCACGCTAAACGAGGCGCTGCGGTGACGACCGTCGGGGCCAGGTCGCAGGGCGCCAGGGATGTCTCAGGCTGAGATACGCTATGGTGCCGCAGGGCGCGGACCTTCACACCCGTCGCACCCCGCCCCATGATCAGGAGTCTTCGATGTCGGTCTTGACCCAGATGTTCCTTGCCGCCGCCGTGCTCGTTGCCGCTCAGCCCGGGACCCGGTTCCATCTCGATACTCCGCGCACCGTCGTCCGCGTGGGCGATCCGGCCATCGCGCCCGACGGCAAGACGGCGGTGATCACCGTCAGCCGGACGAACATGGCGGAGAACCGCTCCGATGCGGAGTTGATACTCGTTGATATCGCCACGAAGGCCCAGCGCGTGCTGAGCACCCGCCGCGGCCTGACCATGCCGATCTGGTCGCCCGAGGGGACCGCGCTCGCGTTTCTGGCGAGTGTCGAGGGCCGCGCGCAGATTCTGGTGCTGCCGATGTTCGGCGGGGAAGCTCGGCAGGTGACTGCATCGCCCACCGGGGTGCAGACGTACTCCTGGCGGCCCGACGGGCGCGGGTTCGCCTACGCGGCACTCGACGAGCCGGCGAAGAAGGAAGGAGAGGACCGCTTCAACCTGGCATTCGAGATTCAGCACAACAGCTTCCTCCAGCTCGACGCGCCGGTGCCGTCGCATTTGTGGGTCGTCTCGCTCGACGGCGGCGCGGCGCGCCGCGTGACGTCCGGGTCGTGGTCGCTGCCCATCACGTACGCGCCTGGTGCGCCACCGCCACCGCCGTCCTGGTCGCCCGACGGCCGGACGATCGCGATCGAGCGGCGGCCGAACGCGTACTCCGGTGACTTCGACCAGAACACCATCCACGTCGTTGACGTCGAGTCCGGCCACATGCGTCAACTTACCAGCCGCACGCATCACGAAGCCCAGCCGCAGGTCTCACCCGACGGCAGCCGGATTCTGTACTGGTACCCGAAAGGCGGCGAGACGAAAAACAACAACGAGATCGTCATCGCGCCGGCAACCGGGGGCGAAGGACGCAGCGCGACGTCGATGCTCGATCGCCACATCCTCACCGCGTCCTGGATGCGTGACGGGCAGTCGCTGCTTCTCGGCGCTTCGGACCGCACGAAGACCGGCGTGTGGGTTCAGCCGATCGACGGCGCGGCCCGCAAGCTCGACTTTGGCCAGCTGGTCGTGGCCTCCGGCTTCGGCAGCTTGTCGGTCAGCACGAGCCGCGACGGCCGTATGGCGTTCGTCGCGAGCACCGGGGATCGGCCGAGTGAGCTCTACTGGCGTGCCTCGGAGACGGCCGCACCAGAGCGGCTCACTGACTTCAACGCGCACGTGGCGGCCATGGACCTCGGCAAGGCCGAAGGCATTGAGTGGGACGGCCCAGACGGCTTTCGCATGGACGGCGTCGTGACGTACCCACCCGGATTCCAGGCCGGCCGCCGGTATCCGCTCGTGCTGTACATCCACGGCGGTCCCCGAGCGTCTTCCAAGGTCTCGTTCTCGGCGCGCTCGCAGTTCCTCGCCGCGCAGGGCTGGATCGTGTTCGAGCCGAACTACCGTGGCAGCGACAACCTGGGCAACAAGTACATGTCGGCGATTTGGAACGATGCTGGCGCCGGTCCCGGACGCGACGTGATGTCCGGCGTCGAGTACCTCAAGAGCCGGGGCTTCGTGGACGTGTCCCGGATGGCCGTTTCAGGCTGGTCCTACGGCGGCTACATGACGACGTGGCTGCTCGGAAACTATCCGGACCAGTGGAAGGCCGGCGTTGCCGGCGCGGCGGTGACGAGCAACATGGACCAGTACGACCTGGGTGATGCCAACGTGCGCCGCGGCTATGCGCTCGGCGGCTCGCCATACACGGATCCCAGGCGCCTGCAGGCGGCGATCGAGCAGTCGCCGATCGCGTACGCGACGAAGGTCAAGGCGCCGACGCTCCTCATGTCCAACACGGGTGACTACCGTGTGCCGATCACGCAGTCGTATCGCTACTACCACGCGCTCCGCGACAACGGGGTGACCGTCGAGTTCATCGGGTACCCGCTGCCGGGGCACAACCCGTCCGACCCGGTCCATCAGAAGGACGTGGACCGGCGATGGGTTGAGTGGCTGACGAAATACCTGAAGTGATCCGGTGATGGCCCAGGAGGGGTTCCGGGGGTTCGCGGTGCTCGATCACCGCAGCCCTCCACCCGGTATTGGCGCGCTCGTCGCAGGTCTGATGTGGGGTGTCGCAGAGGCATCTCCCACACTTGGTGTGCCGCCATCGCTGCTGCGGCCGTTGGCGGTCGCGCTCGGGGTCGTGGCGCTGGGCATCGACGGCCGGCGCTCTGGGCCTTCTGCACGGCACGGACCACCATCAACCCGCTCCGGTCGGGGTCGGCGTCCCGCCTGGTGACCAGCGGGATCTACCGCTTCACGCGCAATCCCATGTATCTCGGCATGACGACGCTGATTACCGCGTGGGCGTGCTGGATCGGCGCGCCGTTCCCCCTGCTCGGCCCCGTGGGGTTTGTGCTCTACATCTCCCGCTTCCAGATTCGTCCTGAAGAACGCGCGCTCACCAGCCTCTTCGGCGCACCGTACCTCGACTACTGCCGACGCGTCGGACGGTGGGTGCCCCGCTGATCGACGCCGGACCTGCAGATAGTCTTCCTGACATGCGGATGATGACGCATATCATAGACGCCTGGTGGCGCTACGCCTGCCACGGCCGGAAGGTGGGCTCGGCGAGGCCTGGAGGCAGTCATGGCTCGAATTCACCGACGCTCATTCCTGACGGCCATGGCCGCCGCGTCCGCCACCTTCCTGCGCCCGGAGCCGGTCCGGTTCATCGAGTCCTTCCTGCCCCGGGTCCGGGACCTCACGCCTGACAGGGCTGCCCAGGACGAGGCCTTCTGGCTCGGGGTGCGCCAGGCGTTCACCATCGACGCCAACCACATCAACCTGAACTCGGGCTCCGTGAGCCCGGCGCCGCGGGTGGTCGCCGAGGCGATGGACCGGTACTGGACCATTACCAACATGAGCCCGTCGCTCTACGTGGACGAACTGCTGTATCCGGAGGTCGAACTGGTCAGGCAGCGGCTGGCGGCCACGTTCGGCTGCGACCCGGAAGAGCTGGCCCTCACGCGCAATACGAGCGAGTCCCTGCTGTCGGTGCAGTTCGGAATGAAGCTCGCCGCGGGAGACGAGGTGGTGACCACGACGCAGGACTACCCCCGCATGCTCATGGGGTGGGACCAGCGCGCCCGCCGGGACGGCATCGTGGTTCGGAGGGTCAGCTATCCCACGCCACCGCCGTCCATGGACACGCTCTATGACGCGGTAGTCGCGGCGGTCACGCCGCGCACGAAGGTCATCCACGTCTCGCACATGACTTACACGGCGGGGCAGATCTTCCCGGTGAAGCGCCTCGCCGACTTCGCCCGCAGCCGGGGCATCTGGTCCATCGCCGACGGGGGCCACACCTTTGGGCAGTTCCCGTTCACGCGCGACGACCTCGGCTGCGACGTCTATGGCACCAGCCTGCACAAGTGGCTGACGGCACCGGTCGGCAACGGCTTCCTCTACGTTCGGCGCGACAGAATTCGCGAGATCTGGCCGCTCTACGCGGCGCCGCCGGAACAGGACGCCGACATCCGGAAGTTCGAGCAGATTGGCACGTATCCCATTTCGCTGCGCAACGCGGTGAGTGACGCGCTCACGTTCCACGAGGCGATCGGTTTCGAGCGAAAGGCGGCGCGCCTCCGATTCCTGCGCGAGCGCTGGATGCGCGGCATCGAGGGTGTGAAGGGCGTCAGGCTCCTGACGTCGTACGATCCAGCCCAGGCCTGCGCTCTCGGCGCCTTCTCGGTGGAAGGTATCGGTGCCAACGCGATGACCGAGTATCTCCTCCAGAAGCACCGGATCCATGTCCGCCCGCGCTTTGTTCCCGGCGAGTGGGAGGGCGTCAGGGTGACGCCGAACGTGTTCACCACTGTGGACGAGGTGGATCGGCTGGTCGCTGCAGTCACAGGTGCACCACGGAGGGAACGGCCGTCGCTGCCACCTTCACGGTGAACCCGCCGTACTTGCAGTCCTTGCGCCAGGTGTTCTCGGCCACAGTGAGGTTGGTCGTTCCGTCGAGGGGAAGCCACTGCTCCTACTCGGGTGGCTGCGGGCCGGCGGCCGCAATTCGGATCCGCTAATATTTGACGCGGATACCGGGACGGCCGTCGGGGGATACAGCCAGCTCAGTGCGGAACGTCCAGTACTGATCGACGCCGGGGGCAGTTGCTACAGCATTGGCGCGGGCGCCCAGTGTGCACGCAGTCTCCCACACGATCGCCGAACGCACCTCACCGGCCTTCACCGTCAGCGTCACGGAGCTGGCACCTGATGAGCCGTCGCGGCCGGCCTCCGCATACGTCACAACAACGGTCGCCGGCACTGGTGGCGTGGCGCCCTGCCACGTCGTCGCAGCCAGACCGATAAGCATCGGGATCAGGAGATTCGTCATAGCGCTACCTCGAACGGCCAAGCACTTGAGCGTTGTCGCGTGCAGACAGTTCACTCATGGCTCGGTCTTAGCGCTGGCCCCCTAACGAACCGCTGAATACACCAGGTTCGCAAACACGTCCTGTAGATCCGTGGCGTTGGGCATCAGTTGCATCATCAACACGATCACCAGTCTGGCTTCCGGATCAACGCGGTACACCGAACCGTAGGCGCCACCCCATGCAAATGTGCCGACGGTACTCATCCCTTTGGCACCGAAGCGATCGACCGTTTCAAAGCCTAGTCCGAAGCCCAGGCCCGCGGTCGGGGGCCGCACGTCGCCCGACTGGTTCGTGGACATCAGCTTCACGCTGCCCGGGCTCAGCACGCGGACCCCGTCGAGGGAACCGCCGCGGCGCATCATCTCGAGGAAGCGGGCATAGTCGCGTGCGGTGGACAATAGTCCTGCGCCGCCGGCGAAACTCTTGCGTGGACCATCGACATAGTGGCCCTGTCCCTTCGGCCCTTCGGGCGCGCGAACGTATTTCCCGCCTGGGCCACTCGCGTAGACCGCGGCCAGCCGGTTTCGTCGAGACTCAGGAAGGAAAAACTGCGTGTCAGCCAGTCCGAGGGGAGCCGTGATCTTCGTGCGGACATATTCGTCGAGCGAGGTCCCTGACACCTTCTCGATGATGCAGCCCAGAATGTCGGTGTTGTATCCGTAAACAAATCGTTCACCAGGCTGGGCGACGAACGGCAGGGTCCCTAGCCGCTCCATCGTGGTGCAGATCGGTTCCTCTTTGTCAGCGGTATACCAGCCGTTGCCGGCGGCTGGTCCCAGGCCCGCGGCTTCATACAGCGCGGCGACCGAACGGTCAGTGCCATAGGAAATACCGGCGGTGTGGGTGAGCAGGTCCTTGATGGTGATGGCGCGTCGAGCTGGCTCCATCGTGACTGTTCCGGCGTCGGTGGCCGTGGCGACGGTAGTCTTGGCGAACGTGGGAATCAGGGAGCCGACGCGGGTGCCAAGCGCCAGCTGCCCATCTTCGATCAATTGCAGGACGGCGGCGCTCGTGACCGCCTTGGTTTGTGACGCGATGCGGAAAATCGTATCGGTCGTCATCTTCCGTCCAGCTTCGCGGTCAGCCCAGCCGAGTGCCTTCTCATAGACCACCTGGCCGTCTTGCACCACCAGCGCGACAATGCCGGCCACGCGCTCCGTGTCGATGTAGGCCTGTAAGCCACGGTCGATGACGGCGACCCGGTCGGTGGCGAATCCAACTTGCCGGCGTTCTGTCGCCGGGGCCTGTCCGGCGAGCGTGACCGTAGTCAAGGCAAGGGTTGCGAGGACCAGCAGGTGAGAAGGCTTCAGCATGGTGAGGGGATTGAACCACAGATCGGGACTCGCGCGTTTAGTCTCGCCGATCAAACCTCAGACCGCGGATGCGGTCAGAGTTGGCGGTAAATGCCGTCACGCGGCCGCCCGCGCCAGCGGGCGCAGCCGCTGGCGTGGGCGGACGAGCCGGCGCCGGTCTGAGCCGGTCGGCGAGGTACATCTCCGCGATCTGCCGCGCGAGCGCAGCAGGGTTCATGGTCGCGGTGTTGGCGAGGATCGCGACGCCGAAAGCTTCATCTGGAAAGCGCTCCAGGACACT
>SYFT01000040.1 GCA_005799825.1 Acidobacteriota bacterium | reverse complement strand
GCCGGGAACAGGAGCGTACCCGCGTTCATCATCTCGTAGAGGCGATGGACACCCGTGGTGGTCTCTTCGGTGACGCCCTTGATGTTCTTCGCCACCTGGGTGCAGCGGCCGGGGTTCGTCTTGAGCTGCGTGCGCAGCAACTCGAGGATGACGCCCCACTCTTCGGGCTCCTTGTCCGCATCAAACGCCGGCACCTTGCCGGCCTTCTCGAACTCCACACCCTTATGCACCAGCATCGTCACGTCCCCGCCGTCGTCGAGGATCATGTTGGGGCCGGAGCCGTCAGGCCACATCAGCGCCTGATCGGTGCACCACCAGTATTCGTCCAGCGTCTCGCCCTTCCACGCGAACACCGGGATGCCGCGCGGGTTTTCGACCGAGCCGTTGCGACCCACAGCTACACCCGCGGCCGCGTGATCCTGCGTCTAAAAGATATTGCAGGACACCCAGCGCACATCAGCGCCAAGGATGTCGAGGGTCTCCATGAGTACGGCAGTCTGGATCGTCATGTGCAGCGAGCCAATGATCTTCGCGCCCTGCAGCGGGAGCTGCCCTTTGTACTCGGCACGGATCGCCATCAAGCCCGGCATTTCGTGTTCGGCCAGACGAATCTCCTTGCGGCCCCACTCAGCCAGGCTGAGGTCAGCCACCTTGAACGGCGCCAGTCCAGCCGCCTTGGCCAAGTCAAACGCATGTGCAGTCATCGTTGCGGTCGTCATCACTCTCTCCTTGTGTGCCGTTAGTTCTTCCTACGTCCAGTTGCCACGAACAGCCCGGGACCACGTGCGCCCGGGTCTTCCGGGAGCGTGGTCACAGCCGTGTTTTCGAAACCCGCCTGCGTCAGGAACCTGCGCATCTGGTCATCGCCGAAGCCCAGCCACACATGCCCCATCTGCTGTCGGTAGTCTTCGCGATGGTGCGCAGCCATATCCACGATCACGACCCGGCCGCCGGGCTTCAGCACCCGAAGTGCCTCGGTCAACGCGGCAGCCGGCGACGGCACGTGGTGCAACACAAGCATGAGCACGGCGGCGTCGAGTGTGCGGTCCTTGAGCGGCAGCGCCTCAAGCGCACCCGTCCGCCACTCGACGTTCTTGAGCGCCGCCAGTCTGGACCGGGCCGCACCCAGCATCTCTTCAGAGGCGTCCACGCCAATGACTTTGCCCACGTGAGGTGCCAGTGCGGCCGTCGCCAATCCTGTGCCGCACCCAAGGTCGCCGACCACCCATGTGTCGTCAAGCAAGCTCAGGAGCGACGATGAGAGGAAGTCGCGGCCGAAGAGAACATCGCGGACGGGGTCCCACTGGCCGGCGGCGGATGCGAAGAACTTCTGCGAGGCGGCGGCGCGCATCTTGAGTACGCGTTCCAGCCTTCGCGCGTCCTGCGCGGCACTCGGCCGGTCGGCCACCTGGTCGCGCGTAATCCGCCACACCTGCGACCGCGACTCATCGTCGAGCGCCAGCGCGTAGTAGCGGCTGGTGCCATCGCGACGCGACGCCAGCCATCCCGCATCCGAGAGGATCTTCAGCTGACGGCTGACGGTGGATTGCGGCAACTGCAGCACCGTGCAGAGTTCTGACACGGTCAGCTCATGAGCCTCGAGCATCGTCAGCATCCGACACCGTGTGGCGTCGGCCAGGGCCGAGAGCGAATCGAGGAGCGGCGAGGCGATGGGCATATAAATCCGTAAATCCGAATAAAAGGATATACACGCACGGTCTACCCTGTCAAGGCACGACAACTCAACGCGTCCGGGGGCGGTGCACCCTTCGTGTTCGCCGACAGCGATTGACATGTGACTAGCATGTGCACATGCTAGTCACATGTCTCGAATGGTGCAGATCCGGAATGTGCCTGACACACTACATCGCACGCTCAAAGGCCGGGCCGCGGACGCAGGGCAGACGCTCTCCGACTACCTGCTGGCAGAACTCGAGCGTCTGGCCGTCCGCCCCACGCGCGAAGAGATGCTGGCGAGGATCCACGGTCGAACGCGCGTGAAGTTGAAGACGCCGGCTGCGGTGGTCATCCGAGAGGAGCGCACGTCCGCGTGATCGTCGCCGACGCGTCTGCCCTGCTGGAATTCCTGCTGCAGACGCCACTAGGCACTCGCGTCGAGGCGCGACTCTTTCGCGACGGGGACGAGCTGCACTCGCCCCACCTGATGGACGTCGAAGTGACCCAAGGTCTTCGGCGTCTCGTCCGGTCAGGCGAAGTGTCACCTGGCCGCGCGGCCGAGGCGATTGCAGATCTGGTCGACGTCGACCTCCACCGACACGTCCACCTGGATCTACTGGCGCGGGTGTGGCAGTTGCGTGACCACATCACTGCATACGACGCCGCATACGTCGCCCTTGCGGAGGCCCTCGGCGCCACTGTCGTCACCTGCGATGCTCCGCTCGCCAGGGCGTCGGGCCATCGCGCACAAATCGACCTGGTCGACTAGTCAGCGTAGAAGACCGCCCACGACCAGGCGCGTGGCCTCGGCACACCAATTCAACACCACTCAGATCTGTGTGACTGGCTGCTTCGGCTCCACCTGTTGAATGCGCGAACGCCGCGGGTCGGATCTTGATCGCGACATCACGATCGAGCTTGGTGTCACTAGCCCGATACACCGCGCCCATCCCGCCTTCGCCCAGTGGCGCGGTGATCTCGTAGGCACCGAGCCGAGTGCCGGTGGGGGGCTCAAGTGTTGAGGCTTATACGTGCGGGGCCGCTCAGCACTGTCGTCAGGCATGTTCCCAGATCCTCCATCACTCGTTTGGGAGCCGCATGGCCTTGCGCAGTTTTGACATCAAATATATCTGACTGATTTAGTGCTTATTTCATATGTTTTTATATTATAGTCTGACTTATTTAGTTTTCAAGGAGCCTTCCGATGCCCACCGCCCTCCGCGACTTTCTGGAAATTCCCTACGACAAACTTGAAGAGATGAACCTGGCCACCAAAGAGGCCCGGCGCAAGCGTACGCCCGCGCATAAGGCGCGCGAGCGGCAGATGAAGTACCTCACGGATGAAAAGCGCATCAAGGCCGTCACCGTCTGTTTCTCCGATCTCGAAGGTCGGATGCACGCCCTGGATTACGACAAAAAGTTCCTGCTCAAGAGCGCCGATAACCTGACGTTTGACGGATCCTCCATTCGGGGGTTCTCGCAGCAGGCCGAGTCGGACCTGCGTCTCTCCATCGACTGGCCGGCGTTTTACATGCTGCCGTCCGATGTGTTCGGCCCCGGGAAGGCGCTGGTGTTCGCCGATGTCATGGAAAAAGACGGGACGCCGTACGTGGCGGACCTGCGGTCGCAGCTGAAGGCCTATACCGAGAAGCGATTTGCCAAAGACGGCTCGGTGTTCAACGCCGCCATGGAAATCGAAGGCTTCCTGTTCAAGGGGCGCGACGCCGAACGGCACTACCACGAGACCGGCGCCTTCGACCTGATCAGCACCGGTGGCTATTACCACTCACTGCCGGGTGATGCGCTCCGGCTCTTCATCGACAGCGCGGCCGAAGTGCAGCGCGCGATGGGCTTTGAAAACGAGAAGGACCATCCGGAAGTGGCGCCGTCGCAGTTCGAGATGAATTACTCGTACAGCGAGGTGAACATTGCGGCCGACCAGGTGCTGCTCTACAAGTTGCTGTGCCGTCAAGTGGCCGCGCGTATGGACCTGACGGCGAGTTTCCTGCCGAAGCCGATGACCGGCGTGAACGGCAATGGCATGCACACGAACTTCTCGATCTCGAAAAACGGTAAGAACACATTCTTCGACGCGAAGGGACAGGACCAGATCTCCAAGGGCGCCTGGAACTTCATCGACCGCATCCTGGCGAGCGGTCAGGATATTTGCCTAGCACTCAACCCGAGCGTCAACGCCTATCGGCGACTCGATCCGCACTATGAGGCGCCGAACCAGATCAAAGCCTCGGCCGTGAACCGCGGCGCGATGGTGCGCATCCCGATCGGCAACGAGAAGTCCGCGCGTGTCGAAGTGCGGTCCATCGCTCCGGACGCGAACCCCTACCTCGCCCTCTATGCGCTCCTGCGCACAGGCCTCGAAGGTCCGCTGGGTGATGAGGACGCCGAAACGCGCCGGTCGCGCACCAAGTTCCTGCCCGACAACATCTACGACGCCATCCGCCTCTTCAAGGGCAGCAAGTTCATGGCGGAACTGCTGGGCGAGGAAGTGCACGGACGCTACATCGACGTCAAAGCGGCGCAGGCGGACCGCTGCCCGAAGGCGCTGGGCTCACGCATCAAGACGGCGGAAGTCCAGTTCCATCACGAAGTCACGAACCAGCACCTCTGGTCGCAGTTCTGAGGGGTCCAGGGCTTGCCCGCCCTAGCGTGCAGCGCGAAGGTGAGTCCTGAGGGCATGAAGAACAATCCGTTTGCGGGACTTCGCGGACAGCTGGGGCTGCCTGACGGCGTGGGTCCGGATTCACGCGCTAGCGGGTCGGTGCCCAGCGCTTCTGAAGTGGACACGGGCCCCAGGACTCTGGACTCTGGACCTGTTCGTGCCGTCATCCGCATGGAGCGTGCCGGACGAGGCGGCAAGGAGGCCACGGTCGTTGAACAACTCGGCTTATCTGGGGCCGATCTCGATGTCTGGCTGAAGGCGCTGAAGGCGGCACTGGGCTGCGGCGGCAGCATCGAGGGCGAGTCGCTGATGCTGCAGGGTGATCACCGCAAACGCCTGCCGGCCGTGCTCAAAGACCGCGGCGTCCGCAAGATCATCGTCGGCTAGGATCTCGGCCAGGGGATGAGGCGACTCGTGCGCGTCACGTGCGCTTGATACTCCGGGTTGGCGCCCCACTTTCTATTTGCGCTGGCTTCCAGGGTGGGGATGCCCGTCACGAACAGGATGATGTACGTGATCGCCACCGGCCCGAGGATGCCGGCCCAGGCAGCGCCGGTGTAATTGCCGGCCACAAACACGAACACGCCCCACCAGCACAACAACTCGCCGAAGTAGTTCGGATGCCGGCTGTACTTCCACAACCCGGTGTCCATCCAGTGCGACCCGCCGCCGGGCTGGCGCTTGGCGGCGAACTTCTGCGCGTCGGCGATCGTTTCAATGACAAGACCGGCAGCCCAGACCGCGCCCCCGATCGACATCCACGGCGTCCACGGGCCAGGCTCGCTGAACCAGATGGTGACGGGCAGCATGATCACCCACACCGCGATGCCCTGTCCGAGCCAGAACTTGAAGAACGGCCAGAAGCGTTCGCGGATGCCGTCGAATCGCACATCGCGGCCCATGTGAATGATGCGGAACAACAGATACCCCGCGAGCCGCACACCCCAGGCAATGACCATACCCGACAGCACCAGCTGAGGCAGTCGGCCGGTGTCGGCCTGCAGGAGTAACACGGCCGCGATGATGACAAACGTCAGGCCGTACGACAGGTCCGTGACCTTGTCCGTCTTCAGCGTGGAGGCAAACGCGAAAAACATCGCCTGAATCAGGAGGCTGATTCCAAGCGTGATCAGCAGGTCGTTCAGCATGAGACTGGCATTATCCTTAGGACAGTAGCACAGGCACGCGTTGTCGAAGATGTACGCTCGGTATCTGTGACTAATATGAAAGGTGAGCCAGGCGATGACCATCCCCAATACCACACCCATGCGCGCCGGAGCGCTGGCTGAACACCCGGCGCACCGTGAACCTGTGGAAAGCTGCGCAAGTCATTCGCGCCATGGCATCGTGCTGTTTGACGGCACCTGCGCCTTCTGCGAACGCTCGGTGGTCTTCATCGCGACACGCGATCCGGCCGGTTACTTCCGGTTCGGGGCGTCGCAATCGCCTGAAGCCGCAGCACTGCTGGCGCCGTACGGCGTCACGCGCGAAACCGCGCGCAGTGTCATCCTGATCGAGGACGGCAAGGTCTACCTGCGATCGACCGCGTCGCTTCGCATCGCAGCGCGGCTCACGCCGCCGTGGTCATGGTTGCGGGTGTTCCTGCTCGTGCCGGTGCCGGTGCGCGATGCGGCGTATTGGATCGTGGCCGCGGTTCGGGTCCGGCTGGCCGGCCGATCGAACGCGTGCGAGATTCCGCCGCCGGAAATCCGCGACCGGCTCATCTTGCTCCCTACCCGCCTTTCAACCGCTCCGGGCGCATGACGAGATTTTCGATGAAGAACTCCATCATGCGGCCGTTGTTGACGCCTGTGTGGCCGGCGTCAGGGCCCACCTGCACTTCGAAGTTCTTGCCCGCCACCTGCAGCGCCTTGATGAGCTGCATGGAGTTGTTCGGGTGCACGTTGTTGTCCGCCGTGCCGTAATAGATCAACAGCCGGCCCTGCAGGTTCTTCGCCAGGGTCATCGCGTTGCCCGCCTCGTACCCAGCCTTGTTTTCCTGCGGAATCCACATGTACCGCTCGGTGTAAATGGAATCGTAGTGATACCACGACGTCACTGACGACGAGGCGGAGGCGGCGGCCCAGACGTCGGGATGTTTGAGCATCGAGAGCGCCGACGAGTAGCCGCCGTACGACGTGCCGTAGATCCCGACGCGGTCCTTGTCAAAATACGGCCGGCTCCACAACGCTTTCACGCCGAGTGCCATATCGTCCATCTCGGTCACGCCAAGATTCAGATACGCCGCATCCAGCGTGCGTTTGCCCTGCCCAGGCGCCGACCGCGAACTGAGCTGCAAAATCAGGAACCCGTACTCGGCCGTGGCGTTGGGCGCCGAGAAGGTTTCGGTCGTCACGCCCGACCCCGGGCCGCCGTAGACCGACGCCAGCGCGGGATATTTCTTCGACGGATCGAAGTTCGACGGGAAGCTGATCATGCCGTAAAGCTGCGTCTTGCCATCCGCCGCCAAATACGTGAACTGCTCGCTCTTTCTCAACCCAAGTTCTGCGTACTTCGTCAGGTCGCTCGCCGCCAGCTCCTTGAGCACCTTGCCCGAGGCATCAAGCAGGCGCGACACCGGCGGATCCTTGTGCGTCTGGATGACGTCCACCATGAACCTGTTGTCGGACGAGAGCGACACGGTGTGCGTGAACTTCGGATCGGTCAGGCGCACATCGCCCTTGCCGTCCAGGCCGACACGATGCAACTGCACCTTCATCCAGTTGTCGCCCGATCGTGCGGTGTAATACACCACGCCGGCGGCTTCATCCACCTTGGTCACGCCCACCACTTCAAAGGCCGTGTGCTGCGTCAGCGCGGTGATGAGTTTGCCGGCCGTGCTGTAGAGATAGAGATTGCGCCAGCCGTTGCGCTCGGATGCCCAGATGAAGCGCTTGTTGTCGCTCAAATACTGAATCGGCGGCGAGTTCACCACCCAGCCGGTGGGCCACTCTTCAGAGAGAATCACGCGACACTCGCCCGACGCCGGCGCGCATCCGGCAAACTCCAGCTTGTTCTGCCGGCGATTGGTGCGGTTCATCAACAGCTCGCTGCCGTCCTGCGACCAGTTGATCCGATAGACGTAGTGCCCGACATGGTCGTTGGCGAACGTGGATCCGTCTGCTGGAATATCGGTGAACGGACGGCCATCACGCACATCCACCTTGGCCGTCGTCCCCGCCCTGGTGTCATAAATAAAAATATCGGCCACTGGATTCGGCGCGCCGGCTTTCGGATAGGCCTCGATATCGAGCGAACTCTGGATATCGGTCTGAGTCATCTGCAGGTAGAAGTCCTTCACCTTGCTTTCGTCGAACCGATAAAACGCGACCTTGGTGGAATCGGGTGACCACCAGATGGCCGACGTCTGTCCGAGTTCTTCGCCGTAGACCCAGCTCGCCGTGCCGTACTTGATGCGCTTTTCTTCGCTGCCGTCGGTGGTGAGGGCTTTTTCGCCCGTCCCATCCGCGTTCGCGATCCAGATGTTCCGGTCTTTGTGGTACGCGCGCATCGCGCTGTTTGGCGATCCCACACACTCCGCCTGACGGCCACGCTCCACCTGTGCCGCGGGACAACCACCCAGCGGCGCCGCTCCGCCGCGTCCGCCTCTTCCGCCAGGCGTCGCCGTCGGCGCCGGCCCTTCATTCACCACCGCCATGGTCATCATGTCGAAGCGATACCGGCTGCCGGCGAAGATGTAGGTGAACGCGGTGGGGTTGTCTGTCCAGGCCGGTGTGATGGCGCCAGACACCATGGCGCCGCCCAGGAGCGGCTGCATCTTACGGAACTGGGCCACGCCCGGCATTTTCGTCAGCCGGTCCTGCGCAGACAACGGGCTGAACGGCAAGCCGATCGACACCGCGCCGACCACGGACAAAGCAAATACGCCTATGACTAGTCGCATCGAAGAATCTCCTGAATGGCAGAGTTTATACTTACCTGGCCAGTTCCCCAGTTCCCCAGTTCCTAACGTGCCCACCCCTTCCTCCCGAATCCGAGCAGTCAACGATCTCCCGGCACGGCTCGATCGTGCGTACGTCCTCTATTGGATGACCGCGTACCGGCGGTTGTCGTCCAACTTCGCGCTGCAGCACGCGGTGGAGCAAGCCCGTGAATGGGGCAAGCCGCTGGTCATCCTCGAGGCGCTGCGCTGTGACTACCCCTGGGCCAGCGACCGGCTCCATCGCTTCGTCATCGACGGCATGGCGGACCACGCCCGGGCCCTGGCGGGCTCCCCAGTCCGGTACTTGCCGTACGTGGAGCCGGCTCGCGGTGCCGGCAAAGGCCTGCTTGCGCAACTGGCCCACGATGCGTGCGTGGTTGTGACCGACGACTTCCCGTCATTTTTTCTGCCGCGGATGGTGGCAGCGGCGGGACGCCGGCTCGACGCACGATTGGAATCGGTGGACTCAAACGGCGTGTTACCGATGCGCGCGACCGACAAGATCTTCCTCACAGCCTATTCGTTTCGTTCGTACCTTCAGGGAACCCTGCGCGATCACCTCGGACAGTGGCCCAGTGCGATCACCTTTCGTGACCTGCCACCGTGTCCACCGCTTGGTGCGGACATCGGGGCGCGCTGGCGGACCGTCCCGCTGGATGTGCTTGAGAGGCCCGAGGCACTCACCGCGGCACTGCCGATCGACCACTCAGTACCGGCCGTGGACACACGCGGCGGGGCCAAAGCCGCGCGCGGCCGGTTGCGCCGATTCATCGAACAGCGCCTGGCCCACTACGCCGACCACAACTCGGATCCAGACGATGAGGGGACGAGTGGGTTGTCGCCGTATCTACACTTCGGCCACATGTCCTCGCATGAGGTATTTGAGGCGGTGGTCACGGCTGAGGGGTGGACAAGTCGGAAGCTCGGGAGCGGCCGGCGTGGGAATCGAGAAGGATGGTGGGGCGCGTCTGCGTCAGCGGAAGGATTTCTCGACCAACTCATCACGTGGCGCGAACTCGGCTTCAACATGTGCGCGCTGCGGCAGGATGACTACGACCAGTACACCTCGCTCCCCGCCTGGGCGCGCACCACGCTGGACCTGCATTCAGCAGACCCGCGGCCGTTTGTGTATTCGATCGAGGAGTTTGCCGGTGCCCAGACGCACGATGAGGTGTGGAACGCCGCTCAACGCGAACTGGCCGTGACAGGCACATGCCACAACTACATGCGCATGTTGTGGGGGAAGAAAATCCTGGACTGGACGCGGACGCCGGAGGAGGCGCTGCACACCATGATTGAGGTCATGAACCGTTTCGCGCTGGACGGCCGCAATCCCAACTCCTACAGCGGGTATTGCTGGACACTGGGCCGATACGATCGCGCCTGGGGCCCCGAGCGGCCCATCTTCGGCAAGATCCGCTACATGAGCTCCGCGAACACGGTTCGGAAATTGCGGATGAAGTCATACATGCGGAAATGGGGCAAATGAGCTCGCAGACGAAAAATGAGCTCATTTCCGAAATCATTCACCCCGCAACGCTTCGATCGGATCCACGCGCATCGCACGGCCAGCCGGCACCCAACTCACCAGGCCGGCGACCACCAACAGGAACACGGCGACCGCGGTGTAGCTGAGCGGATCGGTGGGCGGCACGTTGTACAGCAGGGACACGGTGTGCTGCGTCAGTGCGGCCGAGGCCGAGACACACCACAACGACGACGGTGAAGGCCTTCCGGATGACGAGGGTCCGGAGCGCGAAGCGAAGGTCCTGCATATACTCCCCTGAGTGTCGAGCTGCCTTGACTTGCCCGCCAATACACTTTTACAATTCCTGGTTCGGGTCTGTTCCAAAGCGATCAGTTTCGGTGAAGTGTACGATTAGGCCCGGCATGGAGGATGGTGTCTATGAAAGACCGTTACGTCAGTTGTGTTCGTTTCGTCATGCTCGCCCTGCTGCTCGTCGTGACCAGCATGCCTGCATTCGCGCAGGCCACCTCGGCCTCGGCTCTGTCGGGCGTGGTCCTGGATGCGGACGGCGGCGCCATCCCAGGCGCCACCGTCGTTGTCAAAAACAACGCCACCGGCGTGGTCATCGAGGCGGTCAGCAACTCGACCGGGCAGTTCTCGATTCCCGGCCTGAATGCCGGCACCTACACCGTGACGGTGTCGCTGGCGGGTTTCAAGACGTTCATCGCCAATGGCGTTCGTCTGATTGCTTCAACGCCGGCCTCGATCACCGCCAAGCTCGAAATCGGCGCGCTGACGGAGACGGTTGAAGTCAGGGGCGGCACCGAAATGGTGCAGACCCAGTCGCCCACGGTCTCGTCCACGCTGCTCACCGAGCAGTTGAGCCAGTTGCCGCTGGCGTCGCGCAACGCGCTGTATTCGCTGGCCCTGCTCCCTGGCGTGTCTGCGGTGGGCAGCAACCTGCGCAACTCGATCATCAACGGCCTGCCGAACAACACAGTCAACATCACAATCGACGGCGTGGGCACGGGCAACGCGCTGCAGTCGGGTGACGGTTTTTTCTCGATGGTCACGCCCCGCATGGACGCGGTGGAAGAAGTGACGGTCACGGGCGCGGTGCCTGGTGTGGGTGCCGGCGCGGGTTCCGTGCAGGTGGCATTCACCACCCGCTCTGGCTCGAACCAGTTCGACTCGAGCGCGTATCTGTATTGGCGGAATCCGAAGTTCAACTCGAACTACTACTTCAATGAGGTGGCGGTCTCGGCAGCCAACCCGAACGGCCTGCCGAAGAACGACGTCAAACTGTATACGTACGGCGGCCGCATCGGGGGCCCCATCGTCCTGCCGGGATACAACGGCCGGGGCAAGGCGTTTTTCTTCTTCAACATGGAGCACCAGCGTGCGCCATCATCGGCGACCAGGGACCGTACGATTCTGAAGGATTCGTCGGCCGCGGGCATCTTCACCTACGACCGCGTGGTGGGTGGTGTCATTACACAGCAGACGGTGGATATCCTGGCGCTGGCACGGGCCAACGGTCAGATTGCGACACTGGATCCCACCATTCAGTCAATTCTGGCGAGGATCAAAGCGGCCACGCAAATGGAAGGCGTGGTCAGCCAGACCACCAACCTGAACGTGGACAACTATCGCTTCCAGCCTGGAGGCCGCGGCGATCAGTATGCGCCGACCGGACGCATCGACTACAACCTGACGGACAAGCATCGCATCAGTGCCACGTATTACTGGCAGCGGTTCAAGAGCAATCCTGACCTGCTAAACGGTGTGGAAGTGCGCTTCCCCGGCTTCGCGAACTTCGGCACACAGAACTCCTACCGGACCACGGGTTCGTTGGGTGTGCGGTCAACGCTCACCTCAAACATGGTGAATGAGTTCAAGGGTGGCTGGCAGTGGTCGCCGAACGACTTCTTCTCCAACATCACACCGGCCATGTTCGAAGACCAGGGTGGTTACGCCCTGGGCTTCCCGCTGATCACAGGTGCGACGGCGCGTAACAGCGCTGCGCCGCGCAATACCACGACCTGGAGCGTGAGCGACGATCTGAGCTGGCTGAAGGGTTCGCACAGTATGACGTTCGGCGGTTCGTTCTCGGGCGTGCACAACCGGACGAACGGCTACGACAACGTACCGGCTGTCAACATCGGCTTCAACGAAACGTTTGATCCCGCGGCTGGCATGTTCAGTTCAGCGGCCAGCGGAGCCTTCCCGGGTGCGACCGCCACCAACCTGTCCGACGCTCGGGCGCTGTATGCCCTGTTGACCGGCCGCGTGAGCTCGGTCAACGGTGCGGCCCGTCTGGATGCGGCCACCGGCAAGTACGTCTACCTCGGCGATCTGAAGCAGATGGCAAAGGCGTACGCGTTTGCGGGCTACGCGTCCGATTCATGGCGTGTGTCGCCGACGTTGACCATAAACGGCGGCATCCGATGGGATGTGCAGTTACCCTTCGTCCCCGTCACCAAGACGTTCTCGACGATCACCATTGATGACCTGTGCGGCATCTCGGGTGTCGGGGCGGGTCCGGATGGACGCGCCTGCAACATGTTTAAGCCCGGCGTTCAAACCGGCAAGGCGGTGCCCACCTACATCCCCTACGATGCGGGCAATCAGGCGTACAAGACCAACTGGAAAAACCTGGGCTACAACCTGGGCTTCGCCTGGCGGCCGAACGTGCAGGACGGTTTCCTGCGCTCGGTCCTAGGCAATCCCGACCAGGCCACGATCCGCGCGGGCTACTCGATGACGTATAACGTCGAGCGGTTCGACCGCTTCACCAACAACGCGGGCGCCAATCCCGGTGGCACGACGTCGGCCGACCGTAACGCGACCACGGGCTTCTGCCTAGTGTGCCCCGGTGAGAGCTGGCCTGTCCTGTACAGCCAGAGGAACCGCCTCGGCGCGCCGGCCTTCCCGGAGTTGCCGGTATACCCTATCGTCGCGACCACGGCAAACAGCCTCAATATGTTCCAGCCGAATCTGAGAACGCCGCGCGTCCACTCGTACTCGGCGGGCGTCCAGCGATCGATTGGTGACGACATGGCGCTTGAAGTGCGCTACGTCGGCAACCAGAACAAGTACGCATGGGCCGAAGAAAACTGGAACGAGCGCGTGCTCTTCGAGAACGGCTTCTACGACGAGTTCCTGCTGGCCAAGACCAACCTATCCGCCAACATCGCGGCGGGCCGTGGGGCCACTTTCGCCTACACCGGCGCGCCGGGCACCTCGCCCTTGCCGATCCACCAGGCCTACCTGAGTGGCCGGTCGGGCGCGGATGTCACAAATCCCTTGCGTTACACGGCGACCCAATACACCAACAGCGCGTTCTACAACCGCTTCAGCGCGCTGAACCCTGCGGTGGGCGCCGCCGCTAGCGCGCTCGACACCACGGCCTTCCGCGTGAACGCGCTTGCCGCAGGCCTACCGTCCAACTTCTGGGTGATGAACCCCGCCACGAGCGGCTCTTACATCGTCCAGGATCGTGAGGGCTCGCGGTACAACAGTATGCAGGTTGAGTTGCGCCGCCGCTTGTCGAAGGGCCTGCTCGTGAGTAGCAACTATACGTACGCGGTGCGTCACAGCCTGTCGCTGCAGACCATCCGTCTGGATCGCATCGAGATCAACTCGACCAGTGTGCCGCATGAGTTCAAGTTCAACTTCACGTATGAAGTGCCCGTGGGCCGCGGCCGCCGCTTTGGCACGGACATGAACCCGATCCTCAACGGCATCCTCGGCAACTGGGAATTCTCGGGGAACGCCCGCTTCCAGACACAACGGTTCCGCCTGTCTAACGTCAAGTTGGTGGGCATGACGGCCGACGAACTGTCGCGCGCATTCAAGATCCGTATCTACAAGGATGCGGTCACGGGTTCGACGATGGTATACAGCATGCCGGCGGACATCATCGCCAACACGCGTGCGGCATTCAGCACCGACCCGACGACCGCCACTGGCTACAGTGCGGCACTGGGCGTTCCCACGGGCCGCTACATCAAGCCATCAAGCGACGCGAGCTGCGTGGCCGTCTACCGCGGCGACTGCAACGCGCCGGACATCGAGATCAACGGTCCGCTCTACACGAAGGTGGACCTGCGCATCAAGAAGTTGTTCCCGTTCCTGAGCAAGGGCAGCCTCGAAGTCAACGTCGAAGCGCTGAATGCGTTCGCGAATATCAACTTCAACCACCAGATGACCCCGGGCTCCGGCGCGGGTGCGTTCCAGGTGACGTCAGGAGCGACCGACATCAATACCTCGGGTGACCCGGGTGGACGTGTCGGCCAGATCGTCTTCCGCATCAACTGGTAAGAGTTCGTCTTTGATACACCGCCCGGCTGGGAGCAATCCCGGCTGGGCATTTTTTTTGGACGGCGCTATTGAGGATTGCTGGATCATCTCAATTGCCAGCGGAGTATCCTCAAGGGAATGCCCATAAGCCTTGTGTCGTTGCGGCTGGTGGCCGCGTCTCTCGGGCTCCTCGCGCTGGTCACGGGGCAACCCGCCGCCCAGCAATTCGTGTTGTCATCACAAGACCGCGCACGGCTCATCGCGGTGGACTTTGCGGTGGTCGGCGCAGACGGCCAGCCGGTGGCTGACTTGCGCGCGGATGAAGTCACCCTCAAGATCGACGGCCGCGCACGGCCGATTCGCTCGCTCGAATACGTCGCGCTCGCATCTGCTCCTTCCGGGGACACGGGCGCCGGCCCGGAGGCTCCGCTTGCGCCGTACGGCACCAACGCCACCAGCGACGGCGGCCGGAGCGTCGTCTTGATTCTGGACCAGTACACGGTCCGTCCTGGCCGCGATGCCGGCGTCAAAGAGCAGGTCACGCAGTTTCTGCGCCTCCTCGGCCCCCGCGACCGTGTGGCGTTGATGACCATGCCGTATGGCGGACTCACCGTTGACCTGACGACCGAGCATCACCGCATCAGCCAGGCCCTGACGCGCATTGGCGGGCAAGCCCAGCCAAACGAGGGCGCCGAAGACGCCAGTTGCAGGACGAGTGCCACACTTGCGGCGTTGCGTGGAACCCTTGATGACCTCCGCGGGGGTAAAGCGCCAGTCGCCATCGTGTTCTTCTCTGGGCAGCTTTCCGAGCTCACGGGCCCGACGGCCGCGCCCGCACCCTCACCGGCAATGCGGATCCTTCCGCCCTGCCAGCTCCGCACCGAACAGTTCAAGCAGGTTGGAGCCGCAGCCGCCTCCGCACGGGCCCAGTTCTACGTGGTCCAGCCTGAGCTGTCGGTGACCGATGGCGGCAGAGCCGGCCTCGAGCACTTGACCGGCGCCACAGGTGGGCCAGTGCTGCACCTGGGCGTTGGCGCTGGGTCGGCCCTGGCTCGTGTGGCGCGCGAGACGTCCGGCTATTACATCGCTCGCATAGAGCCGGAGCCGTCCGAAACCACAGGAACGGTGCGCAACTTTTCGTTGTCGGTGACGCGCGCGGACACCACGGTTCGCCAACGGCCGCAGCTCAGTGTCATGCGCACGGCCGCGCGGTTCGTGAACACCAGCGCGCCAACGCCGCTGGACATGATGAAAGACGCGCGGGTCTTTCGCGACCTTCCGCTGCGCGTGACGGGTTTCAGTTCGCGCGAACCTGGCGGTCAGATGATTCGCGTGGTGGCGCTGTTTGATTCGCCGGATGAATCAGCCGCTCCTTCGTCGGCCATCGTGGGTCTCTTCAACGATCAGGGCAAGCTGGTGGCGAGCACGCAGTTTGGCCCCGCCGAGCTCACGGCATCGCCAGTTGCGTCATCACTAGTCGTGCCGGCGGGACATTATCGCCTTCGCGTCGCGGCCACGGAAAGCTCTGGCCGTGGGGGGGCCGCGGACGCCGAGATCACGGCCGAGTTGGCCGGCGCCGGTCCCCTGACGATGAGCGCGCTGGTGGTGGGGCTCTCGCGCGAGGGCAGGTTCCAGCCCCGTCTGGATTTTGGCCGTGAAGCGTCGGCGATGGCTTACGTAGAAATTTATGGCGCCCGCCAGGGGGCAGCCGTCGGTGCGGTCTTTGAGGTAGCGCGCACCGCCAACGGTCCGGCGCTAGTCACGATCAAGGGGACCTTCGCAGCTACGAGTGAGCCGGATCGCTTCGTGGTGACGGCCGCCCTACCTGTCGGGGCGTTGACGTCAGGAGACTACGTGGTCCGCGCCATTATTGCCGCCCAGGATCAGCTTGGGGGGCGCGTACTTAGGGCAATTCGGAAAAAATAGGCCCGCGCGCCTGCCGCGTGCGTTTCACCCCCAGAGTCCTGTCGCGGCCGAGAGGCGCCCGTCGGGTGCCATGTGGAACACATTTATGCCGCAGCCCCAGGGGGTTCTGTCGCCGGACACTGCGGTCCAGTTCGCGACGAACGGGCCCTGACAGTGGCGGACG
>SYFT01000039.1 GCA_005799825.1 Acidobacteriota bacterium | reverse complement strand
GGCATGGGCGGCGCCCAGCCGCTCGCGGTCACGATGAATGAGGGCGTGGCCCTGGTCATCGAAGTAGATCCCGAACGCATCGCACGCCGGCTGGCCACGCGCTATCTCGACGAAGCCACCGCATCGCTCGATGACGCGCTGGCGCGGTGCGCCGCGTATCAGCGCGATGGCGTCGCCCGCTCGATTGGCCTCGAAGGCAATGCGGCTGACGTGTTACCCGAACTTGTCGCGCGCGGCCTCACGCCCGATGTTCTGACGGATCAGACCTCCGCACACGACGCATTGGTCGGGTACGTGCCGAACGGCCTCTCACTGGCCGGCGCGGCGCAGTTGCGCGCCGCCGACCCGGCCGAGTACGTCCGGCGATCCACAGCGGCCATGGGCGCGCACGTGCAGGCCCTGTTGACTATGCAGTCGCGCGGCGCGGTGACGTTTGACTACGGCAACAACATCCGCGCACGGGCAGTAGAGGCCGGCGTCACTAGCGCGTTCGACATCCACGGCTTTGTGCCGGAGTACGTGCGGCCCCTGTTCTGCGAAGGCAAGGGACCGTTCCGGTGGGTCGCTCTCTCGGGCGACCCGGCCGACATTGCGGCCACCGACGACCTCGCCCTCGAGATGTTTGCGCACGACGCCGCGCTCTGCCGCTGGATACGGCTGGCGCGCGAACGCGTGGCGTTCCAGGGCCTGCCCGCGCGCATCTTCTGGCTCGGGTACGGCGACCGCGCGCGATTCGGCCTCGCCATCAATGATCTCGTCCGCCGTGGCCGCATTTCAGCCCCGATTGTCATCGGCCGCGACCATCTGGACGCCGGCTCGGTCGCTTCCCCTAATCGCGAAACTGAAAGCATGCGAGACGGAAGTGACGCCATCGCCGACTGGCCCGTGCTGAATGCGCTGCTCAACGTCGCGTCAGGCGCCACCTGGGTGTCGGTGCATCACGGCGGAGGTGTTGGTATCGGATACTCCCTGCATGCCGGCATGGTGGTGGTCGCAGACGGCACCGCCGAAGCCGACGAGCGGCTGTCCCGCGTGCTGACCTCCGACCCCGGCATGGGTGTGGTGCGTCACGCGGACGCCGGATACCCCACTGCCGTAGAGACGGCCATCACCCGCGGTGTGGACATGCCAATGCTGCGGCGTACGCCGGGAGGCCACTCATGATCGTTGAGCGGCCGGCACTCGAACAACGCGTACTTCAGGCGCTCGACGCTGGGCGTATTCCTGTGCTGCTCGGCGGATGTGGCACGGGCCGCTCGTCGGCCTTGCTGCGGCTCGCGTCGTTAATTGGCGCGGGACGCGCGCAGTACATCGACTTCTCGGCCGCCGCCACCACACCAGAGCGTTGCCTGCACTCGGTGCTGGCGGCGTCACCGGAAGGCCCCCCCGCACCCATGCCGGCGCACGCGCGTGCCGCGTTTGATGCGCTGCTCACCTACCTTGATACTGCGAGCGCGCCTGGCAATGGCCCGGTCACATTCCTCTTTGATGAGATTCTCGACATCCGCACGTTCGAGAATTTCCCCGGGCTCCGCCACGTACAGCGCGAACTGATCGAACGTCTCACGGCCAGTCCAAACGGCTTCGTGCTCGCGTCGCGCTTCACCGCGCGTGCGCACCGGTTGTTGCGCGACGCGGATGCGCGCTTCGAGGTCATCCACATTCCGCAGTTCGTGGGTGACGATGTGCGTGGGCTGGCACGGCAGCGGCAGGCGGCAGGCACGCTTACTCCCGCACAGGCGTCTGCCGTGGCCGCGCTCAGCGGGCACCGGGCGGCGTCGGCCGACATCCTGCTTGCCGCGCTGCTGGCGCAACCTGCGGCGCGCCGGCGTCCCATCGACGCGCTGGCGACGGCGATGAGTCCAGGCGGACCGCTGTCGTCACGCTGCCGTGAAAGTTATGAATTCCGGCTGCACCGCGCGCGTGGGTATGGCGCGCTCAAGGCCATCCTCGGTGTGCTGGCCGAACAGGACGCCATCACGCTGACCGAGATCGCCCAGCGGTTACACCGCACCCCGGGTTCAACCAAGGACTATCTCTCGTGGCTCGAGGATGTGGACCTGGTCACGATGCAGCGCAAGCGCTACGTCTTTGACGATCCGCTCCTGCGCCTGCACATCCGTCTCTACGGTGGCGCCACGCCACCCACGCCCGCGTTTATCGCGGCCGAGGCCGCGGCATTCGCGGAACGCTGCATTCCGCAAGATGTGCCCACGCCCGAGCCTGTGCCGACAGGGTCGCAGTCCGAACAATCTGGAATTATCGAAATCGACTAGTTCGTATTACACGAGGCGTGAAGCACGGAAGGTTCTTCCTCTCTTCGGAGACATTCCTTTAAGTCCTTCACGCCTCGTCTGAATCAGCGGGGGTTCGAAACTTCGTTAGCGCGGCTTTCGCGGCTTGCTGCTCGGCCTCTTTCTTCGAGCGTCCCTGCGCGTGGCCGGCCGAGACGCCGCCCACCATCACGTCTACGTTGAAGCGGCGTCGATGGTCGGGGCCTTCGGTGGCCGTCAACTGATACGCCGGCAGTCCGCGACCGGCTGCCTGCAACCACTCCTGCAGTTCCGACTTCCAGTCGTCGGTGAAGGCGGCTTCGGCCACCTTGTCGCCGCCTGAGTCAATAAGCGGTCCGAAGCACGACATGATGAAGGCGCGCGCGGCATCCACGCCACCGTCGAGGTAGATCGCGGCGAGGAGCGCTTCAAAACTATCGGCTAGAATCGCGTTCTTGCCACGACCGCCCGTTTTCTCCTCGCCCCGGCCCAGCAGCACATAGCGGCCCAGGTCGATGCCGGCGGCGAGTTTGGCCAGCGACACGGTGGACACGATCGACGCCTTGATCTTCGACTTGTACCCTTCCGTGTGCGTGGGAAACCGCTGGAACAACATGTCCGCGATGACAAACCCAAGCACGGCATCGCCCAGGAACTCGAGCGACTCGTTGTCGACGACTCCGCCAGACGCGTCCTCGTGTGCACGAGACCGGTGCGTCAAGGCGTGCTCGAGTAATCCAAGGTCGCGAAAGTGATACCCGATGCGCTCTTCGAGCGGACCGACGTTTTCGCTGAGCCGCCTGACTTCTGCCGCAGCGGCTTCATCGAGATGGCCTGTGATCAGGGCTTCCGCGCGCGCGGCGTACTCCTCACGCACACTCACGCCGAACGCCGCTTGTCCGCCAAATCGCAAAGGGAATAACCCAGGCGCCAGCCTGGACGATACGATGGCATCCAGCCCGTGTGCCTCGAACAAGGCGCGTACGATCTCGGCCTCAATCGACAGATGGCTCCGGAAGACCTCGACGCTCACTCGAATCCTTCGACTTTCACCACCACCATCGTCATGTCATCGTACGGTTCGGCGTCTCCGACAAACGCGCTAACTTCGCGCAGGACGCGGTCACGAATGCCACCGGCGTCAAGCGTGTGGTGTGCGCTGACCACGCGGCTCAGGGCCGCGTCGGTAAACAAGTCGCCGGTCACATCTATCGCCTCGGTGATGCCGTCAGTGTAGAGCACAATCACATCGCCGGCGATGATCGGTCGTGTGTGTTCTTCCAGGATCAACTCGAAGCGATCGGCCGCGCCCGGCAACTGCAATCCCAGCACCATGCCGTCGGGGACGATCACCTCCACGTCCTCCTGAGAGGCGACGATGAGAGGGGTGTGACCGGCGCGCGCATGGGTGAGAGTGCGCGCCTCGAGATCGATCACCGCATACGTCATCGTGATGAAGCTGCGGTTGTCTAGGTGATCGGTGAGCAGGCGATTAACGCGGGCCAGCAACGCTTTTGGTGAACGCTCCAGATGGCTCAGCGCCAGCATCAGGCCCTTGAGCTCGGCCATGTACAGCGCGGCCGAAGTGCCCTTGCCTGAGACGTCTGCCACGAGCACGCCCAGTTGCCGCGGCCCGAGTTCGAAGAAGTCGTAGTAGTCGCCACCGACTTCGCGCGCCGGGACGTACAAGCCAGCGATGGAAAGTCCGCGGAATGGCGGAGGCGTTTCGGGCAGCAGCGACTGCTGGATGTCGAACGCGATTCGAATTTCGTCGTCCAGTCGCTGCTTCTCGCGCTGCACATGCAGCAGGTGCTTAATGCTGCCACTCATCCGGTTGAATGACTCGGCCAGGTCACCCAACTGATCCTTCGAGTCGATGCGGATGCGATGCGCGAAGTCGCCCTGCTGGACGCGCTCGCTGCCTACGAAGAGTTCGTCCACCGCCGACGTGATTTGCCGGCCGAGGCCCACACCAAAAAACAGTGCCACGCCCTGTACGATCAGTAGCAACACACCGAGCGCGGCGAGCACAAGGTACAACAATTGTCCTTGAAGCTGCATCCCCTGGGCTTCCGACAGGCGCTTCATCAGGCGTCCAATTGGCGCGTCCAGGCTCAACGACACACGGCCATTGATGCCGGAGTCCCACTCGGTGAAATCCAGGAACATGACGGTGCGGCGGAGTAATGTAAAGCCGGTTGCCGCCGCGCCGTTGTCGTCGCCATCCGCCATCGCGGACGTCAGGCCGGTGAGCGGCTGGGCCGTCACTTCCTGACCGGTGGTTTGCTGGTTGATCTCGATCCCGCGCAGGCGGACGCCGGTGATTTCATCCACGAGCGCCGCGGCGTCACTATCCAGGGGCAAGTCCAACACCACCGCATGCCGCCTCCCGGGAAGTGGCGCCGTCGCGCGCACCAGCAGGAGCCGATCCTGAGAGGCCGCCGCCACGTTGGACACCATGGCCAGCAGCTTGACCGACGGCTCTGTTCGCGCCCACACCGGCACGTTGGCGGGCGGAACCGCGAGATGCTTCCAATCGCCGGCCGTAGCGACCGGGCCAGTGCCGCCGGCAACGGGAACGACGGCCAGCGACAATGCCCGCAGGAGCGAGTCGTTTGCGAGGTGGCTTTTGTACTGACCGAGAAGGACCACCTCCGACTTCACAAGGTCGGAGCCAATATCAGTGGCGGCCGTTGTCGCCATCTGGAGCGCTTCCTGTTTGAGGTCTTGAAGCCCGTCGTTGAACAGGTATGACGCTGTGTTTCCATGTACGATGACCGCGGTCGCCGACGCAAAGACGATAACGAGCGCGACGGGGACGAAGCCGAGAAAGACGTACGACAGGAGCAGCTTGCGGCTCACGCGCCACAGGAACTGGCGGCGGTACTGCATGAGCACCACAACGGCCAGGCATACGACGGACACGCTAAAAGCCAGCGAGGCCACCTTGCGGAACGACTCGGCGAGCGGAGGCACGGTGGTGACCTGCCCCAGCAGCCACACCAGCACCACTGACACACCCGACAAGATGAGAAGGCGTGCGGGGAGGATCGGAAACGGATGAAACGGTGCCGGAGGAGGTGCCGGCATCACTCGCGGAGCAGCGTCTGAAGCCATCCAGAAATTGAAACTTGGATGATAACAGACTATCGTGAGTCACTATGAAGTTGCCCAAGCACGCGCGATTCGCCACGGTCTGTCTGCACGCGGGCCAGACGCCAGACCCCACGACCGGCGCCATCATCACCCCGATCTACCAGACATCCACCTACGTGCAGGAGGCGCTGGGCCAGCACAAGGGCTACGAGTACGCCCGGACGCAGAACCCGACACGGTCGGCGCTTGAGGCAAACCTAGCCGCCATCGAAGGCGGCAAGGCGGCGTTTGCGTTTGCCTCGGGCATGTCCGCCATTCACGCCATCGTCACCAAGCTGTCTGCCGGCGACCACACGATCGTGACCGACAACACGTATGGCGGCACTTTTCGGTTGTTCGACAAGGTGATGTCGCGGCTGGGACTCACCTTCAGCTTTGTCGACACGTCGGACCCGGCGGCCATTCAGGCAGCGATGACGCCAGCGACGAAAATGGTTTTCATCGAGACGCCGACTAATCCGGTGCTGCGGCTCACCGATATCGCGGCGTCTGCCGAGATGGCACATCGGGGCGGCGCGTTCCTGGTGGTGGACAACACGTTTGCGAGCCCGTGCCTGCAACGCCCCCTCGAGCTAGGCGCCGACTTGGTGGTGCACAGCACGACCAAATATCTGAATGGCCACAGCGACTCCATTGGCGGCGTAGTGATTGCCGTCAAGGACGAACACATCGAGTGGCTCAGGTTCATCCAGAATTCAGCCGGCGCGATTCTGAGTCCGATGGATTCATCACTCGTGCTTCGCGGCACCAAGACGTTGGCGCTGCGGATGGTGCAGCACACGGCCAACGGCATGGCGATAGCCGAGTACCTGTCGGAACACCCGCGCGTAAACAAGGTGATCTACCCCGGGCTTCCGAGCCATCCGCAGTACGCGCTGGCGCAACGCCAAATGCCGCACGGCTGCGGCGGCATGCTCTCCTTTGAAATGGGTTCGCTTGAAGAGGCGCGGCAGGTGCTCAACCGCTTTCAGTTGATGGCGCTCGCCGAGAGCCTCGGCGGCGTAGAAACACTCGTGTGCCATCCCGCGTCCATGACCCACGCGTCGGTGCCGCCCGACCGCCGCGCCGCCATCGGGTTGAGCGATAGCCTCATCCGTATTTCCGCCGGGATTGAAGACATCGAGGACCTCAAAGAGGACCTCGCTCAGGCGCTGCAGCCGTAGCGACCCAGCGCCCATAGGCCTCGTCCGCGTCAGCGCGAACGACGAGAAACTCGGGCACTTCGTAGGGATGCCGCCCCTCAAGCGCCTGGCGCACGGCTGACACCCTGGCAGACGTGGTCTTGACCACCAACTGGCGCTCCTGTGCCGTCTCCACTGCCCCCTGCCAGCGGTAGGTGGACACCTGAGGGGGAAGGATGCTGACGCAAGCCGCCAGACTCGCCTCCACCAAATCCCGGGCCAGCGTCTCGCTGTCGAACCCTTCGGGAACCGTAGTCAAAATGAGCACTATTTCGTCCATAGACCTATTTTGCGCTTGTACTGGGAACGAAAACCTGATACAAACCGACCGGCGCATGAATTCGGACGCATTACAGGAGGAAACTCCATCGGTGCAGGCGGCGCGGTCCAGGACACGGCGACGCGTTCGGAACAGTTCGGATGGGCGGGAACGCCGGAAGAAGTTCTGGACCTACGGCTTGCTCACCGTGTCGGCCGTATTGATGGTCAACGCGCTGATTGGGGAAAAGGGCTATCTGGCTAATCTGCAGGCCCAGCGCGAGTTCAAGACCGCCACAGACGCGCTCCAGAAAATCGAAGTCGAAAACGCCGATATCGAAGGCAAGATCAAGCGGCTGCGCCAAGACCCTCAGGCGCTTGAAGACTTCGCGCGCGAGGAGTTGGGACTCGTCAAGCCTGGCGAGACCCTGATCATCCTTCGCGACCGCCCCACCGACCGGAATTAAGTCGCCGTACCCCATCCAATGGGTGGCGTGGCTGACGACGCGTCCGGCGCGTGTTACTTCGTCTCGGTGAATCAGCACGTCGTGCAGGTGGCGCCGACCGGGACGTGTGCAGGTTCCCTGCAGGCGCGACCGATGACGTCGGATAATTCGGCGTTCACCCAGGCGCGCGACAGGAAGGTGCCTGCTGGACGCATCGACCGCGTGTCGTTCGTCACGCCGGACCTGTATTTGTTTCACGGCAAGGTCGTTAAAACGCGCACGTTCCCCTCGCGTGCGTGTTCAACTGATGGCCAGTCGAACCTCATCGCGAGAATCTCCCACTGGGCGTTTCACCCGATGACGCGAGCTTTATCCGCCTCGAGTCCGCAGACTCGAACGAGCAGCACCTGCTGGCCGTGACGACGCTGGGCACCAGCGATCGGTATCGATGGCCTATCAACACGGCGCGCATGCGCTACGCAACGATTAATCAGATCGACCCAGCGTGGGTGCTGCATCACTTCGCGTGGGAGTGCGGAACTACGGGCAGCGATCGCCTTGTGGCACGTGTCACGTTCACGCCCCTCGCCTGGCGCAGCACTCTGACAGACGAACACATCGAGTATCGCGAGTACTGGGTCTCGCCTGCTACCGCCGGCCTGCGCTCATTGACTTTCTTATCGCGGAGTTTCAGGCCGGACGTGTGCCGACAGATCCTGAGGCGTTTTCACACCGGATGCTGATCGAGGGCGCCACCGTCGTTATCAGCTTCGTCGAGCGCGAACGTCACGTGGGGGTGTAAATGGATCGCGGCACAGATTCACAACTTATCGCGACCATCGCCGCACGCTTCGACGCCGCGCTCACGACCGGACGCTACGATCACTTGTTGGGACCGTGAGCTAAGCCTACGGACCTCGGCCCTGACACCCGGGCCGGGCTACGTACGGAACGGGGGCCACGCGCGAGCCGATCTCGATCCGGTACGTAGCTCGGACTGTTCCTCAAACCCGAAGGACCCAGGCCCGCAAACAAAAAGCGCTTCTAAAATAGTTGCCAGCACCCCCGTCACCGCCACCCGTATCCCCCGCACGGGTCCTGACAATGCGCTGAGCCTACACAACAAAAGGGCCCGCAAGTGATACCTGCAGGCCCTCCGGAAAAGTTGGTTGCGGGGGCAGGATTTGAACCTGCGACCT
>SYFT01000038.1 GCA_005799825.1 Acidobacteriota bacterium | reverse complement strand
CGCCCTCGTTGTGGCCGTAGCGGCGATACCCCACCAGGTCGATCAACACATCGCGATGAAACGCTTCGCGATACGCAAACGCGAGGCGCGCAACGGCTACGCAACTTTCTGGATCGTCGGCATTCACGTGAAAGATCGGAATCTTGAATCCCCGCGCCAGACCACTGGCGTACAGCGTGCTGTACGAATCGTCGGGAGTGGTCGTGAACCCGATCTGGTTGTTCGCGATGATGTGAATCGTGCCGCCGGTAGTGTAGCCGGGGAGCTTGTGCAGATTCAGTGTCTCTGCCACCACGCCCTGGCCGGGAAACGCGCCGTCGCCATGAATGAGCACCGGCAGGACCGCGTCGGGATTAAACACCGGTGCGCCTGGATGACGGGCGTCGGTGCCGGCTGCACGCGCCATACCGACAAGCACCGGATCGATCGCCTCGAGATGGCTGGGGTTGGGTGGCATCGTGACAATCATGCCCACTTCTTCGCCACCAGTCACCGCGCGTGACGCACCGAGGTGGTATTTCACGTCGCCCGCCCAGCGTAGCTCCACGCTCTCGTGCGCGCTTCGTACAGGATCCTTGAACTCCGCCAGGATGTGTTCGTACGATTTGCCCAGCACGTGGGTCATCACATTCAAGCGGCCGCGGTGCGCCATCGCAATAAACACCTGGCGCAACCCTGCCTCAGCCGCTTCACCGATGACCTCGTCGAGCACGGGCACGAGTGTGTCGAGCCCTTCGATCGAAAAGCGGGTCTTACCTGGAAACGTCCGGTGCAGGAACCGTTCGAATGCCTCGACGTCGGTGAGGCGCTCGAGCAGTGCGACCGGATCGACCGGATCGGCGGGCGCGTGATACCGGCCGGTCTCCACGGCTTCACGCAGCCACTGCCGCTCCTGCGGCACGAAGATGTGCGCGATGTCATAGCCCGTGGTGGAACAGTAGAACTGCCGCAGCCGCTCCACCACATCCCATATCGTCTCTGCACCTTCTGGGATATGGCCGCGCATGAGCGCGGCCGGCATCGCGCGAAGGTCGGCTTCGGAGACGCCGTGTGTCTCGGGCAGCAGGGCCGGATCGCCTAGAGGCCGGCCGCCAAGCGGATCGATCTGCGCGGCGAGGTGACCGTAGCGGCGGATGGATTTGGCCAGATTGATAGCGCCGACCAGCTTCGCTGGGTCCGGGGCCCAAGGCGTGCCCGCCGTAGCGCGCAGCGCGGAGGTGGGTCCAGCGTCCAGGGTCCAGGGTCCAGAGTCCGGCCACGTCGCGAAGAGATCGCGGGCGGACTGGTCAACCGACTCCGGGTTTTCGCGCCAGCGGTCGTACAGTTCGAGGACGTAGCCCTCGTTGACGCCCTTGAAATCATTCTTCGCAGAAGCCATGTGGTGTCTCCACCCGTCAACACCCTGCGCTGGGCATGACTGGAGCGGGAATCACCGATGTTATCACCGGACTCCTCGCGTGAGAGTCTGCGCGTTCCACAACCCTTCTGAAGGCAGCCATGGTGATTACGAGAGTGAACCCAATGTCGGTCGCAAAGGTCGCAGCGATGCTTTACGCAAGGATGGGCCTGCTGTGTGGCGTACTGCTCTCCCTCTTTGCGGGCCTGCTCTTTGGCACGGGTGCCCTCATCGTCATGCCGATTGTCTACGGCATTTGTGGCTTCATCGGAACGTTGATCTTCGCGGCGTTGTTCAACGTCTCGGCCGGTATCACCGACGGCATCGAGATCGAAACCAGGTAGCGTTCATCGAGGCGTCACCTGGACCTGTGTTGTGAGAGGGATGGAAGCCCTGCGGTCATTCAGGGGCAATGCGGTGCATGTCCGCACGGCGGTGGAGTTCATGGCCCGGGAGCCGGGCCGGATGGGCGTCGAACGCGGATATCTGCAGGACGCGGGCCTAATGGAGCGATATAAGCGGCTTTCCATTCCGGTGCGGCGCGCGCTAAACCTCACCGATCGCGCCTCGTTTTCCCAAGCGCTGGAGTCGCTGGCCTAGCACGCCGGACTCGAGCGCATCAGGACGGCCTGGGAGAAGTTGCAGACCGAACTCGACCGCACGGTGGGCCTGGGCCGTGGCAAGCTGCCGCGCCGCCAGATGCTTTCCGATTGGCTCGACGCCGCGGCATTTTACGACACGCTCGAACGTGATCGGGCCTACGACCGGCTGATTGACCAGTGGAGCAAGGCCGCCGAAGGCATCGGCGCCCAACTCACCGAACAGGCCGCTGAAGTCATCATCCAGCTCGACGAAGCTGCGGCCGCTGCACTCGGAGAACCGGTCATCCTTCCACCACCCCCCAAGACCCCACCCCCAGCTCCGGACCCGGACGAAAAGTGATGGAAGAGACAGCTGAGGATCTAGTCGGGATCCATTTACCTCTTGAACATGTTCCTAACGACGAACCAGACGTTGGCCGGGCGTTCCGCAAGGCGACGCATGTACCAGGGGAACCAGTATTCGCCATAGCTGATGAGGCAGCGGGTGCGCATGCCTTTGGCCGCCAGTTGCTCCTGACGCGCGGCCTGAATGCCAAACAGCATGGCGAATTCGTAACGGTCGGCCGCCACTTTGCGATCAGCAATCACTTTTAGTAACCGCTCCTGCAGACCGATATCGTGGGTGGCGATGTGCAGTAACGCGCCTGGCTTGAAGGCATCGTCCTGCAGCAGGCGCGCACACATCTTGAAGTAGTTCTCGTCAACGTCACATTTTTTCGGAAACGCCACGTCCGCCGGCTCAAGGTACGCGCCCTTGATCATGCGAATGGCTGACCCGAGTGCTACCAGTTCCTCAATGTCTTTTTCGGTGCGGAACAGGTAGGCCTGGATAGCGATACCGATGTTCGGCGTGCGCTGGCGCAGGCGCTTGAAGAGCGCGATGGTGCCGTCCACGTACGGCGAGCTCTCCATGTCGAGCCAGAAGAACGTCTTTGTCTGCTCGCAGCGATCGATTAAGCGCAGGCAATGCTTCACGCACACTTCCGGATCCTGGTCGTAACCGAGCTGCGTGGGCTTGACCGAGATCTGCGAGTCAATGCCTGCGGTGGTGATGAGGTCGATCACCTTCAGATAATGCTCGCAGACCTCGTCGGCCTCACTGATGTGCGCGATGTTCTCGCCGAGCCGAGTGAAGATCGTGTTCAGCCGCGAGGGCTTGAGGGCCTTGGCGGCCTCAACCGCATGCTCAATCCGTTCTCCCGGCATGAACTTCGAGACCGATCGGCGCACAAATCCAGTGCGCATCGCATTCTCGCGAATCCAGGCGTTGGTTGATGCCCACAACAGGCATTGACGCATCACGCTCATCTTGTTGAACCTCTAATCGGAAGGTTTTAGAAGCCGCCGGCTGCGGCGGTCGGGGCCGTGAGGGGTTTCAGCGCGCCGCGGTGGCACGAGTAACACGTCGCCTTGTTCGGCTCGCCCGCCTTGACGCCCATGTAATCGGCATTGATCGCCGTCATCATCTTCAACATCTTGCGCGCCATGGCCTTGGCCGGCAGGTCATCCTTGAACCGCTCCTGGGGCGTGCCGACGTGGCAGTGCGTGCACTGCACGCCGAGCGCGAGGGTGAACGTCCGCATCAGCGCGATTACATCCGGGCGGGCCATGTCCTTGGGCAGCACCTGGAGGTTCTGCAGCGGCGCGGCCTGGCCGCCGCCCTGGGCCGACGTCTTCGTTGCCGCCACTGCCATTACACAGACACACATCAGACCCGCTGCCAGCAAAGAACGCATCATGCTTCCTCTAAACAGAGTGTGACCAGAAGGGCCGTTTGCGGGCCCCGAGGAAATTGTAAGTCACAAACCGCTCAATTTCGGTCAAGGGGCGGTGGAACTTCTGGCGGCGTGGGCACCACCCGCACAAACTGGCCGCGCTGCAGTAACTCTCGGCCCTTGCCACCCCGGCCGGTGACCTCGTACTTTGTCGTGCTGATCGTCTGCTCGGCGCCCCGGGTGGTTTCCACCGTCATCAGGTCGCGGTCGCCCCGCGAGGCCATGAACCCCAGCACGCGGTCGTCATCCTTGTTGAGTTTGATAAGAATGACGCCCCGTCCTGGTCCCGACAGCAGGTTGATGTCTTCGAGTGTGCAAAGCATCGCGCGGGCCTCCCGCGTGGCCGCGATCACGGTCTCGACGCCCGTCACCCGCTCGACGCCAACGATCTCGGCGCCGGCGGCAGCGCGGGCGTAGCGACGCCCCGACCGTGTACTGGGTTCAGCGTACGGCTCGAATGAAAACCGCAGGCTGTATCCATCTGTCGACACCGCCAGGGCATGTGACGGCGGGGCCGTCTCGGCGTTCTTTGATGTGATCACGCCCACCACACGCGGATCGAGGCTGACCGACCCCACGATCCGTTCGCCATCCTTGAACTTGAAGAATCGCTGGATGGGCTCGCCATGACCCGTGGACGCGGGAATGTCGATGATGCGGGAGGTGTAGGCCACGCCAAGGTTGGTAAAGAACACCACCGACGCCCGCGTACTGCCTGGGAGCACCGCCAGAACCTGATCCCCCTCACGGACTCGCGTGGACGCCACGTCTTTCACTTCCTTCTGCCGCTTGACCCATCCGTCGCGGGTCACGATGACGACGTTGTCTTCATCAATGATGAAGTCGTCGGCGGTGTACTCGGGCTCGTCTACTTCGCCAGTGATCACACTGCGGCGCAGATCCGTCTTCGGGTCGCTGTAGGTCTTCTTCACCAGCTCAATATCGCCGCGCACGATTTGCCACAGGTCTGGGTCGCGCCTCAGCAGCCCGCTGATCTCCTTCGCACGCTTCCGCTTCTCAGCCAACTCCTGCTGAATCACCAGGATTTCAAGCCGGGCGAGACGGTAGATCTTGAGTTCAAGGATCGCGTCGGTCTGCCCGGCGTCCAGCCCGTACTTGGCGATGATCTGCGACGCGGCATCAGCCTTGCCGTCGGACTTGCGGACGATGCGAAGGATGTCGTCGAGGGCGTCAAAGACCTTCGCAAAGCCTTCCAGAATGTGGATGCGTGTGCCGAGGGCTGCCAACTCGTGACTGAGCCGCGCGCGCACCACTTCGAGTCGGAAGTGAAGGAAGTGCCAGAGGATGGCGTGCAGTCCCACTCGATCGGGTTTGCCTACCGCCGGGTTCTCGGTCGGGATCAAACACGTCAGGTTGACCGGAAAGTTGGATTGGAGTGGCGTGTTCTTGTAGAGATACGCCATCACCATCTGCTCGTCGGCATCGCGCTTCAACTCAAGCGCGATCCGCACATCGTCGGTGGAGAGGTCCCGCACGTCCACCAGATGCGGCAACTTGCGCGACAGCGCCACGTCGGCGATACGCTCGATGAGCGTGGCCTTGCTCATCGCGTAGGGCACGCTCGTGATGAAGATCGTTTTGCCCGTGCGGGTGTCGGGGCCTTTTTGCCAGGTCGCACGCATCCGGATACTGCCCGAACCGGTTTCGTACATCTCCCTGATTTCGGCCGGGGTGTTCAGGATCTGGCCGCCCGTCGGAAAGTCCGGGCCTTTGATGTATTTGCAGAGTTGCGCGCTGGTCAGTTCCAGGTCGGCGTCGATCATCTTCACAAGCGCGGTGCAGACTTCGCCCAGGTGGTGCGGCGGAATGTTGGTGGCCATTCCCACGGCGATGCCCGTAGCGCCGTTCACCAGCAGATTCGGGATTCGAGCCGGGAGAACGACCGGTTCTTCGAGCGTGCCGTCATAGTTCGGACGGAACGGGACGGTATCCTGATCAATTTCCTTCAACATCTCATCGGCGATGCGGGTCAAACGGCACTCGGTATACCGCATCGCAGCGGCGTTATCGCCGTCGAGCGACCCGAAGTTTCCCGAACCGTCCACCAGCGGATATCGCAGCGAAAACGGCTGCGCCATGCGTACCAGCGTTTCGTAGAGCGCGCTGTCGCCGTGCGGGTGGTAGTTGCCCATCACGTCGCCGACCACCTTCGCGCACTTGCGATGTTTCGCGTCCGCCGTCAGGTTCTGCTGCCACATCGTATAGAGGATGCGGCGCTGCACGGGCTTGAGCCCGTCGCGCACGTCAGGCAACGCACGCGACGTAATAACTGAAAGCGCGTAGTTGAGATACCGCGTCTGCGCAGCGTCGTGCAGGGCCACGGGCTCGTCGCCACCCGATGGCGGCCGCGTGATTACGGTGCTGTCGTTCGGAGGTGCATCAAACAGTGAAGGGGTCTTCGATGGACGCTTAGCCACGAGAGGATCTTACACGAGGCATGAAGGACGGAAGGATCTCCTTCAGGACCCTCACGCTTCGTGTGAAATCTATTTGGTGCCGAACGCGTACAGCGCTTCGACCGTGCGGATGTAGATCTTGCCGTCGGCGAACGCGGGGGTCGTGTAGGTATCTTCGCCCAGGTTGTTCACCACGAGCGGTGCGAGGTCGCCGCCCGGAGGCAGCACGGTGACGGCACCGCGCTCACTCACAAAATACAAATGTTCACCGGCCGCCACAGGCGAGGAATAGTAGGCGCCAAGGGCGCCCGTGAGACGTCCCTGCTTGATCATCGCGCCGGTCTCTGGGTTCAGCGTGGTGACAATGCCGCCGTCATTCACCATGTACAGCACGTCCTTGAACACGATGGGCGACGGCAGCTGCGGCACAGCCCGCTGATACTTCCACCTGACGGATTTCTCGGTCATATCACCGGACCCGCCGAGACGAATCGCCAGCATGCCGTTCTCGGAATCAAGCGCGGCGCGGTAGTACTCCCACTCGTCTTTGGTCAAGCTGCCATTCAGGTTCAGATCGGCCACGGTGAACCAGAACGCCGAGGAGTACTTCGGAAACTCAGGCTGGGTAATTACGCCGTCCTTGTTCGCATCGGCAATGGGCCACACCTCGTCGGAGGGCGGTACGTTCACCTTACGATCGGGGTCATTCTCCGGCGCGCCATACCCGTTGATATAGATGGTGTCGCCATGCACAACCGGGGTGGACTTGATCTCGAACGACAAGCCCCGCACCCACCATCGCCGCTCGCCGGTCAGCACGTCATACGCGGTCAGCAGGAACGAGCCCGGCAGCAACAACTGGTCGCGCCCGTCTGGTGCTCGCCACAGGATGGGGGTGGCGTGGCCACTCTTGGCTTCAGGCCTGGGCGTGCGCCACAGTTCGTTGCCGGTTCGTTTGTCGAGTGATAGCAGGAACGACCCGATGCTCTGATCCACCGCCAGGATCAACTGATTGCCGACGATGATTGGCGAGGCGCCCATGCCGTAGATGTTGTCGAAGGGGCCGAGGGGTTTCTTCCACAATTCCTTGCCGGCTGCGTCATACGCCAGGAGCCCGTAGTCGGGGAAGAACACATACACGCGATCGGTTTCCAACACCGGGCTCGGCGAAGCCGCGTTGTTCCGTTTGTCGAGGATGCGAGTTTTGGTCTCGGGTGCCTGGCGTTCCCACAAGAGCGTACCCGCCTGGCGATCGATCGCCATGGTGAACAGCGCATCACCGCGAAATGCGGTCAGGTAGATGCGATCGTTCCAGATGATGGGCGACGAATGCCCCTGCGGCAGCGGCAGCCGCCACAACATGTTCTGGGTCGTGTTGAACTCGGTCGGAAAACCCGTGCCGGTCGCGAGGCCCGATCCGTTCGGGCCTCGAAACCGTGTCCACTCGGTCGGGGACTGTTGGGCAGACACGACGGTGACCGCCGTCAGCATAGCGACTGCGGCGACAGCCTGGGCGGCTCGCATCGCGAAGAGAGTGTGCATAGGGCGCAGTATACGCCGGGTCACTCGATGCGATGGCGGGGCCTTACCACTTCCAGTCGGCGATAAAGACATTCGTGTCGCCTTCCTTGGCGCCGAAGCGGTTGGAGGCAAAGATCAGCTTGGTGCCGTCGGGCGAAAACATCGGGAAGCCGTCGAACGTGTCGCTAAAGGTCACCTGCTCAAGGCCGGTGCCGTCCACGTTGATCAGGAAGATGTCGAAGTTGCGCCCGCGCGGGTCGTGATAGTTCGAGGCAAAGATGATCTTCTTGCCGTCGAACGAGAAAAACGGCGCGAAGCTAGCCTTGCCGAGACTGGTCACCTGGCGGGGATTGCTGCCGTCGCGGTTCATGACGAACAGCTCCACCGACGTGGGCTTCCACAGCGCCTTCTTGAGCAGCGAGAAGTACTCGTCGAGCTCTGCACCCGGCGCCGGGTGACGGCCGCGCCACACGATCTGTTTGCCGTCAGCCGACACAAAGGGGCCACCATCCGGGCCCGGCATGTTCGTGAGGCGTTTAACGTTTGATCCGTCGCCGTTCATGGAGTACACCTCCATGTCGCCGTCGCGCACACTCGTGAACACAATGCCGCCGTCGCGCGCAATCGTGGCCTCGGCGTCATAGCCCGGCGTGTTGGTGAGCTGGACCGGATTCGATCCGTCAATGTTCACCTTGAAGATGTCATAGCTATCGTAGACGGCCCACACGTAGCCATTTTCCATCCCAGGCCTCGGCGGGCACTCGCGTCCGCCCAGGTGTGTAGAACCATACAGGACGGCCTTGTTGTCGGGATAGACGTACGCACACGTGGTGGCGCCCTGCCCGTTGCTGACCTGGCGGCGATCGGTACCATCCAGACGCATCGTGTAGATCTGATCGCACTGCTGCGCGCCGTCCATGCTCTGGAAGCTGATGCGGCTGCCATCGGCAGAAAAATACGCCTCCGCATTCTGGCCGCTCTTGGTGAGCTGCTTGATGTTGCTCAGGTGCGGCTCCGGGTTTGTCGGGCCGGGCACAGGGCCGAGCGTGGGCGCTCCGCGCTGGGCCGAAGTGGCCAGCAGGGCGGCTGGGATGGCAAGGACAACTGCCAGACGAGTGAGTGCCGATGACATTGCGGCCATGGGTAAATCATAACAAGACCGGGCCAGCCGGGCGGGCCATACTTGGCCGGACGGCATGACGCGGCGCATCATCCACGTGGACATGGACGCGGTCTACGCGTCCGTGGAGCAACGCGACCGGCCCGACTTGAAGGGCCGGCCGGTGGCCGTGGGCGGCAACCCAGACTCGCGTGGCGTAGTGGCCGCATCCAGCTACGAAGCCAGAACATTTGGGGTGCGGTCCGCCATCCCGATGTCGCGGGCGGTGCGGTTATGCCCGCAACTGGTGATCATCCGGCCAAACTTCCAGAAATACCGCGCCGTTTCGCAGCAGGTGTTTGAAATCTTTCGGTCCGTCACACCGCTCGTGGAGGGCCTCTCGCTCGACGAGGCCTACCTGGACGTCACCACCAACAGCTTCGGCGAACTTCTGGGCATGAATGTAGCCCGGCGTATCAAGGACCTCATCAAGGACACCACCGGCCTCACCGCCTCGGCCGGTGTGGCGCCAAATAAGTTCCTGGCCAAGATCGCGTCGGCGTGGCGCAAACCCGATGGCCTCACGGTCATCGCACCCGAGCGTATCGAGGCCTTCCTGCAACAGCTCCCCGTGGATGCACTTTGGGGCGTCGGCCCGGTCACCGCCGCTCGCCTGCGCGAGCGGGGCATCCACAAACTGACCGACGTCCGCGCGGCGAATCCAGCGGTCATGCACGACGCGGTCGGCAATCTTGCTGATTGGCTGCTCAAGCTCGCGGCGGGGCACGACGATCGGCCGGTGTCCCCAAACCGTCCGGCGAAGTCTTCCTCGAGCGAGTGCACATATGCCGAGGACCTGACCGACATTTTTCGTATCCGCAATGAAATCTCGGAGATGGCCCGGGAGGTCGGCGAATGGCTCGAACGGCGCGACCTCACTGCGCGCACGGTGGTTATTAAGGTGCGGTACGAAGACTTCACCACCATCACGCGCAGCCACGGCGCCGCGGCCACTCGGGATGTGGAGAACATCGTGCGGCGCGCGCTCGCCCTCCTCGACAAGACCGAGGCCGGCCAGCGGCCCGTGCGCCTGCTCGGCGCCGGCGTCTACAACCTCGTCGGCCTCTCGGACGCCGACAACGACGACCGCTGGCCGCTCTTCCTCAAAGGCGAATAAGCTATGGCTCACGGGTATGGAGTGGCTCTCGCACGGAAGCATGTTCGTTTGGTACGCGTCGATCATTGTCGTGATCGGCGCGACCGGGGCCTGTCGGGTGTTTTCAGGAGAACCGGCCGGCGACGGAACCTCGGCGGGATGGGCACGGACGTCGTTGCGGTTGCCGCGCATCGTGATGCCGCTGATGCTGCTGGCCGTCGCGACGCGCCTTTATGTGCAGACGTGGCAGTCATTCGGCGCCGATCAACCGCTCCTCGCCTTTGCCGGCATCATCATCAACGAAACCCCTTGGGGCACCGGCTGGTTCTGGCAGATGTGTGCCTGTGTGGCGGCCTGGCTGATCATCGGCGTCATGTCACCCGCGCGCTGGCCCGTGCTAATGGCCGCCTCAGCAGCAACCGGGCTGACAGTTGGGCTCACCGGCCATGCCGCGGGCGCAACCGAGTACGGCACATGGCTCATTGGGGCGCACGGCGTGCACGTGGTGGCGGCCGGACTGTGGCTTGGCACACTCGGCGTCGTGATTGCGGTCACCCGGCAGGCAGGCGCGACCGCCGATGAGGGCGGCGCGTTCGCGCGCGCGATCGATCGCTTCTCGTCCCAGGGCATCTCGTCGGTCGCATTCCTTGTGGTGTCTGGCGTCGTCGCCGGTTGGCAACACGTCAGCGACCTGGAGGGACTGTTGACGCCCTACGGTTTTGTGTTGATCGCCAAAGTGGTGGCATTTGGCGCGGCAGCCCTGTGTGGCTTCTACAATTGGCGCGTGGTGCGACCAACCCTGAACACCCACGCAGATGCTGCGCGCCACCTGCGCGGCATGGCGAAACTCGAACTCGCCTTCGGCGTCGTCGCGCTCGTGCTCACCAGCATCCTCACCAGCATGCCTATGCCCGACCACGAGTAGCTGAGCCGAGCCGATAGTGCAGCCGAATCGGTTTCGTTTCAGGCTCGTTGACGCCGGCCGCACGCGCGAAGTCGGGGGAGCACATGCTATTGCCCGTCCAATGAAACGGGAGCCGGCCGGTGGCTCCGCAACTCACCCCCCAATCGCGTGTGACGACCAGACGATAGGTGCCTGTCTGGGTCGCCGTCACGCCAACCTTCTGACGGTAGCGCCGATGATGTCGTTGAACCCGAGCGCAGATTCGTTGTCGGAAGAATTGCCATCGGGCCTCTCCCGCCGGCTGTGCCCATCATGGCGTCGTCCGCAGCGCACTCCGGAACCGTTCGCGATTCATTACCTGCTCGCACGTCCACAACTCGCCGAGACCCTTCAGTGCGGTGAGTAAGTCCGAATACCAGTCGAGCCATTGCCGGGTGTAGCAGTCGTGCAGGCCGATGACCAGTGGTTTCGTGTTCACCAAACATCTTGCCGATGGCCGACAGCGTCAGGTCCTGGACGTAATGGCAGCCGAGTCGCAGTCGATCGCGCGGCCCGAGCCGGCCAATCGCATCCGCCAGCACCAACCGCACGGCGGCTTGACACCCAGATTCATCCGGTTCCGGCATGCTCGATGACGTCAGCCGAATCGCCCTTCCCTGCGGCGGGGCGTTGTCATCCGGCAACGGTATTAAGCGGCGCGTGGCGCGAATGCGATCGACGTGTCGCTGCGCCAGCACGGCGCGCAGCCAGGTGGCAAGGCTGCTGCGACCCTGGAAATGTCTGAAGAGTGACTGGCGCTGGCCCTCGCATTCGCGCACACCAAAGAGTTCGCCGAACAACGCGTCGGCCAGATCCCGCGCGCTACCAGTCGGGTCAATGGCGTCGGCCGAACGGTACAGGCCGGGCCGGAACTCCCGCACGAATCGCTCCCACGCCGCCTCGTCGCCGGCAGCATACGCGGCCGCCAAAGCAATATCGGCGTGATGGTCGGATTCGGGCGCGCCGGAACTCACGTGCGCATTGTGACGCAGACCTGTCTGTTATAGTCGTGAGCCATGAAGGCTCGCGCGATGACGCCCCTGGTGGTGGCGCTGAGCCTGGCCACCGTGTCTGCGGCGGCGTCGGCCCTGACAATCACGCACAAGGCCCGCTCGCTACGGCCCGGCGAACTCGTGGTGCTGACCATCGTCTCCGACGTGGCGCTCTCGACACTCGAAGTGCAAGCATTTGGTCGGACCGCGCGGGTCCAGGCGTTGCCGGCAACGGCCGCGAGGCCTCACGCGTGGATCGCGTTGGTCGGAATCGATCTCGATGCTCGGCCCGGTACGTATGTCGTGTCAGTGTCGGCTGTGAGCGCGGCGGGATCGACGGTGAAGGAGCACAGGCTGGCGGTGACGCCGAAGGTTTTCGCCACGCGAAGGCTGACGGTTGACCCGGACTTCATGAATCCCCCCGCGAGCGAGGCAATACGAATCGCGAAGGAGACTGCGGCGATCGCAGCTGTGTGGAACGGGAACGCAGGACCGAACACGGGTCCGGATTTGTCGTTTGTGGCCCCCGTCCCCCACAAGGCCAACTCAGCGTTCGGCAAGCGGAGCGTCTTCAACGGCGAAGCGCGAAATGCCCACACCGGAGCTGACTTCATCAGTCCTGCGGGCACCAGCGTCAAAGCGCCGGCTCCAGGCACAGTGGTACTCGCCGGCAACTTCTACTTCCCGGGTAGCACGGTGGTGGTCGATCATGGCCTCGGCGTGGTCTCACTCTTCGCGCACCTGTCGAACATTCTTGTGAACGCGGGCGACGATGTGGCGCAGGGTGAGGTGTTGGGCCTGGTGGGAGCCACAGGGCGAGTCACCGGCGCACATCTGCACTGGGCCGTGCGCGTGAATGGGGCACGCATAGACCCGCTCTCGCTCGTCACACTGCTGAAGAGGCCTTAAGCTCGGCCTTGAGGAACAGGCCGAGCTACGGACAGAGGTTGCTCCGTGTACGTAGCTCGGGCTGTTCCTCAAGCCCGATTGTTTTAGAGCCCGTGCCAGCCGCTAGTACGGGATCCGCACTCCGAGATCCCCCGCAGGGAAGTCTTTAGTATTGCGGGTCACGAGCGGCGCCGACTCCATCTGAGCCGTGGCCCAGATGATGGCGTCCGGCAATCGCACGTGCGTGCGGCGCCGGATCTCCACCGCTCGCCTCGCCAGCTGCCGCGTGATTTCGATCACACGAAATTCCCGCAGGAACAAATCGATGACGTCCGCTTCGGCTTCAGATCTCGATCCGATCTGCAATTCCATCCAGGTGACGATACTGATGCCGCGGCGGGTGTAGCGATCAAATTCCCGTTGGGCCTCTTCGCGGCCAACGAGATAGTCGATCAGGATGTTGGTATCGAAGACCGCTTCGATGTGGGGCTTCACTAGACCCACTCGTTCCGGAGTCGTTCCTGCTGAGTCAGCGCGTCTTCAGTTCGGTCGCGCCACAACCCGAACGCCCCAGCGGCACCAGCCTTCGCCTGTTCGGCAAGCATCGCCGTGACGGCGCGCCGGATCGCCTCGGCTCGCGAGACGTTCTCTCGCCGGCAGTGGGCGTCAAGGTGCACCAGTTGGTCTTCTGGAAGCTCGATGATTGTCCGCATGATGACGGCATCATATCACGTCATCATTACGAAGAACCCGCTATTTCTCGACCAGCGCCTTGAGACGGCCCAGGTCGGCCTCGATCGCCGTTTTCATGGGGCCGGCGACCATCACCTCGGGTACGAGCGGCCTGTCTTTCAGCGCGCCGGTGTTGTGCACCTGTACGCGCGACCCGGTGCCCGACCGCTGGATGCTGATGCGAGTTGTGCCCACGAACGGGCCGTCGCCGATCGTCAGCACCAGCACATGGGGGAAATGCACACTCTCAACAACCGTCGTCCACGAAATCTCTGCGCCCATGAACGTGCCGAAGTGACGCACGCGCGCGCCTGGCGCCAGCGCCGGATCCAGCACGTCCACGCGTTCGACGGCCTTCATCCACTCCGCGTACCGCATCGGGTCGAACATCACACCTGCGATGGTGGCGGGGTTCGCGGCGATCTCAATCTCTGTCTGCACTTCAATCATGGCAGTACCTATATCACCGGTGAGTGGTCAGCGCCCGCTTCTGCCGGGCCTTCTCACCCGCGCCATGGACCACCCCGTCGCACGTCAGCATGATGTCGGGTCTCTGGCCGCGTGTCCGTTTCAGCCAACAACCCGCAGGCCAAAGACCTTGTCGACACCGCCGTGGCCGCGGGCTCGTTCAAGACACTGGTCGCTGCCGTGCAGGCCGCCGCCCTCGTTGCACAGCTCAAGAGCGCCGGCCCATTCACGGTGTTTGCACCCACCGACGAGGCGTTTGCCAAGATCCCGAAGGCGGACCTCGACGCGCTGATCAAAGACAAGCTCAAGCTTGCGAAGGTGCTGAAGCACCACGTGTTCGCGGGCAACGCCAATTCGACGGACCTCGGGATGCTGAAGGACCTGTCGGTGGCCTCCGGCGGCCGGTTGTCGATCCTCGTGGCCAAAGGTTCGCTGCGCATCGGCGGCGCGCTCGTGCTCAAAGCCGACGTCGCAGCATCTAATGGCCTCATCCATGTGATCGACACCGTGTTGATCCCGAAGTAGGCGTCACGCCGCCTGACGCTGCATCAGTCTGGCGAACAGCCCTTCGTCGCGCTTCAGGCAGGCGCGTTGGCGCAGCTTGAGTTTCAGAAGGTGGAATCCTGATTACCGATTCACCAACACTTTCCTGACCAACACCGGGGTCTTGGGTGTTTCCCCGTCCACCGGCACCGCGGCAATCGCCATCATCACGTCCATGCCGCGCACGACGAGACCAAACACCGCGTACTGGTTATCGAGGCCCCGGCACTCGCCCGTGCAGATGAAGAACGAGGTCGTCGCGCTGTCAGGATCCTTGCCGCGGGCCATGGAGAGAATGCCCGGCACGTTCGGTGTGTTGGTGAACTCCGGCGCCAGGTTGTGGATCAGCGCCGACTGTTTTGCGGTCAGGGGCGATTGCCGGTAGGTCGGCGATCCGGTCTGGATCACAAAGTTCGGCACCACGCGATGCACGAGCGTGTCGTCGAAGACACCGGCGACGGCGAGTTGCAGGAAGTTGCGGACGGTCTCCGGCGCTCTGTCGGGAAAGAACTCCACCTCGATCTCACCCGCCGTGGTGTCGAGTACGGCCCGCGCCCTCGCCATCTCCTCTACAGTCGCGTCCACAAACGGCGCCTTGACTGGCGGTGGCGTCTCGCGAATGGTCACAGACGAGATGACGACGCGTTCTGTCGCCATGTCATTCGCGCCGGCGTCGATGGTAGAAATGGCCTGCACCACCTCGAGGCCGTCAACCACGCGACCGAAGACTGAATACTGGCCGTCAAGTGCCGGCTGTGGACTGGCGCATATAAAGAACTGCCAGCCACCGCTGTCGGGCATGCCTGGCGCGAGGACCGCGCTCACCGTACCCAGGCTGTGCGTTTCCTGACTCAGTTCGCGTTTGATCAGGTTCATGCCGCCTGTGCCGTACTGAGCGGTTTTCGCCGGGTCTTTCGACAGTGGGTCGCCGCCCTGGATGATTCCGTACTTGATCACCCGGTGAAACGTGGTGCCGGCAAACGCGCCGTCGCGCGCCTGCTTCATGAAGAAGCCGACATGATTCGGCGCCGACTTCGGCAGCAGCTCAAAGATAAACGTCCCCTTCGTGGTTTCCACCACCGCCTGCTTCCCGGTCATTTCGGCCAGAGAGTAAGGCGAGGTGAACGCCGAGGGCCTGGCCACTGGCTTCTGCTGGCTGGTCGAGGCCCCCGACAGCACTACCAACGTGATCAAGACGAAGAGCATGGGGGAAGATTATCGGGTAAATTGAGCGCATGCGTGAATCACGAGTGCTCGCCTGCGGAATCCTTGTTGTTGCCGTCGCCTGCGGAGGGCCGAAGCTCCCCGAGACCGTGGCCGAAATGCCGAACCTGGACACGTCGCGCGTCCTGGCAGACATCACACGGCTGTCGTCGGACGAATTTCAAGGTCGCGCGCCTGGTGGTGAGGGCGAACGCCTCACCGTCCAGTACCTGACCGACCAGTTCAAGGCCGCCGGCCTCGAGCCAGGCAACCCCGACGGCACGTGGGTGCAGAAGGTGCCACTCGTCGGCATCCGCCCCACCGTGTCCTCGCCTTTTACGGTCACGCAGGGCGGCAAGGCGCGCCAGATGAACGTGCCGGGCGATCTCATCACGTTCAGCCGCCACGTCACAGACACCGTCACACTCGCGAACTCCGAGATGGTGTTTGTCGGCTATGGCATCCAGGCGCCCGAGTTCCAGTGGGACGACTACAAAGGCGTGGACGTGAAGGGTAAGACGATCCTGATGCTGGTCAACGATCCGCAGATTCCCGGTAGTGGTCCCGGCGGACTCGACCCGGCTGTGTTCGGCGGCAAGGCGATGACCTATTACGGCCGCTGGACCTACAAGTTTGAGAAGGCCGCCGAGATGGGCGCGGCCGCCGTACTCGTCGTCCACGAAACGGGACCCGCCGGATACCCATATGCCGTTGCGCAGGCCATGGGCGGCGAACGCTTCAACCTCTCCACGCCTGACAAGAATATGGGCAAGGCCGCCATCGAAGGCTGGATCTCGCTGGAAGCCACCACGGCGCTGCTGAAAGCTGCCGGCGTGGATTTCGCCGAGGCTAAGGCAAAAGCCACCACGCGGGAGTTCACACCGGTGCCTCTCAAAGCCACTGCGTCGGTCACGCTGACACAGGCGACTCGCACCCTCGACTCCCAGAACGTCGTCGCCAAACTGACGGGCAGCGATACGGCGCTCAACACCGAATACGTCGTCTACACGGCCCATTGGGATCATCTGGGTGTGGGCGGGCCGGCGGCCGATGGTGACACGATCTACAACGGCGCCAGCGACAACGCGAGTGGCACGGCGACTATTCTGGAAATTGCCCGCGCGTTCAAGTCGCTGCCCGTGGCCCCGAAACGTACGATGGTGTTCCTGGCGGTCACTGCCGAGGACCAGGGCCTGCTCGGCTCGGAGTACTACGCGCGCTTCCCGGTCTACCCGCTCAACCGCACGCTGGCCAACATCAACGTGGACGGCATGAACATGTGGGGCAAGACGAGCGACGTGACGGTCATCGGCAAGGGCGCATCCGACCTGGATGACTACCTCGAAGCCGCGGTAAAGGAAATGAATCGCACGCTGATCTCCGACCCTGAATCCGAAAAAGGTTTCTACTACCGGTCAGACCACTTCAACTTCGCCAAAGTCGGCGTACCCGCGATGTATCTGGACGATGGAAGTACGTTTGTCGGGAAGCCGGCAGGATACGGACAGCAGAAGCGCGAGCAGTGGACGGCGCAGGATTACCACAAGCCGTCCGACGAGGTGAAACCCGACTGGGATCTGACCGGCATGGCCGAAGACGGTAAGCTCTACTTCGTCGTGGGCTACCGCGTCGCCCAGGCGGCCACGTACCCGGAATGGAAAGCGGGCAACGAGTTCAAGGCCGTGCGCGACAAGATGCTGGGGCGGTGATCTCGACCCTGAGAACCAGCCCGAGGCTTATGTACGTAGCTCGACCTGGTCCTCAAGGCCGAGCCTAATCCGCCAGCGATAAGCGCCTCAACCGCGTCTTGCCGCAATCGTCGTCATCGCGCGCTGCCCCTGAACGATCGTGGTCTTCAGGGGGTCCAGAAGCTGGCCGCCGAGTGTGGCCAGGAACGCCATCAACTGTTGTTCGTCGACGAGGTAACGCTCGGAACCATCGGGCAGCGCGAAGTGGCGCCCGGCGATCTGGCGCACCTGTGATTCCATCCCGATAGACGATGCGAGGCGGGCGAAGAAGAGGCCGCCTGGGCGCAGTACTCGCCAGAGTTCGCGCATCATTGCCTCAAAATGCGCGTCGTCTTTCGCGAAGTGCAACACAGCGCTGCAGATGACGACATCGAAGAACCCCGAATCTAAGGTCAGCGCTTCGAGTGGCTCCACACGTAAGTGCGCCGGGTCGGCCGGCCTGCCGAGTTCGATCGCTAGCTCGCGCACACCAGCCACTGCTGCGGGACTCGCATCAACGGCGTAGACATCAATGTCCTGCGTCAGTAGATAGTACGAATTGCGCCCTGAGCCGCAACCGGCGTCGAGCACCCGGTCTGTGGCGCTGATGCGGCCCTTCAGGAGCTGGTCGAAGAGATAGATGTCGATGTTGCCGAACTCCGCTGCGAGATTGCGCACGAGCCATCATAGCTGGCGTGGCTTTAGCCGCGCCTGGGGAGCTACACTTCTCGGCGAGGTCCCTATGCTTCGAAGAACTCTCGCCCTCGCTACTGTGTTTCTGGCACTGGCAGCGCTGCCGCCACTTTCCGCCGACCTGCCACAACAGCAACAAGCCGAGCCCGCGCAACAGGCCCAGCCGGCACAGGGTCGCGGACGAGGAAGCGCGCCCCAGCCGTTTGACGAAGCTCGCGCGCGTCAGCTCTACGTCAGCGACAAGTTCGAAGACCACGCCAAGCCCAACTTCCAGGCAGCGATTGACGAGAAGGCCGCTGAAGACGCGCGCTACACCGAAGCCTGCAAAGGCGTCATGGAGTGCACGAAGATCACGTATCGGAGTAGCGTGGGCGACATGGACATTCCCGCGTATCTGTTCCAGCCCCTGCAGAAGGGTGAACCGCGCAGCCGCGCCGCCATGATCTGGGTGCACGGCGGGGTGCATGGCAACTGGGGCATCTCGTACTTCCCGTTTGTTCGCGAAGCAATTCAGAAGGGCTACGTCATCATCGCGCCCGAGTATCGGGGCAGTACGGGCTACGGCGAAGCGCTACACCTGGCCATCGACTACGGCGGCTATGAAATTGATGACACGCTGAGTGCGGTGGAATACCTGAAGACCCTGCCGCATGTGAACCCCGACCGGCTGGGCATCATGGGCTGGAGTCACGGCGGGTTCATTGCCCTGCATTCGGTGTTCCGAGAGAAACATCCGTTCACAGCTGCGGTGGCGATGGTGCCGGTGACGAACCTGTTCTTCCGGCTGTCGTACAAAGGCCCGAGTTATCAGCGGAGTTTCGCCACGCAGCAGCGCATCCTGGGTCTGCCGTTCGAGAAGCGCGAGATCTACCAGGAGCGCTCGCCGATCTATCACGTAGACAAGCTGCAGATACCCCTGCTGGTGCACGTGGCGACCAACGACACCGACGTCAACTTTGCGGAAGCAGAACAGATCATTGACGCGCTCCGCGCGCGCAAACCCGCGCTTGCTGAGACGAAGGTCTACGTGAACCCGACGCCTGGTCCCGCGAGCGGAGGCCACACGTTCAACCGGCGCACGAACACCACCACGCTGCAGCGCGACGACTCACCTGAACAGATTGAGTCGTGGAATCTGGTATGGGCGTTTTTGGCGAAGCATCTGAAATGAGCCGACACACGAACGAGATCGCCGCAGCCATCGCCCACCTCAAAGTCGCTCTCGGCCCCGTGATCACCGAGAACGCGACCCTGCGCGAGAATCACAGCCACGGCGAGTCGTATCACGCGCCCGCCGCGCCGGACGCGGTGTGTTTCCCCCGCATGACCGAGGACGTGGTGGAAATCATGCGCGCGAGTGCGACGTTTGGCGTGCCGGTCATCCCGTTTGGCGCAGGGTCGTCGCTCGAGGGACATGTGCACGCGCTGCGTGGCGGCCTCTCGATCGACCTCACGCAAATGAACAAGATTCTACGCTTGAGTCAGGAGGACATGGACGTGACCGTTGAGGCCGGCGTCACACGGCTGCAGCTCGGTAAAGCGCTGCGCAATACGGGTCTGATGTTTCCGGTGGACCCTGGCGCCGACGCCACCATTGGCGGCATGGCGGCCACGCGCGCGTCCGGCACCACGACCGTTCGCTACGGCACGATGCGCGAAAACGTGCTGGCACTCAAGGTGGTGCTGCCTGACGGCACGGTCACTACCACCGGCACCCGCGCCAGAAAGTCGTCGGCGGGCTACGACCTCACGCGGTTGTTTGTAGGGTCTGAGGGCACGCTTGGTGTCATCACCGAGGTGACGTTGCGCCTGCATCCGGTGCCGGAGGCGGTGGCGGCTGCGGTGTGCACGTTCGATTTACTCCAGGGCGCGGTGGATACGGTCATTGCAGTCATTCAGCTTGGCCTGCGGGTGGCGCGCATCGAGTTGCTGGACGCGCAGCAACTGGACGCGATCAACAAGTACTCGAAGACCAATTACCCTCTGGCGCCGACGCTTTTTTTTGAGTTCCACGGCGACCATGACCGGCACGTAGCCGAGCAGGCCGAGACCGTGCAGAGTCTAGCGGCCGAGCGTGGCGGCCACGGTTTCGAGTGGGCCACGAAGCTCGAGGAGCGCGACCGGTTGTGGCATGCGCGGCACAACGCGCTCTACGCGTCGCTGGCGCTGCGTCCAGGGTCTCGCGCCTGGACCACGGATGTGTGCGTCCCGATCTCGCGCCTCGCTGAGTGCATCATCGCCACCGCAGAGGACAATAAGAAGGCGCCATTCCCCGTGTGTATGGTGGGCCACGCCGGCGACGGCAATTTCCACATGCTCTACGTGCTCGACCCCAACAGCGCCTCGGAACTTGAGGCTGCGAAGCGGCTGAACGACCGCCTGGTGGACCGCGCGCTGACCATGGACGGCACCTGCACCGGCGAACACGGCGTCGGTTCCGGCAAGATGGCGTCGCTCGTGAAGGAGCACGGCACCGGCGTGGACGTCATGCGCGCCATCAAACGCGCCCTCGACCCCGACAACCGCATGAACCCGGGGAAGGTCGTGGACCTCTGAGGTCGTGTTTCGAGGGGCTCGACGACTGGCGCGCTTTCCTTTTGCGTTGAGGCCTGGGCCTTGAAGCCCAGGCCGAGCTACTTTCGGGCTGTCCTCGGGCTTGAGGGACAGCCCGAGCGACGTGCGGACAAGCCGAGCAACGTACTCTATAGGTTCGGCCCCAGCCAGCGCTCGGCATCCGCGAGCGGCATTGCCTTGCGCTTGGCGTAGTCTTCGAGTTGGTCGCGGCCGATGCGGCCGACGGTGAAGTACTTGGCCTGCGGGTGGCCGAAGTAGAGGCCACTGACTGAAGCCGCGGGCCACATGGCGAAGTTTTCGGTCAACGTGATGCCCACAGCCGGAGCATCGAGGAGGTTGAACAGCGTCGCCTTCTCGGTGTGATCCGGACAGGCTGGGTAGCCGAACGCCGGTCGGATGCCGCGGTACTTTTCGGCGGCCAGTTCCTCTGGCGTAAAGCGCTCGTTCTTGCCGTAGCCCCAGTCGTGACGCGCCTGGGCGTGCAGATACTCGGCGAACGCCTCCGCCAAGCGATCGGCCAGGGCCTTCGCGATGATGGCGCTGTAGTCGTCGTGCTGCGCCTCGAACTCCTTCACCAACTCGTCCACGCCGATGCCGGTCGTCACGGCAAACGCGCCGATGTAATCGGGCGCCATGCTCTCCTTCGGCGCCACAAAATCCGCGAGCGATCGGTTCGGGCGCTTGTCCGCGATCGGTTCCTGCTGGCGCAACATGTGGAACCGCGCCAGTTCTACGTTCCGCGCATCGTCCTTATAGACGACGATGTCGTCGCCCACCGAATTGGCAGGCCAGAAGCCGTAGACGCCGCGGGCCTTGAAGCACTTCTCAGAGATGATGCGCTTGAGCATGGCCTGGGCGTGGTCGTAGAGCTCTCGCGCGGCCTGACCGTATTCGGGATGGTCGAAGATGGCCGGGAAACGGCCCTTGAGCTCCCATGCCGAAAAAAAGAACGTCCAGTCGATGAACGGCACAATCTTCTCGAGCGGCTCGTCTTCCAGAATCCGCTTGCCGACAAACCAGGGCACGGCGACTTCCTGTGTGTCCCAGTCAGTGACGAGGTGATTGGCCTTCGCCGTCTCGTACGCCAGCAACGCGCGCTCGGATCGTGCGGCGTGTTTAACGCGCAAGTCCTCCTGATCGGCACGCACTTGCACCATGTAGTCGTCGCGCTTCACGTCGCTGAGGAGGCTCGACACCACGTCCACAGCCCTCGACGCATCCAGCACATGCACCGTCGGGCCTGCGTACATCGGGGCCACCTTGACGGCCGTGTGCTGCTTGCTGGTAGTCGCGCCGCCGATGAGCAGCGGCAGCTTCATGCCGCGATGCTCCATCTCCTTTGCCACAAACACCATCTCGTCCAGCGACGGCGTGATGAGGCCACTCAGGCCGACGATATCGACGTTCTGCTCGACGGCGGTGGTGAGGATTCTGTCGAGCGACACCATCACGCCCAGGTCCACCACCTCGTAGTTGTTGCAGCCGAGCACAACGCCGACGATGTTTTTGCCGATGTCG
>SYFT01000037.1 GCA_005799825.1 Acidobacteriota bacterium | reverse complement strand
AGGGCGACGAACCGGCGTTTACCCAGCCGGTGATGTATCAGAAAATTGCGAGCCAACGCACCGTACGCGAGCAATGGGCCACCCTGCTGGAAACACGCGGCGTCGTGGCGGCAGGACAGGCGGACACTATGCTGCAGGCTCGTCTTGACCGATTGCAGCGGGCGCTCGATGGACTCGATCCCGAGCGCGATTGTGTGGAGCCCACGCTCGAGATCGCCGCACCAGGAACAGCGAGCCAGGTGCGTACAGAGCTGCCACTTGAACGCCTGCGCAGCCTGAACGAAGACCTCCTGCGCGTGCCAGACGGGTTCACCGTACACCGCAAGCTCGATCGCAACCGCGAGCGACGCCGGCACTTGTGCGATGCGCTGGGCGACAGGACGGTTGATTGGGCGACGGCCGAAGAACTGGCGTTTGCCGCGACGCTTGAAGACGGCACGCCGATTCGGCTGACGGGCGAAGACGTCGGCCGCGGGACATTCAGCCATCGGCATGCGGTGCTCCACGATGCCCGCACCGGCGACGAACATGTACCGCTACAGCATCTGACGTCCGCCCGCGCGTCGTTTGAGATTCACAACAGCCCGTTGAGCGAAAATGCGGCTGTGGGATTTGAGTACGGCTACAATATTCAGGCGCCCGAGCGCCTTGTCCTCTGGGAAGCGCAGTACGGTGACTTCATCAACGGCGCGCAGGTGATGCTCGACGAGTTCGTGCTCTCGGCGCGCGCCAAGTGGGGCCAGGAGCCGTCACTCGTCCTCCTTCTGCCGCACGCACACGAGGGCCAGGGTCCCGATCACGCCAGTGCGCGGCCTGAACGATTTCTTCAGCTCGCCGCCGACATCAACATGCGCGTGGTCAACTGCACCACGGCCGCACAGTACTTTCATGTCCTTCGCCGCCAGGCCGCGTTGCTTGTCGATGATCCTCTGCCGCTGATTGTGCTGACGCCCAAGAGCCTGCTGCGCCATCCTTTTGTATCCTCGTCGCCCAACGACCTGGCTACGGGGCGATGGCTTCCGGTGATCGACGACCCTGCCGTGGCCGACCCGGACGCCGTCAGACGCCTGATCGTGTGTTCGGGCAAAGTGGCCGTGGACCTGCTGACGCACCCCCGCCGCGCAGACCATTCGCATGTGGCCATTTGTCGCGTGGAGCAGTTGTATCCGTTTCCTGCGGCTGCGCTCTCTGCCGTCTTTGCTCGGTACGGCCGCTTGAACGAACTGGTCTGGATGCAGGAAGAGCCCGAAAACATGGGCGCATGGGACTTTGTGGAGTCTTTCCTGCGTGATGTCGCGGGGAACAGGGCGGTGTCGGTCATCGCCCGTCCGCGCAGTTCGAGCCCGGCTGAAGGGTCGGCCGCACGCCACGCGCAGAATCAGGAACGGTTGATCGCCCTCGCATGGGCGCCATCAACGCCGGCAAAGAACAGGAGCGGACGCTGATGGCGGTAAACATCGTGGTGCCGGAAATGGGCGAGTCGGTGGTGGACGCACGAGTCGCGCGCTGGCTCAAACACGCCGGCGACGTCGTCACCGTGGGCGAGCCACTGGTGGAACTGGAAACCGACAAGGTGGACGTTGAAGTTACCGCATCGAAGTCGGGGACGCTGGCCTCAATCGCACATCCGGATGGCGCGGACGTGAACATTGGAGATGTGCTCGGGACGATCGACGACACAGTAAGTCCAGCGTCCAGCGTCCAGGGTCCAGCGTCCCCAGCCCAGAGTCGACCGGCCACGCCGTCCGCGCGCCGTGAGGCACGCGAACGCAACGTGCCGCTAGCTGAAGTGAAGTCCAAAGGTCCGCGCGTGACCCGCGAGGACGTGCGCAAGACAGAAGGACCCCTGAACCCAGGGACGCCGGGACCTCCGCGAACTCCGGGCTCTGGACCCAGGACTCTGGACCCAGGACTTCGCGCGGAGTCTCGTGTCCGTATGTCCAAGCGCCGCACAACTATCGCGAAGCGCCTCGTCGAAGTGCAGGCCACGGCCGCGATGCTCACCACCTTCAACGAAGTGGACATGAGCGCCGTGATCGCGTTGCGCATCAGGCAGAAGCAGGCCTTCAAGGACACGCATGGCGTGTCACTCGGCCTGTCGTCGTTCTTTATTAAGGCCGCTATCGCCGCGCTGCGTCAGTTTCCGCGCCTGAACGCTGAAATTGACGGCGACGAGATGGTGCTCAAGCACTACTACGACATCGGGGTGGCCGTGGGCGCCTCGGAAGGACTGGTCGTGCCCGTCCTGCGCGACGCCGACCGGATGTCGTTCCCTGCCATCGAACTCGCGATTCGCAACTTTGCCCAGAAGGCGGCAGACAACACGCTGTCGCTCAACGACCTGCGCGGCGGCACGTTCACCATCACCACTGGCGGCGTCTTCGGTTCGCTGATGAGCACACCGATCCTGAATCCGCCACAGGTGGGCATCCTGGGCCTGCACGCCATCAAGGACCGGCCCATCGGCGTGAATGGCCAGGTGGTGCTTCGGCCGATGATGTATACCGCCCTCACCTACGATCACCGGATCGTGGATGGCTCGGAAGCCGTGCGCTTCCTCGTCCGCGTCAAGGAACTGGTCGAAGACCCGGGAACGCTCTTGCTTGAGTCTTGAACTTCTGCTTACACGAGGCATGAAGGAACTTCCCTTTTCAGATAAGGCTACCTTAACCTTCAGCCCTTCATGCCTCGTGTGCTTTAAGCTGCTAGGATCACCCGCGTGAGTCGTCAGACGATGGTGGTGCTGGTGACGGTTGCGCTTGTCGGCGTGACCGTCCTGGTGGGTCTCAATTTGCAGTCCGGCCGATCCGAGCCGATACCGGTGGTGCCGCCGCCGGCGCCACCAGCCCGCGATACGTCTGCGACCCCTTCCGCGCCGGTGGCCGCGCCCGAGCCGCCACGCGCGGCACCACGCACTGCGCCGGCGCTGAAACTGGCGTCGGTCGCCCCGCCGCCTGCGGTGGTCGAAGCGCCCACGACCGCCACGCTCCACATCACAAGCGATGTGCTTGGCGCGCAGGTATTCATCGATCGAACGTTCGTCGGCGTTGCGCCCGCGACCGCTGAGGATGTGGCGCCAGGCACGCGCCAGATCAACGTCTCGGCGCCCGGCTACGAGGGCGTCGTCGAATCAGTGGACGTGGCAGCAGGGCCGCGCGACGTCATGATCTCGCTCAAGTCCATTCGTCTTGACGAGTCTATTGCCGTCACCCACAAACATGGGATGGGGTCCTGCAAAGGGCGCTTGATCGCCACGCCCGAGGGCCTGCGCTACGAGACCGACAACAAGAACGATGGCTTTACGGTGCCGCTCGGTGGCATTGAGAAGTTCACCGCAGACTTCCTGGCGAAGAACCTCAAGCTGAAGATCAAGGGTGGCCGCACGTACGACTTCACGGATCCGGGCGGCAAAGCGGATCCGCTCTACCTGTTTCAGCAGGCCGTTGAAAAGGCGCGCGCCAAACTGGCCGCCAGCAAGGACTTGCCACAGGCGATACGATGACCTCCATGTCGGTCGTTTCTGGCATCGCGGTTATCGCTGGCGCAGCGGCGTGTGCGCCTTCCGTGTCCGACCACGACAATCGAATCTTTTCGTTGCCGGCTTCGGTGAAACTCTCAGCCGTTGATCTGTCGTCGGCCTACGCCGCCGATGCAGGCTCGGCCGATGGTCGGTATCGCGGCCGCGTGGTTGAGATCAGCGGCGTGATCCTGGGGCTGCGACCCGACGCGACCGCCGTGACCATGGCGGGCGCCGAAGCGGGCCCCGTGGTCGAGGCGTCAATACACAACGACGTCGCGGCGCAGGTGCTCAAGGGCGTTGCCGACGGACAGCGCCTGACGTTGAAGTGTTTTTGTGAGGGACTGGACCAACACGTGCGGCTGAAGAGTTGCGTCGCGCCAGACCCCGTCCGCTAATCCCATGGCTTCATACACCGCAAAAGACATCACGGTTCTCGAAGGGCTTGAACCCGTTCGACGGCGCCCCGGCATGTACATCGGCGGCGTTGGATCCTCGGGCCTGCACCACCTCGTGTGGGAGGTCTTGGACAACTCTGTGGACGAGGCGATGAACGGGCACGCCTCACACATTGAAGTGACCTTGCACGCTGACGGCGCGTCGATGACCGTGTCAGACGACGGGCGTGGGATTCCAGTAGATAAACACCCGACGACCAAGACCAGCGCGCTGGAGGTGATCTTCACAACCCTGCATGCGGGCGGCAAGTTTGAAGGTCAGAACTACAAAACTGCCGGTGGCCTACACGGCGTTGGTGCATCGGTCGTGAACGCCCTGTCGCGCGACCTCGTGGCCACGATCAAACGTGATGGCGCCACATGGCAGCAGAAGTACAAGCAGGGCGTGCCTCAGGGTGATGTCAAGAAACTGGGCCCCGCCCGTGGCACCGGCACCACGGTGTTCTTCCGGCCCGACTCGACGATCTTTCCAAAGACGCAGTTTGAAGCCGCGGTCATTCGCGAGCGCATTGAAGTGTCGAGCTATCTGCACAAGGGGCTCAAGGTGGTCTTCGAAAACGAAGCGGCCACTGGCGACGAACCTCGGCGCGAAGAGTTCGAGCATAGCGAAGGCATTGCCGACTACCTGAAGAAGATTCTGGTCGAGCGGCACGCGCGGGCGGTGCATGAACAGCCATTCACGCTGACGCGTGACCATGATGAAACAGGACTGAAGCTCGACGTGGTGTTGCAGTGGACCGAGTCCACCGACGAACATCTCCGCAGTTATGTGAACGGCATCCCGACGGGGTCTGGCGGCACGCATGAAAACGGCTTGCGCGCCGGGTTGGGCAAGGCCATCCGCAACTTCATCGAGACGCACACGCTGTCACCCAAAGGCGTGACGCTGACAGCCGAAGACTTGCGCGAGGGCATGACGGGCGTGCTCAGCATCTTTATCGCTGAGCCGCAGTTTCAGGGACAGACCAAGGACCGGTTGAACAACCCGGAGGTGTCGAACATCGTGGACTCCATGGTGCGGCCGGCGCTGGAACACTGGCTGAACCAGAACCGGAGCACGGCAGAACAGATCATCGCGCGCATCATCCTGGCGGCACGCGCGCGTGAGGCCAGCCGCGCGGCGCAGGCGGAAGTCACCCGCAAGTCCGCCACGTCGTCTCGCTTGACTCTGCCAGGGAAGCTCAGTGACTGCACATCGCCCGGTCGTGAAGAGAGCGAACTCTTCATTGTCGAAGGGGATTCGGCCGGCGGGTCGGCAAAGCAGGGCCGCGATCGAGCGAGGCAGGCCATCCTTCCGCTGCGCGGCAAAGTATTGAACACTGAGAGCGCCACTACCGCGAAGGTGCTCGAGAACAAGGAGCTGTCGGATCTGGTCACGGCCCTTGGCTGCGGCATCGGCAAGGGATTCGAACTGTCGAGGCTTCGGTACGGACGCGTAATCATTCTGGCGGATGCCGATTCAGACGGCCATCACATCGCCACGCTGCTGTTGACGTTCATTTACCGTCACATGCCGCAGCTCATCACCGCCGGACGCGTGTACCTCGCTCAGCCGCCGCTGTACCGCATCGATATTGGCAAGGAGACGTTCTGGGCCACCGACGATCCCCACAGGGATCAGATCCTGGGCCGCACCGGTGTCAGGGGCAAGGTGGAGATCACGCGTTTCAAGGGGTTGGGCGAGATGATGCCGAAGGTCTTGTGGGAGACCACGATGAATCCCCGGACGCGCCGGTTGCTGCGCGTGGGCATTGAAGACGCCATTGTCACCGACCGGATCATCAATGAACTGATGGGCAAAGACCCGTCCGCGCGGTTCCGCTTCATCATGGAACACGCCGAGGCCGCCGAAGAGCTCGACGTGTGATGCGAGGACTGGCGCGGCGCCTGATCGGCGTCTGGCTGATGGTGGACGGCGTGATGACCGGCCTGTGGTTCAGCGGGCTGGCTGACTCACTGGGCGGCCGCGATGCCGTGTCGGTGACCATGATGGGGGCCAGAGTGATGGTCGCGGGTGTGTCGATCGTCGCCGGCTGGCTCGTGACACAGCGCCGCCCGCAGGGCACCGCGCTGGGCGTGGCGGCGCTGGCCCTCATCGCCGGCTTTGGTCTTTTTAGCGCGTGGACCGGTGTATTGCCGAGTAATCTGGATTTTTCGTTTCGCGGGCCGGCGGCGCTGCTGCAGGCCGTGATCGCTGCGGTAGCGATCCTCTTTTTGCGATTCGATACCCTGGAGATCCGGCCCGATGGCACCACTCGCGCTTGAGACCACGGGACTGCGCAAGACCTTCGGCGACCTTGTGGCCGTCGACGGCATCGCGCTGGCCGTGCCGACCGGCAGCTTCTATGGGTTCCTCGGGCCAAATGGCGCGGGCAAGTCCACCACGATCAAGTGCCTGACCGGGCTGATGACACCGACAGCCGGCACGTTCCGCATTCTCGGCACCGACCCGCTTGCCGATCCGGTGGCCGTGAAGCGCAAGATCGGCGTCGTGCCAGAAGACCTGGCGTTGTTCGATCGGTTGACAGGCACCGAAACACTGTCGTTCGTCGGCCAGGTGCACGGGATCGAGCCTTCACAGGTGCGAATGCGCGCGGGCGAATTGCTGACGCTCATGGACCTGACCAAGTCCGCTGGCGAGATGGTGGCGGACTATTCGCACGGTATGCGCAAGAAGCTGGCCCTGTCAGTGGCTTTGCTGCCGGCGCCGCGCATGTTGTTTCTCGACGAGCCGTTTGAAGGCATTGATGCGGTGGCCGCCCGCCAAATCCGCCAACTGCTGTTGCAGTACGTCAAGGGTGGCGGCACCATCTTCCTGACGTCACACATTCTCGAGATCGTCGAACGCCTGTGCGACCACATCGGCGTGATCCAGAAGGGCCGTCTCGTGGCGCAAGGACCGGTGGCCGAGTTGCGCGCCGGTGCGGGTGGGATGAAGACGCTCGAAGAGCTGTTCCTGGAGCTGGTGGACACCGAGCGCGCCGCGATGCCCACGATGGATTGGCTCGCGGGATGATCCGGTTTCTTCGCGCGTTTGCCTGGCTGCGCTGGCGGCTGTTGCTCAACGGCGTCCGCGGTGGCCGTCGGCGCGACGCGCTTGAGCAGGTCTCCCGCCTCCTCGCGCTGATCGTCCCGGCGCTTATCGTGGTGATGTCGCTGGGCTCGATCATCCTGGTGGCGCTCGGCGGGCTGATCGGCGGAAACGCGCTGGCCACCGGCAGGTTTGTCGCTCCGGACGTCATCATCTTTGTCGCGCGCGCACTGTTGATTGGGGCCACGGCGCTTGTGGTGTTCATGCCCATCGGTGGCGCCGCGCAAACCACCGGAACAAAGTACTCACGGTTGTTGCTGCTGCCCATTCCCACACGCGGCCTGCACCTGGTGGAGGTGGTAGCAGGGTTGGCTGATCCTTGGATTCTGTTCACGCTGCCTGGTCTCGCGCTCTTTGCCGCGGGCCTGGCGTGGGGCGGGCGAATGGATTTGGCGGCGATTGCGGCCGTGGCGGGAATGGCTCTTGCTGTGGTGCTTGCCTCCGTGGCCGCTCTCGTCAGTTTTTCAGTCAGCTGGCTGTTTCGCGACCGGCGTCGTGCCGAGCTGCTGACGATCATCGCGGTGATGTCAATTTCCGTAGTCGCCTTGTTGCCGCAGTTCCTGGACGATGCGGAGAGCGGAGTGCGGCGAAGAGGTGGTGCCCGGGGCAGCGGACCAATGACGGTCGCGCGCATTGAATCCATGCTCCCGGCCTGGTCGCAGGTGCTGCCCTCCGAGCTGTTTGGCGGGGCGATGACCAGCGCGGTCGTGGATGGCGATCGACGAGCCGCCATGAGTTGGGTGGCCGTGCTCGTAGCCGAAGGCATCGTGTTCTTCTGGTTGTCCGGACTTGTGCATCGGCGTTTGCTTGAAGCGGCCGGGGGATCGACCAGCCGCCGACAACGCATGGCGCGAATGCGTCCACCATGGCGATTGCCCCCGGTAAGCCCGCAGGCGATGGCCGTCGCATGGGTGATGGTCAAAGGTGGATTGCGATCGGTGCGCGGCCGCGTGGCCGTGTTGTTGCCAGGCCCGATGATGGCGCTGGTGTCGCTCGTTGTACTGCGCAGGCCCGACGAGGCGCCGTGGATCGCCATGCTCGGCACCCACAGCCACTTGCTGTTTGGCGTGAGCCTGTTCGTGGCGATCTTCGCCATTCAGCCGTTCACGATGAACCAGTTTTCCTCCGACCGGGCGGGGCTGACGCTGCAGTTTCTCATGCCGATCAGTTCACTCGATCTGGTGCGCGGTAAGGCCATTGCTGGCGCCGCATTGTTTCTGATCGCGGCGTTGATCTCAGGTGTGGCGGCTGCGGTTGCCACCGGGGGCGGGTTGCCGGTGCCGTGGCTGATGACCCTGGTGGGTGGCCTCGCCACGTACGTCACGATCACACCCGTCGCTGCTCTGATGTCTGCGGTGTTTCCTGTGGCCGCCGACATGAGCAAGGCCGGAGCCGGCGGCAATCCGCACACCGCCTCGACTCTGGTCGGCATGTTCGCCGGGTGCGCCGCGATCCTGCCCGTGCTGGTCATCGCGGTGCCAGGCCTGATCCCCTACGCGACACCGGTCGGAAGGCTGTTGGGGATGGCCGCGTGGCTCGTGGTCGTGACGGCTGTGGCCTGGGTGCTGATGGCGCTCATCTCGCGCGTGGTCACCGCCCGCCGCGAGAACCTGTTTTTGACAAAGTGACCGTTTTCGCAAAAAGACGTCGGGTGTCGTTTTCCACTAAAAAGACACCCGACGTCTTTTTTGGGGGAGGGGCGTTTTTTACCCCACAAACTTGTACCCCAGCCCGTGCAGGGTCAGCACGTACTGCGGGTTTCGCGGGTTCGGCTCGATCTTCTGGCGCAGCCACGCCACGTGTACATCTACGGTGCGCGTTGACGGCATCGAGTGGTAGCCCCACACCTCGTTGAGCAGCTCATCCCGCGTGAGTGTGGCTTCCCGATGTTCGATGAAGTACTTCAACAGCAGAAATTCCCGCGCCGACAAGTCGAGCTCCACGCCGTCCTTGAGCACCTGCGCCTTCCGAAAGTCCACGCTGATGTTGCCGAAGTGATACGGCGTGGTGCCGCTCTGCGTGGATGACGCACGCCGCAACTGCACCTCGATACGTGCCATCAACTCCAGCATGTCGAACGGCTTGGTGAGATAGTCGTCGGCGCCGAGTTTCAGACCCAGCACCTTGTCCATGATCTGCCCGCGCGCTGTCAGCATGATGACCGGCGTGGTGATGCTCCGCTGCCGGAGGTCGCGGCACACATCGAAGCCGTTCGCCCCAGGCAGCATCACGTCGAGCAGAATGACGTCCCACGATTCTCGTGTGGCGCGGTCAAGGCCTGCCGGTCCGTCCGGTGCTGCGGCCACCTCGTACCCTTCGCTCGTCAGTCGATCGGTCAATGTCAGCACCAGGCCGGGCTCATCCTCGATGAGCAATACCCGTCGAGTACGCAGCGATGTGCCCATCAGACGCCCGCGCGGACCCAGTCCGGATCGCCCTACAACATCACCACCAGGCGCGATGACAACCGGGACGGCCTGTTCAACGACCGGCCCGACGGCACGCCCAAGAAATCTGCCCGCACAGACGCGCAGTGGGACCTGGGCGGCCGGTTGTCTTGCTCGTGGGGCTTCGGTACCTGACCGCAAGGTAGCGGTGACGGAGGGGGCGGAGCGACGACCGTCATGATTGGCGGCGGCGTCGGAGGCGGCATGGCGGCTGGCTTCGGTGGTGGAGCGGTAGACAAGCGATTCAGGATCGAGCTCTACCTCTCAGCGCAGAACCTGCTCAACCGCGCCAACGACGTGGGATATAGCGGTGTCGTCACCTCGCCGTTTTTTGCCCAACCCACAAACGTCATGAATCCACGCAAGCTCCAAGTCGGCATGCGGTCCGGGTTCTAGAACCGTTGCGTGCAGGCCTCGGCCTTGAACACCAGGCCGAGCTACGTTCGGAAAGGTCGGCCTACGCACGAGCGGATATCGATCCGGAACGTTGCTCGGGCTGGTTCTTAAGCCCGAGTGACGAGACAGGTTCTAGCCACCCTCCTGAACGTAGAGCGGTTTAGGTCTCAAGGCCGCGCCAGGTTGACCACGCTGAAGACTACGGCAGCCCCAGCGTCTGTCCCGCCCGTCGCAGGGCCTTTTCATACGCGTCGCTCTTGACGTAGTAGTCGTGTCTCGCGCTGGCGACGTACCGCACGCCTCCGCGCAGGTCCGGGCGGTCGGTTCGTCGCAACGTGTCGAATGCGTCACGCACACTCGGTGGTGTCTGCGGGTCGAGGTACGACGCGACCAGGTCCGCCTGCGCGCCGTCTAGGGAGTACGCGGCGCCATCGGTTTCAAACAGGCCGATGAAGACGAGATCGGCGTGACGTCGGTGGAACAGGTTCAAATAGAGATCCACCGCGTCGCCGGTGCGATCGAGGTCGTCGTCGCGCAGGAACGGGAACGGCTTGTCGTAGCCGGTGGCCCACACGATCAGGTCGATCTCCTCGGACGCGCCGTCGACGAAGCGGACGATCTTTCCATCAAGCGACGCCACGTCTTTCCGAACCGCAATATCCCCGTGGCCCAGATGGTGAAGGATCTGGGTATTGAGGATGGGATGGGACCGGAGGATCGCGTGGTCAGGCTTCGGCAGGCCGTAGCGTGTGAGGTTGCCCACCAGGATGCGGTTGATGAGGAATCCGAACACGCGCTCCTCGAGCCAACGCGGCAACTGGGGCCCGTTGTGCGCGAAGACGTCGGAGGGTTGGCCGAAGATGAACTTCGGGATGAAGTGGTAGCCACGCCGCAGGCTGATGAACGCGGCCCTCGCGTGCCTGGCCGCGTCGCAGGCGATGTCGGCAGCCGAGTTCCCGCCGCCCACAATCAACACGCGTTTGCCCTCGAACTCGCGTGGCGAGCGGTAGGCAAACGAGTGATACGCCTCTCCCTCGAAGTGCCCTGGCACGATGGGCATCCGCGGAAACCAGGTGGTGCCTGTGGCCACACACAGCGCTCGCGCTTGACGCTGCTCGCCTGAGTTCAGGGCAATCTGCCAGCCACCCTGATCGCGGCGTGACGCAGACTCAACGCGCACATTAAACGTGATGTGGCGCTCAAGGTCGTGGTGCCTGGCGAACGCGCGCAGGTAATCGAGGATGCGGTCGTGCCTCGGATAGTCGGGGTATGACTCGGGCATCGGGAAGCCTGGTAATCCCGATAGCTGGCGCGACGAGATGAAGTGGGCCGATTCGTACATCGGCGTCTCGTCGCGGTCGATGTCCCAGATACCGCCGGGTTGCCGTCCTGCATCGACGATTTCGAACAAAATCCCGCGCGCCTTCAGCGCGGCGGCCATCACCAGTCCGCCCGGGCCCGCGCCAATCACACAAACAGGTTCGCTGGCGATCACTGTGTTATCGAGAAGACTACTTCACCAGCATGTCTGAACCAATGGTCAGGGGCGGCTGCGGTTGTGTACCGTCCGGCGCAATGTATATTGCCTTGATCAGAAATGTCTGTTCGGTGACGTCCGCGGTAAATTCGAACGCGCTCCGCCTGGTCGGGATCGGGTCCCCCGTGCGCGCATTTCCTCCAGCGAGAAGTACTTGCCTTCCAACGCGACCTGCTGCTTCATCGCGCCACCGATGCCGAGCAGATCGGTCTTGACGCCGACGGTATCGACTATTCCCGCCGGTGCTCCGGCCCCAGCGGCGTTTCCCAGGTTCTCCATCTGCGTCGAGTACATCCAGAGCCCGAGCGCGACTGCGACACCAACGCCGACCACCAGACCTAATCGCATGCGGCCTCCTGCCGGCGGATTGTAGCCGATGACGGAGCGGATTCCGCGCCGCTCATCAGCGCAGTGAAGCGCTCGACGCTGACATTGCCACCAGACAAGGTCACACCGACGCGTTTGCCGGCGAATCGATCGCGATGGTGAAAGAGCGATGCCAACGCGTTCGCGCCTGATGGCTCCACAACGAGCTTCAGACGTTCGAATAGGAAGCGCATCATCTGCACCACGACCGGATCCGGTGCGGTCAGAACACCTGCCAGCATCGCCTGCATAATTGGGAACGTGAGGGTGCCGCACGACTGGGTCTGCTGCCCGTCACAGATCGTTCGGGGCACATCGATGCTCACAATGTGGCCTGCCGCGAGAGACTGCTGGATGTCGTTTCCCAGCTCGGGTTCGCTGGCGAAGACCTCGATTCCCGGACGCAGGTGTGTGGCGGCCACGGCACATCCCGACACAAAGCCGCCGCCGCCCGTGCACACGATCAGCGCGTCGAGAGGTTCGGGCGCGTCTTCAATGAGTTCGATCGCCGTCGTGCCCTGGCCCGCCATCACCGGGTAGTAGTCAAAAGGCGGGATCAGCGCCGCACCGCGCGACTCGACCACGGTGCGGGCGACCGCCGCACGGTCTTCTGTGTAGCGGTCGTACGTGATGACCTCCGCGCCGTAGTCACGCGTGGCTGCAAGCTTTGATACCGGCGCATCGGCAGGCATCACGATGGTCGCTGCGCACCCGTGCAGTTGCGCCGCGAGCGCCACAGCCTGTGCGTGATTGCCCGAGGAGAACGCGACAACGCCACGGGCGCGCCCGGCCTCCCCGAGCGCGCTGACGGCGTTGTAGCCGCCACGGAACTTGAAGGCGCCCATCCGCTGCAGGTTCTCGGCCTTGAGATACACCCTGGCGCCGACCAGGGCATCCAGTGTTCGCGAGGTGATGACCGGTGTGCGGTATGCCACGCCTTTTAGGCGCGCCGCGGCAGCTTCGATGTCGGAGAACGTCAGCATCACGAGTGATTCTATCTGGCAGGAGTAGAATCGGCGCATGCGTACATCCGTCCAGACGTTTTCGCTCGTTACCGCACTTGGCATTCCGGCACTCGCGGTCAGCCTGCTTCAGACAGGTGTGGCCCAGGGTCAAGCCGGCGGGCGGCAGGGTGGAGGGCGCGGCGGGTCTCCGGTCGGACCAGACGGACAGTGCCCGGCGGGAATGACCTTGGTGCGGCCCGGCAACTGCCAGGCGCCGGCAACGCCAGCGCCTTCCATCGTGGACTATCGGCCCAAGTCCACCCTGGTCGCGCCAGCGCATCCCGTGCAGAAGGCTAAGTACCCGGCTATTGATTTTCACGGCCATCCCGGCGGCCGTATCAGTTCCACGGCCGGGCTGAAGACGATGTTCGAAGAGTTGGATGCGCTGAACGTCGGCCTGATGCTGAGTGCCGAAAACATGTCGGGCGAACGGCTGAAAACCACGCTGGCCACAGTCAAAGCATCGCCCTATGCCAAACGAGTCGCGATCTTCGCTGGGGTGAGCCTGAACGGAGTGGGCCCCGGATGGGCCACCAAAGCCGTCGCGCAACTTGAGGCCGATGTGGCCGCGGGCGCTGTGGGTGTGGGGGAAATCGGCAAAGGCTTTGGCCTCAGCGCCCGCAAGGCCGACGGGTCGCGGCTGCAAATGGACGACCAGGAACTTGCGCCTTTCTGGGATGCCTGCGCGCGCCTGAACCTTCCCGTCTTCATCCATACGGCAGACCCGCCGGAGTTCTTCAAGCCGGTCGACATGCTCAACGAGCGCTGGCTCGAGCTGTCGCTGTTTCCCGGCCGTGCGTATCCTTCTGATCGGTTCCCCGCATTCGAGACGCTGATGGCTGAGCGCGACCGGTTGTTCAAGCGCCACCCGAAAACGAAGTTCGTCGCTGCGCACCTGGGCTGGCACGGCAACGACCTGGGACGCCTGGCGAAGATGTTTGACGTGATGCCCAACCTCTATTCAGAACTGGGCGCCGTGCTGTACGACTTCGGACGCCAGCCGCGCGTGGCGCACGACTTCCTGCTCAAGTACGGCAACCGCATCCTCTTTGGCAAAGACGCGTACGAACCGTCGGAGTATCCCTACTACTGGCGGGTGCTCGAAACCAGGGACGACTACTTCGACTACTACCGCGAGTATCACGCGTTCTGGAAGCTGTACGGCCTAGATCTGCCTGACAACGTGCTCAAGGACATCTACTACCGCAACGCCCTTCGCATCACGCCTGGGATATCGCAAGCCGGGTGGCCCAAATAGGAATGAGGCAATGGGAGCCCTTCGACGCTTGTCGCCGGGTAGAATAATTGGATGGCTGCCCTGATAGAAGCGATTGAGATTAAGCGGAAAACGTATTTCGAGTACGAAAACGCGCCGTACAACTGCATCGACGTGGACGTCTCGAAGCCCACGGCCCGGGGTGGCCAGACGCTAGTGCGCGTCAAGATGCGCAACCTGCTGACCCGCGCGGTGTTCGACCGCACGTTCAAGGCTGGCGAAAAATTTGCCGAGCCCGACCTGGTCAAGGCGCCCGCCACATTCCTCTATGCTGACGCCGACGGCTACCACTTCATGGACCAGGCCAACTTCGAGACGCTGACGCTCTCGGGCGACGTGCTCGGTGACGACCGATTCCTGCTCGTGGACACTCTCGAAGTGCAGGTGCAGAAGTACAACGGCAACCCGATCGCGGTGATGTTCCCAGCGCACGTCGAGCTGGCAGTGGCGTCATGCGAAGGCGCGGTGCGGGGCGACACCAGCAGCGGCAGCGTCACCAAACTCGCCATCCTCGAAACCGGGATGGAACTGCGAGTACCGCTGTTCATCAAGGAAGGCGAAAAAGTCAAAGTACACACCGAGACGCGGGAGTTCGCTGGAAGAGCCTAGGCGGCCGAACCACGGTATCCCGCCGCACGACATGTGGTCGCGACCGTGCAGGAGCACTTCGCCCGGCATCTGACGGCCGCGGGTGCTCAGGGCCGCATTGATCTGGGCGAAGAACCGCAGGCTCACTACAGTGAAGCGATCATTGACGCCGGGTTCTGGGCGAGTCTGAGACGCGAGGAGGGCGTCACACTCACCATCTCGCTTGCGCTTCCCCCCGGACACGCCGGACAGGCGCCCCCGTTTTCCGAATGGTTGCTTCTTTATCCGGCAGCGCTCGCAAAACTGGCGCCGGCCGTGGAACGACCGGGCATTTACCTGGGCGTCTGGCCCGTGGACGGCCAGCTCAGAGTGTGGGGCACCACGCGCAGCATTCCAGCGTTCTGTTTCGTGCTCGAAGTGACCGGCTCAGGGCTGTTAGTCGTCAAATATCGCTACGAGCCTTTCGGCAAGTTCGGCAATATCGCGGTGCTCGAGGGCGATCAAGTCAAGATCGTCGATCAGGGCACGGCCGATGGACCCGAGGGTCCCGGTCTTCTCAAATCGCTCCTGGGCCAGAACGAACTGACCGCCAGTGGCGAGTCGGTCAACCTACTGGTGCATCTGGCCGCCTCCATGCACGCGCATCACCGCGGCGGAGCCCTCCTCATCGTTCCCGAAAGCGACGACCACTGGCGTGAATCGATCGTGGAATCGGTGGTCTATGCCGTGGCCGCACAATTCACCGAACTCGCGGAGCTGATGAACCGGGAACACGAGGAGCGCTGTATCCATGAGTGGCAGGACGACCTGCGGCGCGCGGTTGACGCCATCGCCGGCCGTCGACGGCGCCACAATCCTGACCACCGCGAACGAGCTGGTGGCATTCGGCGCAAAGATCACCCGGCGCCGTTCGCGTCCGCTAGTGGAACGTGTCCTGGTCTCCGAGTTCATTCGCGACCGCGAACCGGGCCTGATGGGCCCGTCGCAACTGGGCGGCACGCGCCACCTCTCGGCCGCGCGGTTCGCGCAGGATCAGCCACAGTCCATCGCCCTCGTTGCCTCGCAGGACGGCCGTTTCACGATCTTCCGCTGGTCCTCCAGCGACGACATCGTTCACGCCCACCGCGTCGAAGCCCTACTGCTTTAGTGCCCGTTTCTCTAGGCATTTTGCGCTGATTATCGTATTTACCATCCAGACCCCACGAGCGAGGCAGAATGGGGGGATGGAGGCTTGGGTGGCACAGCGATACTGGGTCGTTCTTGCGGTGGTTGTGGCGGGTGCGTTGGGTCAGGAAGTGGCCACCATCCCGGCCCCGCAGAGTGACCTCGACGCGTTCATGAAACAGGTGGTCGTCAAGCGCGACGACAACTGGAAGAAGTTCCAGCAGTACATCCTCGATGAGCGCGAGCAGTTCGAGCTCCGCGGCCCCAGCAAGGTGCCGCTGTGGGGCGACCGCCGCGATTACACCTGGTATGTGCGGGACGGGTTCTTTGTGCGTAGCCCGATCAGGGCCAACGGAGTGGCAATCCCCGAGAAAGAGCGCCGCACGTATGAAGATCGGTTCCTGCAGCGCGAACAGAGCAGGGAGAAGCGGCGGGTCTCCAAGGCTGAGCCGCTGGAAGCAGCCATGCCGATGGATGCGCAGAGCCTCATTCGTCAGTCGCGCGAACCCGCGTTCATCTCGTCCGCCTACTTTCTGAAGTTCAAGTTCGAAGAAGGTAAATATGCGTTTGTCGGCAAGGAGACGCTTGACGGACGGGAAGTGCTGAAGGTGGAGTACTACCCGGCCAAGCTGTTTTCAAAAGAGCAGAACTCCCGGGAGCATCGGCGCAATAACGGGCAGAAGCTCAAGGACGACAACTACGACGCCGCCCTTGAGAAGATGCTGAACAAGGTCTCTATGGTCACGTTGTGGATTGAGCCCTCAGCGCACCAAATCGTCAAGTATGACTTCCAAAACGTGAATCTGGACTTCCTACCCGCGGCCTGGCTCGCGCGTTTCACCGACGTCCGCGCCACCATGAACATGCACATGCCGTTCCCTGATGTGTGGCTGCCGAAAGACGTGGAGATGTTTTTCTCCGCGATGCTGGCGGTGGGCGAGATGGACGCGCGGTACCGCCTGAGCTACCACAACTACAAACTCGCAACCACGACCGCGAGGATTAAGTGACAGCACTGGCGCTTGCGGCATCGTTGACGTTTGCGCTGTTCGTGCAGGCCGCGCCCGTTCAGCCAGGCGAGGTCGTTGCCGAGATTCGGGTGCACGGAAATCATCTGACGCCAGACGCCGAGATCATCACGATCGCCGGCCTCACCATTGGCGCGCCTGTCACCGTCGACACCATCGCGCGGGCGCGTATCAAGTTAAACGGGTCCGGCAAGTTTGAAGACGTGCAGGTGGTGAAGCGGTTTGCCTCGATCGCCGACCCCACAAAGATCGCGCTCATCCTCATCGTGAACGAAGGCGCGGTGCGCGTGGACTTCGATGAGGGCCCCGATGGGGAGGACATCGCGGTCATCAATCGCCGCGGCGTCTTCAACACACTTATGTACTTTCCCATCCTCAACGCCGAGGACGGGTATGGCCTGACCTACGGCGTGACATCGTCGATCGCCAACGTGCTTGGTGATCGCAGCCGGCTGTCGGTTCCCCTGTCATGGGGCGGCACCAGGCAAGCGGGCGTGGAGCTCGTGAAGACCTTTGTATCGGGGCCTATCACTCGCGTCGAAGTGGGCGCCGCCATCCAGCGCCGCACCAATCCGGCGTTTGATGAAGATGACGACCGGGGACGAGTGTGGGCGCGAGCCGAGCGAGCGTTCAGCAGCGTTCGGGTGGGGAGCACGCTCGGGTGGCACACGGTCACATTCGGGCCCATCTCCAGCGAGATGACGACGGTGGGCGCCGACGTGACTCTGGATACGCGGCTCGATCCGGCGTATCCCCGCAACGCCGTATTCGCCACAGCGGCGTGGGAACGCATGTCGTTCACGAGCGGGGCGTCCCTGCAGCGGACCAACCTCGACGGTCGAGGCTACCTCGGGCTCCTCGGGCAAAGTGTGCTGGCCGTCCGTGTGCTGCGCCTGGGCGCCAATGGGCCGCAGCCTGCTTACCTCAAGCCGCTCCTTGGCGGCTGGTCCAGCCTGCGCGGGTTCGAGGCCGGCGCGTTCGTCGGCGACATCGTGCTCGTCGGGTCTGCGGAACTGCTTGTGCCCATCTTATCGCCGATTTCTGTGGCCCGGCTCGGCCTCAGCGTGTTTGTGGATACAGGTGTGGCTTACGACTTCGGCCAGCGGGTGAAGGAACAGGTGAATCAGAACGGCATTGGCGGCAGCGTGTGGATGTCGGCCACGGTGTTTCGCGTGAGTGTGTCGGTGGCCCAAGGACGGGGCGCGGGCACTCGGGTGAATGTTGGCGGAGGCCTGACGTTCTGATGACGCGATTGGTGTGCGGATGGTTGGCGGCGTGCGCGATTGCGGCGCCGATGGTCGCGCGCGCACAGGCGCCTTCGCCGGACATGTCGGTGCGCGCGGTCATTGCAAAAACCGCGGTCTATCTCAAGGAATACAAGGAGGCGCTTCAGTTCGTCCTGTGCGACGAAGCCACCATCCAAGACGTGCTCGACGAGCGCGGCGGTTCCGCGGCGCACCGTGAAACGTCAGGAGAATTCTTCCTGACGTACCTGCCGACCGATGGAGGTTGGGTGGGTGTGCGCGACATCGCCATCGTGGACGGCGTTCCGCTCGAGAAACGCGATAATTTGCGCGAGCTGCTCACGAAGGCATCCTTCGCGCGCATTGGCCGGCAACTGGCTGATCGAAACGCGCGCTACAACATCGGGTCTATCTCGAGGAACGTCAACGACCCGATGCTGGCGCTGGTCATCCTCGACGACAAACATCGCGAGCGATTCACATTTGACCGGCGCCGAGTCGAGCCGTCGGCCACGGGCCCGATGGTGACGATCACGTTTACCGAGCGCGAGGCGCCCACGCTGGTGCGCGGCGCCGACGGCAGTCAGATCTTCGCGAAGGGGGACCTGGTCATCGACGCGGTGACCGGGCGCGTGCTCCGCACGGCCATCACGTTGAAGGACGGCAAGACCGCCGGCACCCTGACCACGGTCTTCACCGAGAACCAGAAGCTCGGCCTCTGGCTGCCGTCGTCACTGACAGAAACCTACGAACACACTGTCGGCCGCCTGGCCGAAAAAGTCCAGGCGCACTCAACCTACACCAACTACCGCCGCTTCAACGTCAACGTGGTCATCAAATAGCGCGAAGACTCGGGCTTGAGGAACAGCCTGAGCTACGTACTCGTCGCTCGGCTGTTCCGCACATCGCTCGGCCTGGTTCTCAAGGCCGAGGCTAGGCGTTTACTTCGCCACGCTGAACATGGCGGTGTCGAGGAACCAGTTATGCGCCACCGTTTCGAGCTTGATCGTCACCGTCTGTATGGGCGACGAGTTCACCGTCATGAACGGGACCTTGACGCCATCGACCGCCCGATAGTCCGAGAGGTCAGCGGTCTGTTCTATATCGCCGCCCGTTTGGGGCACGTTGATTGTTGCCGTCGTCCGGACGAGCAGGAACGACTCGGCGTCCATATACACGCGGGCCACCGACCCGACCGTGGGCGTGACGAGAAGAACGATGACGCTCTTGCCGGCAAGTGTTTCCTTCGGCAGGAGCTCAATCTTCATGCCGGCTTCCTTGTAGTTGAGAAACTGGCTGGGGAAGGCGCCGTTCTTCATGTTGTCGAGCTGATTACCCGCGATCTCCATGTCGCCCTGCAGGGAGTTGATCGCCCAACCTGCGGTGCCGTCGAACTTCTGGTCGACAATCATCTTCTCGGCCACGCCCGGGGCTGATAGATCCAGGGACATGTACGCGCGCGACTTGTTGGGGGCTTTCGAATAGATCTCGACAGGCCCGCTCAAGTCACCGTTGGGTGTACTGATCGTGATGGCGCCGGTGGCCTTGCGTGTGGTCAGTTTGCCGAGTGCGTCACGGCCTCCCATGGCCGCCAGGTGCGTCTCCACCACTTCGTCAACAGTTTGCGCGGCCGCAACGGAAGCCAGGGCGGGGGCGAGGAGCAAGGACAACAGCAGGGGCAGGGTGTGTGTTTTCATAGGTGTCAATCTCTATATGTGTCCAGACTGCGCGGGTTCGTCACCGGCGGACAAGCAGCCTGATCCCATCGATTCTGGCGGCTTCTGACAGCGGAGCCGAGCCGCTTAGGACGGCGTGCAGATTCGCGCCTTTGGTCGTGTCCATGACCCCGGCGTCCGTGATGATGTAGTCGCAGGAGCCCATGGTCGGGCGCACGGTCGCTGTGACCTTGAGGTCTCGTGCCGCGTAGTACATTAAGTTGGTCAGGCGGACGCCTTGGAGGGCCGTCGGCAGCTTGAACCGCGTAGTGGCGAAGAACCGTCGTCCGGTCGCGCAGGTGACGCCGTCGCGCGCCTCACGCTCGAGCACGGCAGCGTAAACGCGCTCTTCTTCCGACTGCGGCCAGTTCGTCATAGCCGCCGTGCGCTCCAGTGCGCCGCGAGCGTTCGCGTCACGCGCCCAGGCGCCGAAGCCGATCGACCCGGCAACGACGACCATTACCGCCGCAGCAAACATCGCTCGGGACCTCCCCGTGGCCGCAAGCATCACCACCCACACAATCAGCGCTGCCAGCCCAGACTGAACAGTTGGCAGCGGAGGGAACGGCGGATCGGTCCGGCCAGCCAGAATCATCACGCTGGCACCAGCGATCACAATCCCCACAACGCCGGCCAAAGGCGCATACCTGTACCAAGGAAGGGATGCGGGAAACAATCCGATCCACATCACTAGGGGCAGAAAGACCAGCCAGGGCATGGCGTAACGAAGCGACAGCCCTTGTGTCCATTCAAGGCTCGTCCAAGGCGCGCCCATGAGCACCCAAATCATCAAGGCTCCGGTGGCAATGATGATCGTGAACGACCAGGCGCGTGGAGACACCAGGGGTGATGACGAGCCGCGAAGTTTGCTGACGATCGCGTCGAGTGGCACGAGCAAGATCCCGGCAACCACAAGCAGATACCAGCGGCTCAACCAGATCTCTGTGAAGTGCCGTGTGCGCGCCCACAAATCGTAGTTGCTGGTTTCCTTCATGTCGCCCAGCACCGACAAATACATCGAAGCCCCGAAGGTCACACCAGGAAACAGCGAGTCCCACACCCACCAGTTGCGCACAAGCCAGATGCCCCCGGTGCCGATCGTTGCCACCGAGGCGCCAATCCACACAAGTGCCGTCAGCCGCTCGTGTGGAAGGGCGGGCGTCGTGCGTCCCAGCAGGCGCTGAATGCCCAGCGCGACAACCGCCGGCAAACCCAGGAGCCCGGCCACCGGCGCGCCGGTGACCTTCGTTCCCAGAAGTAATCCGGCGCACATCGCAATCAGCCACACGTCCATCGACGTCAGCCGTCGCCGCATCACCGGCGCCAGCAGCGCTGCCGCAAGCGCCACTGACGAGGCGGCGAAGAAGAGGTCGGCCGACATCAGGCCGGAATAGCGAAAGAGCCGAGTGCCAAACAAGGCGAGCGTCGCCCATGTCGCCCACGCGAGGCCCGACAGCCCAGTGAGTTGACGGAACAGATATCCCACCGAGGACGCGAGCAGCAGGAACGGCAGCACCATCACGAGGTCAGTGAGCAGTGTTGTGCCAAGCGGCAGGATGAACCATGCCGCGAGCATGCTCGAGCCCATCGGATAGAGATGGGGCGTCGGCGGAAGTTCGAAGAGACTCGACCCTAACGCGAGATTGATGGCATTCGGCACGTGATAGTGCGCCGCATCGGTGCCGCTCAATTCCAGTGTGGGCACACCCATGAGGATCCATTGCGCCACCACCGCGACCAACGTGAGGATCGCCGCGAACTCAAGCGCGCGTGAGACGCCGTCGCTTGCCGGAGGCACCTCGGTGCTCGCCGCACGGCCGCCCATGCGCCAGGCCATGAACACATGGCCAGCCGCGAGAATGGCGATGGCGCTGGTGAGGGTGAGGGTGCTTGCGGCCGACAGGAAGTGGAGAACGACGGACAGTCCGGCGATGCCGGCGACTATCGCTCGAAACCAGCGCTCGTCGCGAGACAGCGACGGGTCCGCCCGGTTGACCGATCGCGCGGTCAGCAGGAAGTGGCCGACCGTCGCGACGCACCAGGCGGCGAGCGCTACGCTCGAATCCACTTCAGCAACTCAGGCAACGTCGGCGCTTTTCCCTGCATGAGGATGCCCACGCGGAAGATGCGCGCGCCGGCCCAGACCGTGGCCGCGGTGGAGAGAATGAGGACAACCACTGACACCACGGCCTGCCACATCGGCGGCCCTGGTGGCATCGCCATGCGCAGCATCATCGAAAACGGCGTCATGGTCGGGAAGAAGGACATGCCCACCGCGATGCTCGAGTCGGGATTGCGAATCACGATGAACGAGCCCAGGTAGGCCAGCATGATGAGCAACATCGCCGGCTGCATCATGCTCTGCGCGTCCTTGAGGTCCGAGCACGCCGAGCCCAGCGCCAGGAAGATCGATCCGTACATCAGCGTGGCGCAAATGAGGAACACCACGAACCACGCGATGAGTGCCGGATTGAGCAGGTCCCATCGGCCGCTGCTGAAGACCGCGTACAGCCCGCCCGAGAAATAGACAAGCGCGAGCAGCAGCGACACACAGACCACGCCCAGCAGCTTGCCCATGAGCAACTGGAACGGCGTGACCGAACCGAGCAGCACTTCACTGATCTTGCTCATCTTCTCTTCGATGATGGCACTGAGCAGCTGCGTGGCCACGGTCGTCACCGCCAGGAACATGAGGATCAGAAAAAACATCGGCAGGAAGAGTCGCGCCAGTTCATCCACTTCCTTGGCTTCGGCCACCGTGCCGTCCGGCGCCCGCGCCACCAGGCCAAACGTCGTCACATCGGCGCGCGTGTTCAGTCGTGAGATCAGCGCCTGGTCGATGCCGGCAGAATCAAAACGCCGTTTCGTGATTTCTGCGTTCAGCGCCGTGCGCAGCCATGTCGGCAGCGGTTCATAGGACGTGGTCTCGGTGTAGTACGCAATCTCGGGCGGCTTTTCGGACGAAGTAATGACGTCGGGGGGCACCTCGACGAATGCAAAGAGATCCTTCTGGCGCACCTGCTCTGAGAGTTCCACCTTGATGTCGTCGGCCGTGCGTCCACCTACGTCGACGAGGCTGGGCACGAACTCGGGTCCCGTGCGCGTGCCGTCGGTCATCGTCTCCTGATTGTGTTCAGCCGCAGCGGCCTTGATCGACTCGAACAGTTGTCCGGTGCGGTCGATGACCGCGAACCTGCGGGTTTCCACGTCCACGTGGCGCTCGGCGAAACTCATGAAGAAGAACAGGCCCACCATCAGCACCGGCATGAGGACGATGCTGATGATGAAGGCTTTGGTTTTGACAAGCGTGATGAACTCGGAGTGCGCGATGATGAAGATTCGGGACATCAGGCCTGCTCCTCGGTGGGACGCGCAATGCGCACGAAGATGTCGTGCAGCGACGGCTTTGTGATTTCGAATTGCTGAACAGCCGCGCGTTGCACCAGTTGCTGCAGGAAGACCTGCGGGTCGCCGTTGAGGCGCACGTCCTGGAAGTTGCCGTGGTCGTTGATGGATTCGACCGACGGCAGGCCGGTGATGGCGGCAGCGCCGCCGGTGACGCGGACGCGGGCGGTGTCGTGGGCGTAGGCCTTCTGGATTTCATCCAGGGTGCCGTCCAGCACTTTGTTCCCCTTGAAGATCATGAAGATGCGTTCGCACATGCGCTCGGCGGCGTTCATGTCGTGGGTGGAGAAGACAATGGTGGTGCCGCGGCGGCGCATTTCGAGCACCGCGTCTTTGAGGGCCTCGGCATTGACTGGGTCGAGGCCGGAAAAAGGCTCGTCCAGGATTAGCAGTCTCGGGCTCGAGACCACGGCGGCGATGAACTGGACCTTCTGGGCCATGCCTTTGGACAGGGTTTCGACTTTCTTGTCGGCCCAGTCGGCGAGCTGCAGCCGGTTCAGCCAGTCCTTGATGGCGGCGTCAATCTCCCCGACCGGTTTGCCTTTGAGCTGGCCGTAGTAGCGCAGCACGCGGTGTACGGTCATCTTTTTGTAGAGGCCGCGTTCTTCGGGGAGGTACCCGATGTCGTCGCGGACATTGGCGGTTTTGGGCTGTCCGAGCACCGAAATATTGCCGGAATCCGGGATGAGGATGTTCATGATCATCCGGATGGTGGTGGTCTTTCCGGAGCCGTTTGGCCCGATAAAGCCATAGATTGAGCCTTCGGGGACGGTGAGGGAGACGTTGTTGACGGCCTGGTGTTCGCCGAATCGCTTTGAGACGCTATGAATGCCGATGGCGCCTATGGACAAACTCGGACCTCTTTGGGCGGGGTTGACAGGCTTGTGAAAGCTTTCACATTATAGAGGTTGTGTCCCGGGCTCTCCGCCCGTCCGGGACGTTCGTTCGAAGGAAAACACACGATCTTGCGCCGCCACTATAGCCTGAAAACGGGCCCCGGCGGTGATTGCGTGCAGTTTCATTTTGATCGAGTAGGCTATGGGCGAATCGCAGCCCTATGAGCCAGATTTTTCTAAAAAGCGCCAACGCTGCCGTCCGGTCGAGCCTGTTTGCGGTGCTGACTCTCGTCCTGTTTCTGGGATGGGTAGGGTTCACGCTGATGCGTTCATCGTGGCTCACTAAACAGAGCGAGTTCGTCAAGCAGCCGATTCAGTTCAGTCATGCCCATCACGTGGGCGGGATCGGCCTAGACTGCCGTTACTGCCATACGTCGGTGGAGAAGTCTTCGTTCGCGGGTATCCCGCCAACCAAGACCTGTATCAACTGCCACTCGCAGATTTGGGCCAACGCGCCGATGCTTGAACCTGTCCGGGCGAGTTTCCGCGATGACACTCCTATGAAGTGGAAGCGCGTGAACGACCTTCCCGATTTCGTGTACTTTAACCACCAAATTCACGTGAAACAGGGCGTCGGATGCGCCACCTGCCACGGCCGTGTGGATAAGATGCCGCTCCTCGCGCAAGCCACCTCCATGCAGATGGAATGGTGCCTCGCGTGTCACCGCGAGCCTGAAAAATTCCTACGTCCCCGGGCCGAGGTCTTCAACATGGCCTATGAGGCGCCGGCGAACCAGATCGAACTCGGTCTGCGGCTGAAGAAGGAATACAACGTTGCCGGGATCGAACACATGACAAGCTGCTCGGTTTGCCATCGATGACTTACGCTGACATTCGCACACGCCTCGCGAGCCCGACCACTCCGGACGGTCCCGCCTACTGGCGCAGCCTCGACGAGCTGGCCAACACGGAAGAGTTCCAGGACTTTGTTGCTAGGGAGTTTCCCTCGCAGGCCTCCGAGTTCAACGACCCCGCTGGCCGGCGACAGTTCTTGAAATTAATGGGCGCGTCGCTCGCGCTCGCCGGCGTCAGCGCCTGCACCCGGCAGCCCGAAGAGCTGATCGTTCCTTACGTCCGCCAGCCCGAGGAAGTGATTCCCGGCCGGCCGATCTTCTTCGCCACGTCGATGACCGCCGGCGGTTTCGGCATGCCGCTGCTGGCCGAGAACCACCTGGGCCGTCCTACCAAGCTCGAGGGTAATCCGCAGCACCCGGCCAGCCTGGGCGCGACAGACATTTTTGGCCAGGCCGCTGTGCTCGGTCTTTACGATCCCGACCGGTCGCGCACGCTGCGATATCGCGGCGACACCAAGACCTGGGCCGGCTTCACGACGGCTCTTCAGGCGGTGCTCAATACGCAAAAAGCGCTCTCGGGCGCCGGCCTGCGCATCCTCACTGAACCGCTCACCTCGCCCACGCTGGTCGAGCAGCTTCAGACGCTATTGACCGCGATGCCTGGCGCGAAGTGGCACCAGTGGGATGCCGTATACGGCACCGTGCAGGGTGGCGCACCCACCGCGATGCCGCTGTATCAGTTCAAAAACGCCGACGTCGTGGTGTCGCTCGACGCCGACTTCCTCGGCTTCGGCCCGGCCTCGGTGCGCTACACCAAAGACTTTTCGTCGCGCCGCCGCATCGGTACGCCCAAGGACCAGCAGAACCGCCTGTACGTCGTTGAGCCCGTCCCCACCCTGACCGGCACCAAGGCGGCCCATCGCCTGGCCGTGAAGGCGCGCGACGTGCATAGCATCGCCGCTGCGCTGGCGAGCGCGCTGGGCGTGGCCGCTCCGGCATCGGGCACGCTCAGCGCACCCGTGCAGAAGGTGCTGCCGGTCCTGGCCAAAGACCTGATGGATCACCGCGGCCGCTCTTTGGTGGTGGCCGGACCCCATCAGCCCGCGTCGGTGCACGCGCTGGCCCGCGCCATGAACGAGGCCCTCGGCAACGTGGGCACCACCGTCGTCTACACCGCTCCGGTCGCCGCCACGCCGGCCGATGGCGCGGCCTCACTGTCGGCACTTGTGGCCGACATGAACGCGAGCAAGGTGGACGTGCTGCTGATTCTGGGCGGCAACCCCGTGTTCACGGCGCCTGGGGACATCGGATTTTCAGACGCGCTCGCCAAGGTCGGTACGCGCATCCACCTGGGTCTGTATTACGACGAGACCGCGGACCTGTGCGATTGGCACGTGCCCGAAGCCCACTTCCTCGAGTCGTGGGGCGATGCGCGCGCGTTTGACGGCACCATCACTTTTCAGCAACCGCTGATTGCGCCGCTTTACGACGGCCGTCAGGCGGTGGAACTGCTCTCGGCGCTCAATGGTACCCCCGGCCGAACGCCAGTGGAACTAGTGAAGGATTACTGGACTCGGGCGTTTGCCACGGGCGGCTTGATTGATGCGAGCGGTCCCCCCTTCGGCACGGTTGACGCGTTCTGGCGCGCAGCGCTGCACGACGGGTTCGTCGCCAGCACCTCGCTGATGCGCGAAGGCGCCACGCTGCCGGCAGCCCCGGCCAATTCCTCGTTCGAAGAGGCCGCCGTGTCTGCCACGGGTCTCGAGCTTGTGTTCCGGCCCGATCCGACTGTGCTCGATGGCCGGTACGCCAACAACGGCTGGCTGCAGGAACTGCCCAAGCCGATCTCCAGGCTGACGTGGGACAACGTCGTGTACGTCAGCTACACCACGGCTGAAGCGAACCACCTCAAGAACGAAGACGTCATCGAAATCACCAGCCACGGGCGCACGGTCAAGATGCCCGTTTGGGTGATGCCCGGCACGGCTGACGATGTGCTGGTCGTACATTTCGGATACGGACGCCGCAAGGCCGGCCGCGTGGGCTCGAACATTGGAGCCGACCCGTTTGTGATTCGCACGGCTCAGGCGCCGTGGTTCACCGAGGGTGCATCGTTTGTGCGCACGGGCGAGACACATACGCTTGCGTCCACCCAGTCGCATTTCGCGATGGAGGGCCGCAACCCGGTCCGCATCGTTGACGCGGCGGCCTACCAGGCCGATCCGACGATCGTCAAACACATGGGCCACACGCCCGACCCCGACCTGTCGCTGTATCCGCCGCGCGAATACAACGGCAACAAATGGGGTATGGCGATCGATCTGAACGCCTGCACCGGGTGCGGCGTGTGTATTGCCGCCTGTGTGGCCGAGAACAACATTCCCGTTGTGGGCAAGGATCAGGTCAAGCGCAGCCGCGAGATGCATTGGCTCCGCCTCGATACGTACTTCGAGGGCGACCCCGCGTCGCCGACGGGCACGTATCACCAGCCATTGCCGTGTCAGCAGTGTGAGAACGCGCCCTGCGAAGTGGTGTGCCCGGTGGCGGCCACGGTGCATAGCGATGAAGGCCTGAACGATATGGTCTACAACCGCTGTGTCGGTACGCGCTATTGCTCGAACAACTGCCCGTACAAGGTGCGCCGCTTCAACTTCATGCTCTACTCCGACTTCACGACGCCGGAGTTGAAGGCGCAGCGCAACCCCGACGTGACGATCCGCAGCCGCGGCGTGATGGAAAAGTGCACGTATTGCGTGCAGCGCATCAATCACGCGCGCATCGATGCAAAGACGGCTGAACGGCCGATCGCCGACGGCGAGATCCAGACGGCATGCCAGCAGGCGTGTCCGGCCGAGGCCATTGTTTTTGGCGATCTGAACATGCCCGACAGCCAGGTGTCGAAACTGGCCGCGCAGGATCGCAACTACGGACTCCTTGAGGATCTGGGGAGCCGTCCGAGGACGACCTATCTGGCAGTGGTACGCAATCCGAACCCGGCGCTTCCGAGCGAGACGTCGGCCGGTACCAAGAATTCCGGTCATTAGGGACCGCGCGAACGGAGAGAGTCGGTGGACGTCAGCCAGAAGGACACGCAAGACCCGCTCGGTGCCTTGCCGATCATCACACCCGGCTATAGCTACGCCAGCATCACGGACAAGCTGACCGCGCTCGTCCTGACAAAGAACACGCCCGCCGCATGGTTCGCGTTCATGGCTGTCGGGTTTACGCTGCTGATGGGCCTGATGATGTCGCTCGGATACCTGCTGGTGAAAGGCATCGGCATCTGGGGTAACAACATCCCGGTCGGTTGGGCCTTTGACATCATCAACTTCGTCTGGTGGATTGGTATCGGTCACGCCGGCACCCTGATTTCAGCGATCCTTCTCCTCTTCAAGCAGGACTGGCGCACCTCAATCAACCGCTTCGCGGAAGCGATGACGCTGTTCGCCGTGGCGTGCGCCCTACTCTTCCCCCTCTTCCACACCGGTCGTCCGTGGCTGGCCGTGTACTGGCTACTGCCGTACCCGAACGTGATGGGGCTCTGGCCGAATTTCCGCAGTCCGCTGATCTGGGATGTGTTTGCCGTCTCCACATACGGATCGGTCTCGCTCTTGTTCTGGTACATCGGCCTGATTCCCGACCTTGCGACCTTTCGCGACAAGGCCGCGAAGCCAATCGTCAAGAAAATCTACGGGGTACTGGCCATGGGCTGGCGCGGGTCTGCGCGTCACTGGTATCGCTATGAGACCGCGTACCTCATCCTCGCCGGTCTCTCAACGCCACTGGTGCTGTCTGTGCACACTGTGGTGAGCTTCGACTTCGCCGTATCGAACCTGCCGGGGTGGCACGCCACCATCTTTCCGCCGTACTTCGTTGCGGGCGCCGTGTATGCCGGCTTTGCGATGGTGCTCACGCTCGCCATTCCACTGCGGGCGATCTATAAGCTCCACGATTTCATCACCATGCGTCACCTCGAGAACATGGCCAAGGTCACTCTGGTGACCGGCCTGATCGTGGTCTACGGCTATGTGTGCGAAGCGTTCTTCGGCTGGTACAGCGGCAGCCTCTACGAACGAGAGATGTTGCGTCTGCGCATATTCGACGGGTATTACCCATGGGCGTACCCGACGCTGCTAGTCTGTAACTTCCTCGTGCCGCAACTGCTCTGGATCAAGAAATTTCGACGCAACATCACGGTGCTCTTCACAGTGGCGATGTTCGTGAACGTCGGCATGTGGCTTGAGCGCTTTGTCATTATTGTGACCAGCCTCAGCCAGGACTTCCTGCCGGCGTCGTGGGCGATCTACAGCCCGACGCGGTGGGACTTTATGACCTTTTTCGGCACCATCGGGTTGTTCACCACGCTCATGTTCCTGTTCGTGCGAATCCTGCCGATGATCTCGATTTTCGAAATGCGCACGTTGCTGCCTGAAGCCGCCACAAAGTCGAAGCCAGAGGGGGAGTCGCACTGATGGCCCGGCAGGCAACGATCGAATCACCCCTTCACGGCCTGATGGCCGAGTTCGACTCGGCTCAGGCTCTGCTTGATGCCGCGCACAAGGTGCGCAACGCGGGCTACACGCGCACAGACGCGTACTCGCCCATGCCCATTCACGGCTTGGCTGAAGCGCTCGGCATGAAGGAACGCAAAGTCGCGCCGTTTGTGCTGGCCGGAGGCATCGCCGGCATGTTCGCCGGCTATGGCCTGCAGTACTGGACGTCGGTGATTGCCTATCCGCTGGACATCGGCGGGCGGCCGCTCCATTCGTGGGTGTCATTTATTCCAGTGACCTTCGAGCTGACCATCCTGTTCGCGGCGTTTTCCGCTGGCATTTCGATGATTGTGCTCAACGGGCTGCCGCAGCCCTACCATCCGGTGTTTAATGCCGCCCGTTTTTCAATGGCCAGCTCGTCGGCGTTTTTCCTCGCCATCGAAGCCACAGACCCGAAGTTCGACGCAGGGCAGACCGCCGCATTCCTGGCGAGCCTGCACCCGCGTGAGGTGGTGCCCGTTGATCACTAAGTCGAGAAAGAGATTCATGGGGCGCTGGACCGCTGCGCTCGGCATGCTGTTGTTGGCCGCCGCCGGCTGCCGTCAGGACATGCACGACGCGCCGCGCTACGACCCGCTCGAGGCGTCGAACCTGTTCTCCAACGGCAGTTCGGCCCGGCCGCTCATGCCTGGCGCAGTTCCCCGCGGCCAGCTGAACGACGATGCGTTCCTGCATACGGGCAAGGGGCCGGACGGCCTGCCGGTGACAGCGTTTCCATTCGCCATTACGCATGCGGAGCTGGACCGCGGCCAGGATCGCTACAACGTCTTTTGTGCGCCCTGCCACGGCCGCACGGGTGAGGGCAACGGCATGGTGGTGCAGCGCGGATACCGCCAGGCGCAGTCCATACACATCGATCGCCTCAAGGTGGCGCCGGTGGGCTACTTCTACGACGTCATCGCAAACGGGTTTGGCGTGATGCCCGACTATCGGACGCAGATTCCTGTGGAAGACCGCTGGAGAATCATCGCGTATGTGCGCGCACTGCAGCTGAGCCGCACGGCGACTACGGCCGATATGCCGGCCGACGCCCTTGCGCAATTGCTGAAGGGGCAGCCGGCGGCCAAGGCTCCCGTGGAGATTCATCGATGACAAGCGAGTTGACCCAGGCGCAGATGCTTAAAGAGCGTCCCACCGCCGACCTCAGCCGGCTGAGCTCCCGGGCGTTGCTGTTCGGCGGCGTCGGCGCCGCTGCCTGCGCGACTGGCTTTTTTATGGTGGATCGTTCGCAGTTCCTCCAGTCGTACCTCATTGCGTACATGTTCTGGCTCGGGCTCACGCTGGGGTCGCTGGCCCTGCTGATGATCCAGCACCTGAGCGGCGGTGCGTGGGGTCTGGTGGGGCGGCGCATCTTCGAGGCGGCCACACGAACGCTGCCGCTGATGGCCGTGTTGTTCCTGCCCATCGCGATGAACCTCCAGACGTTGTACCTCTGGGCGCGCCCTGAGGCCGCGAACGACGCCATCCTGGTGTCGAAGCAGGCGTATCTGAACGTCAACTTCTTCTATGTCCGCGCCGTGTTGTATTTCGCGGTCTGGATGGCCCTGGCGTTTACGTTGAGTAAGTGGTCGAATGCGCAGGATGAATCGGCGCCGCTCGGGCCCGGACGCATGGACCGGCGCTTCCGCGTATTGTCGGGCCCGGGCCTGGTCCTGTTCATGTTGTCTGTCACATTCATGAGCGTGGACTGGGTGATGTCGCTCGACCCGCACTTCTACTCGACGATCTTCGGCGTGTTGACCGTCGGTGGGCAGGGCCTGGCGACCCTCGCGTTCACGATTCTGACACTGCAGGCGCTGTCACACACGAAGCCGATTTCCGACGTGACAAACGCCGAGCGGTTTCATGATTACGGCAAGTTGATGCTGGCCTTCGTCATGTTATGGGCGTATTTCAACGTGTCGCAGTTGCTCATCATCTGGTCGGCCAACCTGCCCGAAGAAATTCCCTGGTATATCGAGCGTCTGCGCGGCCACTGGGGTCCCTGGGCGGTCTTTGTCCTGGTCGGCCATTTTGTGGCGCCTTTTGTATTGCTGCTCTCGCGAGACCTGAAGCGGCACGGCCGCACATTGTCGTACGTCGCGCTGTTCATTCTGTTCATGCGGGTGGTGGACCTGGTGTGGACCATCGGTCCGGTCTTCCGGCACGAATCTACGGGACACTGGCTCGATTTTGCGATGGTGGCTGGCATGTCACTGCCCTGGATATTCCTCTTCTATAGGAACCTGGGCAGCCGTGCCCTGGTCCCCGCCCACGACCCATATTTTAAGGAGTCTGTGATCAGTGAAGGACATTAATCACCTCCACCCCGAGGACGTGCGGACCGAAGGCGACGGCATCTCGTACAAGGGCCTCGCGTGGTCGGTGATCATCCTGACAATCATCACGCTGTTCTGCTACGCGCTGGTCGTCGGGATCTTCAAGTGGATGGAATCGCGTGCCGTGGCCAATGATGCCACGCGTGCGCCGCTCGCGGCCGCGCCGGTGCGGCCGACGATCGTAGACGGCCGAGTGGTGGGCGGCAGCACGGCCCCCGTGCCGAGCCTGCTCGTCAACGAACCCCTCAACCTGCAGAAATTCCGATCTCATGAAGAAGAAATCTTGACCACGTACGGCTGGGTGGACCAGAACGCCGGTACCGTGCGGTTGCCCATCGATCGTGCGAAGGCCCTGCTCCTTGAGCGCGGCATTGCCGCGCGGGAGTCCCGGTGATGACCAACCCCCGGGGATTGCGCCTGGCGTGTGTGACGGCCGTGCTGGCCGTGGCCGCCGTGGTGTCGCCGGCCGCTCAGCGTTCAGCACCAGGTTCGAGCGCGCCAGGCCAGCCGGCCATGGCGCCGCTTCCGATCCTCGCCGACGTCCGCATCGACCAGAAGCTTGATTCGCCTGTACCTCTGGACCTGACGTTTGTGGACGAGGCCGGCAAGAACGTGACGCTCAGCCAGTACTTCGGCGCGCGTCCCGCCGTGCTCGCGCTGGTGTATTACGAGTGCCCGATGTTGTGCACGCAGGTGCTCAACGGCTTGTTTTCGTCGCTCGAACCGCTGAAGCTCGACGCCGGCCGCGACTTCGACATCATCGTGGTGAGTTTTGATCCGGGCGAGACGCCGGCCATGGCGCGGGCGAAGAAGGCCAGCTACCTCAAGCACTACCAGCGGCCGACCGGCGACGCGGGCATCCACTTCCTGACCGGCCGTCAGGCCGAGATCGACAGACTCGCCGACGCCGTCGGCTTCCGCTACGCCTATGACGAGGCGATTGACCAGTACGCCCATCCAGCGGCCGTCACCGTCCTGACGCCGAAGGGCCACGTGTCCAAGTATCTCTACGGCGTCGAGTTTGCGCCCATGGACTTCCGGTTTGCCATGGTGTCGGCCGGCGAAGGCCAGATTGGCACGCTGGTGGATCAGGCGCTGCTCTACTGTTTCCACTACGACCCCGCCACGGGCAAATACAGCGTGGCGATTATGACGTTCGTGCGTCTGGGCGGCGCGCTGACCTTGCTCGGCCTGATGGCTTTTCTTGTGGTGCACCTGCGGCGCGATCGTCGGCAGAACAGCGCGGTGGCGTCCACCGCAACGGGTACTCGGTAATGCAGAGTAGTTTTCCTCTGTTCCCGGAGGCCGCGTCCTCAATCTCGAGTGATGTTGACCTCCTGTATTTCTTCATCCTGGCGGTCAGCTCGTTCTTCGCCATTCTGGTGTCGGCGGCGGTGGTGTGCTTCGCCATTAAATATCGGCGGCGCCATCCGGACGATGTGGGGCAAGACATCCACATCTCGATTGTCCTAGAACTGGTCTGGACGATCATCCCCTTCGTCCTCGCGATGGTGATGTTCTTCTGGGGCGCCGATCTCTACTTCCGTCTGGCGCGTCCTCCGGCGGACTCTATGGAAGTGTTCGTGGTCGGCAAGCAGTGGATGTGGAAAGTGCAACACCCGGAAGGGGTGCGCGAGATCAACGAACTCCACGTGCCCATTAACCGCAACGTGCGCATCACGCTGGGTTCTGAGGACGTACTGCACGACTACTACATCCCCGCGTTCCGCGTGAAGATGGACGCCGTGCCTGGCAAGCTGACGACGATGTGGTTCAAGGCGACGAAGGTGGGCACCTACCAGATCTTCTGCGCCGAATATTGCGGCACCCAGCACTCCGGCATGATTGGGCAGGTCATCGCGATGGAGGAACACGACTACGAAGCGTGGCTTGCAGGCGGCCGCACCACTGGCACCGCGGTTGAAAACGGCGAGCGTCTGTTCACCCAACTCGCATGCATCACATGCCACAAGACTGACACATCGGGCCGAGGTCCCGTACTGGCGGGCGTGTTCGGGTCCTCCGTGCAGTTGATGGACGGCCGCAAGGTCGTCGCGGATGAAAACTACCTGCGTGAATCCATCATGAATCCGCAGGCGAAGATCGTGCTGGGCTACCAGCCGATCATGCCGACGTTTCAGGGCACCGTGAGCGAAGAAAATTTGCTTCAGCTCATCGCCTACATCAAGACGCTGAAGACGCCAGCGGCCACCCCGGCCGCCGGAGCTCCGGCGGCCGGCCAGCCGGGCGGGCAATAGGGCGCAAGGATCGTTATGACTCACGCTGGAAACAATTCGGGCAGTTATCTAGACGCGCCCCACGGGATCGCGTCGTGGTTGCTGACCAAGGACCACAAACGCATCGCGATCCTGTACCTGATCTCGATCACAGTCTTCTTCATGATCGGCGGCCTGTTCGCGGCCGGTATCCGCGCGGAACTGTTGACGCCCGCCGGAGACCTGTTCACCTCTGACCTCTACAACAAGGTCTTCACGCTGCACGGCGTCGTGATGATCTTTTTTTTCCTGATTCCGTCGATCCCGGCCACACTCGGCAACTTCCTGGTGCCGATCATGTGCGGCGCCAAGGACCTGGCGTTTCCCAGAATCAACCTGCTGAGCTGGTACCTGTACTTGATCGGTGCGATCCTGACGCTGGGCGCCGTGTTCATGGGCGGCGTGGACACCGGCTGGACGTTCTACACGCCCTACAGCTCGATGGCGTCGAACACGAACGTGACGCTGGCCGCGCTGGGCGTGTTCATCGCAGGCTTCTCGTCCATTCTGACCGGCTTCAATTTCATCGTGACCGTGCACCGCATGCGGGCGCCCGGCCTCACGTGGTTCCGGATGCCGCTGTTCCTCTGGGCGATGTACGCCACAAGCCTAGTGATGATCCTGGGCACGCCGGTGGTGGCCATCACCATCCTGCTCGTGGGCGCGGAGCGCGCGCTGGGGTTTGCGATTTTTGACCCGCGCGTGGGGGGCGACCCGGTGCTGTTCCAGCACCTCTTCTGGT
>SYFT01000036.1 GCA_005799825.1 Acidobacteriota bacterium | reverse complement strand
CCTGGTCGCCGGCGCCGCCCGTATCGACGCCCTGACCGATGTCGCGCGACTGCTCGTGAATGGACGAGAGCACCGCGCACGTTTCGGCGTCGAATCCGAACTTGGCGCGGGTGTAGCCGACGTCGGTGATGACTTCGCGGACCACACGCTGTGTATCGATGGTGCAGGAGGTGGTGATCTCTCCCGCCACCACCACCAGCCCGGTGGTGACCAGCGTTTCACATGCCACGCGCGCGAACGGATCCTGCGCGAGAATTGCATCGAGAATGCCGTCTGAAATCTGGTCGGCGATCTTGTCGGGGTGACCCTCGGTCACCGATTCTGACGTGAACAAATGGCGGCCAGCGCGTCCCATTCAGGAGCTCCTCACGTTAGGGCCTAGCGACGGCCCGGTAAGCGCACAGCGTACCAGACGCTTCTCTCATGGGTCAATCGGGAAACGACCACATTCACCGGCGCGGGTGAAATGAGTCGTACACCTGGCGCAGCCGCACTTCCATCACGTGTGTATAGATTTGTGTCGTGGAGAGATCTGCGTGTCCCAGCATGGTTTGAATGGCGCGCAGGTCGGCACCGCGCTCCAGGAGATGTGTAGCGAACGAGTGCCGAAGCACGTGTGGACTCAAATGCGTTTTGAGACCAGCCGCGGCCCCGTAGTCCTTCAGGATTTGCCAGAAGCCGCCCCGACTGAGCCGTCGGGCGCCGCGCCGGCTCACAAAGAGCCATGGGGGATCTTTCTTTGTCACGAACGTGGGTCTCGCCTCTGACAGGTACTGCTTCACCCATCCGGCGGCAACGTCGCCGAGCGGCACGATCCGTTCCTTGCTTCCTTTGCCCAGGCATTGGACGTACCCCTGATCGAGTCGCACGTCCGCCATCCGCAGGCTGACCAACTCTGACACGCGGAGTCCCGTCGCATAGAGCACTTCGATCAGCGCGCGGTCGCGAAGTCCACCGGACGTGGACACATCAGGCGTGGCCAGCAACGCATCGACCTCGGCCATCGAGAGGAAACGTGGCAGTGACAGGAATGCCTTCGGTGGGTGCAGATCATCGGCAGGGTTCTCGGGGATGTCACCGCGGCGGCGCAGGTGCCGGTAAAAGCCGCGGACCGAAGCCACCAGCCGCGCAGTGGAGGTTGGCGAGAGGCCGCCCGCCATCGCGTCGCGCACAAACGCCTCGAGTGCGCGGCGGTCCATGCGCGCGATTTCCTCACCCTGGCCTTCCGCAAACGCGCGCAAACGCGCCAAATCCCGGCCGTAGCCATCCAGCGTATGCACCGACAGGCGCCGCTCGACCTCAAGGTGTCGGAGATAGGTGACGATGGTGTCCGGACGCATTGTCGAGTACTCTACGCATTTTCGGCGTTTATGTAACTCATGGCCTACCAGTCCAAGTGGCAGTATCTCCCCACCGAAGCCATCAATAGTGCGTCGATGGCGCTCGACAGGATGCCGGTGCTCGATATCGTCGATCTCGTGTTGGCGGAAGATAAAAAAGTGGTCGCCGCCGTCCAGAAGGAACGCGAGCGCATCGCGCATGGCATTGACATCATCACCGCCGCGCTCAAGGGAGGCGGCCGTCTGGTGCTTGTGGGCGCGGGCACGAGCGGCAGGCTTGGGGTGCTTGAGGCGGCCGAGATGCCGCCGACCTTCAGCACGAAGCCTGAATTGGTGCAGGCCATCATGGCCGGTGGCCAGGAAGCGATGTTTCGTGCCCGCGAGGGCGTGGAAGACAACTTCGAAGAGGGTGGCCGTAGCATTGCCCGGTTGCGCATCGGCAAACGTGATGTGGTGATTGGCGTGTCGGCGAGTGGGATCACGCAGTTCGTGAGGGGGGCGCTCACCGTGGCCCGCAAGAAAGGCGCACGGATCATCTTCGTCACGTGCTGGCCGAATACCGAACTCCAAAATTTCGTGGACCTCATCATCGCGCCGTCGGTCGGCCCAGAAGTGATTGCGGGTTCCACGCGACTCAAGGCCGGCACGGCCACCAAGATGGTGCTCAATATGCTGACCACGGTCTCGATGGTCCGCATCGGCAAGACCTATGGCAACCTGATGGTAGACGTGAAGACCGGTTCGGAGAAACTCAAGGACCGCGCGCAACGCATCGTCTCGATGGTGACGGGCGCGGATCCCGATGAGGCGAAGGCACTGCTGGTGCGCGCAAAATGGAATGTGAAGATCGCCATCGTCATGAAGAAAGCCAAGCTGTCAGCGTCTCAGGCCGGCGCACGCCTCCGGCGCGCTCACGATTCCATTCGCGAAGCGCTCGGTGAAGATATCGACGTGCCGGTTTAGCGCCTCGGTTGGGATTGCGGCGGCCAGAGGTTCGCGGCAGCCGCTCGATCGAGAATCACGATGACGTCCGGATGCGCCTGCAGCAGCGACGCCGGCACGCGCGTGGTGATGGGGCCCGTGAGCGCGCGCGACACCATTCGCGCTTTGGCGGCTCCGGTCACCAGCAGGATAATCTGGCGCGCGCCCAGGATCGTGCCCACACCCATCGACAGCCCGTGCGTCGGGACGGCCTGCCACATTCCACCAAAAAGGTGGGCGTTGGTGCGCCGAGTGGCGGGCTGCAACGCCACACGGTGCGTGTGGGCCTGTAGCTGGTCTGCAGGTTCGTTGAACCCGATGTGGCCATTACGTCCCAGGCCGAGCACGATGACGTCGAGCCCACCGGCACGGGCGATGCGTTGTTCGTAGCGCGACACTTCGCGCCGCCAATCGGCGGATCGACCATCAGGCACACAGGCGTTGCGCGCAGGCAGATTCACCCGATCGAACAGGTGCGCCTCCATGTAGGACCGGTAACTCCCGGCGTCCCCCCTGCCCAACCCTGCGAACTCGTCGAGGTTGAACGTGGTAGCCCGGGAGAAATCCGCGCGGCCGGCGCGGTACGCCCGGACGAGGGCGCGGTACATCAGGACGGGAGTGTCGCCCGTAGGCATGCCAAGCACGAGTGCCGGTTGCCGGCGCAGGTGATCCAGCACGCGTGCCGCGGCCGCGGCGGCGGCTCGAGCAGCAGTGGCGTAAGTAACTACGTGCATCGTGAAGCGGAAAGAGACACTTACTCGTCGAGATACGTCGGCAGCATCAGCACATCACTCGCCGCGGTCAGGGCCAGAGAGACCGCGCCGGTGGCAGGCTCCCCGAGTAATTGTGTCACGACCATGCCGGGCCAGCGTCCAGTCAGGTGCGCGGCGACACGCTGGCGCATGCGCGGCGCGGCCTTGAACATCCCGCCGGCAAGAATGACCGGCCCGTGTGAGAGTCGCAGCATGTGGCACACCGACAGTGCCGCGAGTCCGAGTTCACGCGCGCCGGTGTCAATCAAGTACAACGCGGTCTCGTCGCCTTCGGCCGCCGCGGCCTCGACCTGCGGCGCAATCGCAGCCACTGTGGCGGGCTCGAAGGTGCCGCGGTAAATCTCGCGCACCAGATCCTGAGATCTTGCCACACCAAAGTGCGCGAGCACCCGGGCAGTGAGCTGCGTATGGGGCCCACGGCCGTCGGCAGAACGCACCACGGCCCGCAGGGCTTGTCGCCCCAGCCAGTAACCGCTGCCTTCGTCACCAAGGAGGTAGCCCCACCCGCCCGCGCGCGCGGCACGGCCCTCACGATTACGGCCGTAGGCGATCGACCCTGTGCCGGCAATGATCACCACGCCCGGCGCCCCGGGGAGACCGGCTTCGAGGGCAATGAGCGCGTCGTTGACCACGACCATGCGACTGTGGGGCGCGACTCTGAAAAGAATCGCCCTCGCCGTCGCCTGATCGGCCTCTCGGTCCACGCCGGCCATTCCGAGGCACACCACCGTGGGGGGCTCTGCCACACGTGATGACACATCGGCGATCACCTGGTGCAGAACGCGCTCGGCTTCCACCTCCCCGGCATGTTGCAGGTTGGCACCAGGGCCGCGCGACTCAGCCAGAACCCGGCCGTCGCGGTCCGCAAGCTGGCACACGGTCTTGGTACCGCCAGCGTCGATGCCAATGACGAACACGCCAACAGCCTACCCCATCGACCTGCCCCATCCACGGCTTGACACGCCCATGGGCAGGACTGCTACCTTCGGCGCCTGATGTCTGAACCGGAGCGACTCGTTATGTTTGACCGCGGCCGGGCCGTCCTTGAGGCAGCGCGTCTGGCGGGCGTGTGTCCCGCAGCCGTTTGCGAAGTGGGTCGCGCGGCTGGTCCGGTCTGGACCGAGGCATTTGGCCGGCTATCGTACGATACCGAGACTGAAGCCACCACGGACACCGCATTCGATTTGGCCTCGCTGACGAAGGTTATTGTCACGACTTCGATCGTGATGGCACTCGTGCGGCAGCAAGCCCTGTCGGTCGAAACACGCGTCGCGGATGTGCTGCCTGGTTGGCGTGGGGCTGATCGCGCAGGCATCACCGTCGGTCAACTGCTCGACCACTCGTCCGGGCTGCCCGCACAGATCCACCTCTCGCCATCAGCGCGAGTCCGCGAACAGGCACTCCCCTTGTTGTGCGCCGTATCGCTCGAACGGCCCCCGGGCACGGCGGCGCTGTATTCGGATGTGGGATTCATGTTGCTGGGCCTGCTGCTCGAGAGTGTCGGCGGCCGTCAACTCGATGTGCTCTGGCGTGAGTTGTGGAACGCGCGTCCCGGTGCGAACGCAACCAACGCGTGGCTGGAGTTCGCGCCAGGGGCCTCAGCGCGCCCCCTCATCGCGCCCACAGAATTTCAGGTCGACCGGGGCGGCATGTTGCAGGGCGTCGTCCACGACGAGAACGCGGGCGTGCTCTCGGGTGTGGCAGGACACGCCGGCCTCTTCGGATCAGCCCCGGCCGTCGGCGTGTTCGCCGCGTGGGTGCTTCGGTCGTTCCACGAGTCCACATGGCTCGCCACGCCCGAGCTGATGCGGCAGTTTTCCGCCCGCGGTGTGCTCCCGGGAAGTTCGCGCGCCTTGGGATGGGACACCATGTTACCCACCTCGTCGTGCGGAACACGGATGTCGCCGACGGCGATTGGGCACACCGGATTCACGGGAACCTCGCTGTGGATTGACTGGGAGCGCGATGTGTATGTGGTGCTGTTAACGAACCGTGTGCATCCGACGCGCGAGAACAAGCGCTTTCTACCATACCGCGCGCGGTTTCACGATGCGGTGATGAGCGACCTCACCGACTCAAGCAGCGAGGTCGCTAGCTAGAGTCCGCCGCGACCAGGGCCCGGGATTCTAGCGGGAAGACCGCCGCGGCCCGGCGGGACCTCGATGCCACGTCCGGGTCCGCCTCGTCCTGTTCCGCTACCACGTGGCCCCACGGGACCACCGCGTGGGTCGTCCGGGAGACCACCAGTCCGTCCCGGTCCTCCGCGGCCGTCACGCCCACCACCAGGCTGGCCGACCTGACCGGCACCGCCCGCGCGCCCCATCATTGACAGCGCATTCTGCACGGTGAATGGCCAGTCGATATACCGCTGCTGATTCAGGTACACGCGTATCGAGGTATCGGTGCTCTTGCTGTAGACGCCCTGGATGGACCCGAGAATCTGCGTCCCCGTCGGCGCGCCGCGTCCCGTCTGGGGCGCGGAGCCGCCGCCGCGCCCGGTATCTCCCGTGGGCGCTCCCCGCCCCGCCGCACCAACGGGCTGTCCCGCAGGCATCAATCCGAAATCTCCTCCGGTGATCGGATCCCTGTATTTCTTCCGGAGGTACTTCCCGGTGTGGAGTACCTCAATGTCACTGGGCAGCAGATTGTTGTTCTTGCGCGAATACAGGACCAGGGCCCGCGCGTACTGGTTGCCCCGGAAGATCAACTCCTCTTCCTGCTCACGAATGGCCTGTTGGCGCCAGGTGGGCAACAGGGCCGACATCCCCACGGCCATGATGGCCATGACGATGAGCAGCACGACCATCGTAAAGCCCTCGGCGTCCAACCGGGAGCAGGGGCGAGCGGACAGGCATCTCACGTTCCGACAATCTTGACCCACTATCTGCATGAACGTAATACTCTTGAGGACTCGCATGGCACTATACGACCGTTCAGCCCCACGTCTGTCCCGCCGCTCTGTCATGGGTATGTCCGGATTAATGACGATACTGGCCGCGCTGGCCCTGGTCGCTTCGGCCGCCTGCGACAAGGTGCCGCTGACGGCACCCGCTGGAACGGTCATCACGCTGGTCGCCTCCACCAATGTGCTGCCCATTAACGGCAGCGCAGATCTCATCGCCGTGCTCATCGAAAATGGCACCACAGGCACGGCGACTCCCGGCAGCACAGCCACACCTTCGGCCGGCACGCCGGTCCACAACGGCACCCTGGTCACCTTTACGACGTCGCTCGGGCGGATTGAGCCTGCCGAGGCGCGCACGGCGAACGGCCGCGTCACAGTCAAACTCGTGGCCGATGGACGATCGGGCACGGCCACGATTACGGCTTTTTCCGGTAGCGCGACCAAGGCACTTGAAGTCAAGATCGGCGCGGCAGCCGCCGAGCGGGTCGCCGTGACCGCCTCCGCGGCAACCGTGCCGGCCAACGGCGGCACCGTCACGATTTTGGCCCGTGTCGAAGACATCAGTGGCAATCCGCTTTCGGGTGTGCCGGTAGCATTCACCACCACTGGCGGGACCTTGAGTGCCGTATCCGCCCTGACAAACGACGGGGGCGTGGCGACGACCGCACTCTCCACAATCACCGAAGCAACGGTGACGGCCAGCGCCGGCGGAAAAACGGGCACGGCGACCATCAAAGTGCGGTCACGCTCGAAGATTACTCTGGGCCCGCCGTCGGGCAGCGTGTTCGTTGGGGCGGCAGCGGCGTTCGCCGTCACCCCTGATTCGACCGTCGCCTTCAAGGACGTGAAGATTGACTTTGGCGACGGCGAGTCACAGTCGCTTGGTGCAATCTCGTCGACGACGACCGTCGTACACTTCTACACGAATGACGGCGTATTCCAAGCGACGGTGGTGGGGACTGACGTGGACGGCGGGGCCGCTGAAGCGTCAGGCAGCGTCGGCGTCATCCCGTTCCAGTTCTCGGGGGGCGGTTCCCCAACGTCCGGCCCGTTGACCACCATCTTCACCATGAGCGTGACCGGCATTCCAAGCAGCGTCCCGATCAATCGCTATGAGTGGATTTTTGGCGATGGCAACGTCAGGAACACCAATACCGGCGTCACCACCCACGGCTATCAGGTGGCCGGGCTCAAGACCATCACAGTCACCGTCGTCCCGCGTTATGGAAACGCCGTGTCGACGACATTTCAGATCCTTGTGACCGGTTCCTGAAACACCACCCACTCCGAAGTGACGAGAACTACACCGCCCGCCCGAATCGACACAGGCACGCGGGAGCGGCCGGTCGAGTGACCTGAAGTCCTCTTCATTGCGACGTTTATCCCACTGGCGGTGTTCTCGTGGGTCGGCAGGCTGCTGGCTGAATTCGTCGCCTTCGCTGGCTTCCGAGTCGCTGCAGCCGGAGGCGTACTCAGCGTCCTCGCGCTGGCTGGCGCCTGGCGCGATACTCCCGGCGCGGGCCATATCCAGCGTGTGTCGCGAACCACGTAGCTTTCGGTGGAACTCCTTGCGGCACTCTCCACGACCCTGCTCTCTCGTCCGGGCGAATACCTGATCGAGGGGGCGGACGCCTCTGTTTATCTCGCCACTGGACACACCATCGGGAAGGCCGGCGGCATCACGACATTAAACTCAGCCGTGAGGCTCATGCCGCAGGATCTGCGCCTGAGCTGTTTTCGCGTAGGCCCGGACCTTGTCAGTCCCAGTCGGCGTAGCGGGATCCGTTCAGTGCCGTGGCATCCGACCCGCTGTGGACATCGTAGATTCCTGGGTCGGTGGTCGGTCGCGAAGGGTCGGCTTCAGCGGGCACAGTCGTCCAGGTGTCGGCCGACCGCGTAATCGTGTCCATCGGCACGGCGCGCAGGTAGCCGTCACTCACCAACTGCTGGATTGACGACGGGTAGTTGCCTTTGTCGGCGAAGTACTGGTCGATCGCGTCGCGCATCCGGTAGAGGTTGGACTTGAGCGTCGCCTCTTCCGCGGTTCGAATAGACAGCCGATACTGGTTCATCGCCACCGACGCCAGAATCATGATGAGCGACAGGACAACTAGGAGTTCAATCAGGGTCCAGCCGCGATCGGACGAGTGGCGACGCGTGGGAAGGTGGCGCATTACCAATCCTTATATTTGGTGCCGTCGAGCGCAATGCCCGGGGACTTGGAATACACGTCGTACACGTTCTGCCCGCCCCAGACCGCAGCGTCCGGCCGGTCCTGATACGAGCGCATCCCCCACTCGGCCTCGCCTGTCATCGGGTCAATGGGAATACGTCGCAGCAACTTGATCTTGCTGCCGGTCGCGTCGTTGTTGCGCGCCACGCCCTCCACTAGGGCCGTGAGTGACTTCGGATAGCCCTCGCTGCCAAACGCGACCTCCATGGGGGCAATGGTTTGACTGTCTGCCATGTCCTTGAACCTGTCGATCGCGTTGCGCACTTCCCGAAGTGCGCGGCGCAATTCCGATTCACGCTGGCGTTTCATGGTGACGCGTGCGAGCGGGAGTGCGGCGGACGCCAACACCATCAGGACGGCCGTGGTGACCAGCAGTTCGATGAAGGTGAATCCCCCCACCGCCTTCCGGAAAAACGCCCGCCGAGTCATTACCGCACCGTCACGGTCGAAGGCACGAACTGGAGGGGGATGGGCTGCCCAGTCGGCCCCACGCCAATTCCCGACAGCGCGATTTGTGACGTGCCCACACCAATGGCTTCAAACACGATGGACGCCAGCACACCGCTGCCTGACGCGCCTGCGGTGTCACCCGGCCGCGCCACGGCCAGATCGATGCGGCCGATGTTGGCGTCAATGGTCGGCACGAACGATGTATTCGCGCCGTCGCCCCGGAGCACATTGCCCTCATTCACGACTGTGGCACGCAGGACCGCCGGGTTGTAGGTAATCGTCAGCGACACCGACGAGAGTCCGGCGGCGTTGCTCAGTGTGACCGGCACGTTGTACGGCTGCCCACCCAGCTGGAGCGCGGTGGCCGGCACCGTCACCGCCAACCGCGCGGCCCCAGTTGCGGGCGGGGGCGCCGGAGCAGACACGGGGTCGCCGGCGGTGACCGGGACGATGCCCACTGCGCGTCCACCGCCGGAAGGTGGAGTCGCCGGCGGCGCCACTGGTGGCGGCACTGTCGTCGTTGCCTGGGCCGGTGGAACAGGCGCTGCGCCGGCAGGCGGGGGCTGTACCTGAGCCGGAGGCGCCGTCACAGGGGGAACGGCCCCGCCGCCCGACGCGGGTTGCGGCGTAATGAGCGGCGGCGTCATCGTCGCTCCGAAGTTGCCGCCGGTGCCCACATACATCGGCGCGAGGTCAGCGGACGTCAGTTCCTGCGACCGCAGAATCCTGGGTGTGATGATCATCACGATGTCGGTAGAGCCGACCTCGGATCGGGTGCCGCCAAACAACGCCCTGAGAAACGGAATCTGATTCAGCCCGGGGAAGCCCTGGGTCGTGCGACGGTCTTCCTCCTTGATCAGCCCGGCCAGCAGGTTCGACTCGCCATCGCGCATCCGGAGTTTGGTTTGGGCCTTCCGCGTGCCGAACGACGGCAACGATTGACCGTTGATATTCACGTCGGCGCTACGCGTGCTGCTCTCGACTGTGACCTCGAGAATGATTTCGCCGTCGAAGCTCACCTGCGGAATGATGACGAGGTTAATGCCGATCGGCCGGTAGGCGAAGGAGGTGGTTGGGGTCGTGGCGAGCCCCCCGGGCACCTGAGATGCGAACGTCGTTTGCGGCACCGGAATTTCTTCACCCAGATTGAGGGTCAGGGAGGAACGTTCCTGGCCTCGAAGCTGCGGTCGCGCGAGGAGTCTGCTGTTCTCGTCACTTTCGAGCAACTTAACCAGCGCGGACGGGACTGTGGCATAAAAGTCTGCGGTGCTCACGCCCTGGCTGATCGTATTCAGGTTGAACGGCGCCGAGTCGCCGCCGGTGCTCGAGGGCCGGGTCTCCGGAGACATCGCGAACCCCAGCGCGTACTGGCTCAGGTTCAATCCCATTTCCTTGACGCGCTGGCGGTTGACCTCGAGGATCTCGACATCGATAATCACCTCGGCCCTTGGTTTGTCGTTGGCCTTGATGATCTGATCGAATACCTTGAGCACGGGCAGGGTCCCGCGCACCGTCAGTGCGTTCGTGCCCTTGTTCGCCTGAATCTGGGGCCTCACGCCGGGCACGGTCTGTACCAGCGTGGTTAGCAACTGCGACATCTCCGCAGCTTCGACGTGCGACAGATAGAACACCTGCACGAACACATCGTCATGTGCCGTGCGACCCGCCTGGTCGCTGCCATAGACCATGATGCCGCGGGGGTTGATGACCTTAAACGTCAACTGGTTGGCGTTCAGAACCTGACCGAGCGCGGTTTCGAGGGTCTCGCCCTGCAGGTCGATGGAATACGGTCGAAGCAACTGCGGACCAATCTGCTCGACAAACGTCACGTTGATGCCGGCCATTGCGCCGATCGACGTCAGGATTTCGCGGACGCTCGTGCTCGCGAACCGGAACGTGATCGGGACCGTGGGATCGATCAGCGTCGGAATGCTCGGGGCTTGCTGCGCCTGTCGCCGGAGCACATCCATGCGCGACGGCGGCTGCATGGCCAGAAGTTCGTCGCGAAGCCGCCGTTCGATCGACGCGGCCTTGGCCGCGGCAAACACGTTCGCCGGATCCAGATCCGCGGCAAGCCGATACTCGGCAGCCGCGACCGACCACTGCTCTTGGGCTTCCATGTCCTTCGCCCGGGCCATATGTTCAGCCGACGCGGCCAGCGTCGCGCGCTGCAGGGCGATCTTGATATCAACCCGGGTCGGGCTGCCGGACAACGCCGCGCGATAGTGCGCCACCGCCGCGTCCCACTCGCCTTTTTTCGCGGCCTGTTGACCACTCCGGAACGAGCGCCCAGTCGCGCACCCGGCCACCAGGACCAGGGTCACGCCAATGGCCATCGCTCGCTGCATGCTCGGTCTATTCACGGCAAAGACTCCTTATCCGCCCGACTGTCGAATCGTCTGCTGACCCTGGCCATCGAGATACGCCATCACGATGGATTCCAGGCCGACCCTCAAGAGACGGTACCGTCCGTCCACTACATCGCCCTCACGTGCCAGCACCACCAGTCCTGCCACAGACAACGAGACCACTTTCCCTGGCTTTCCCGGCTCTTCGGCGAACCCCAGGAACTTCACCGGGATCTGCGGACGCGGCGGCGGTCCCACAGGCCGCGGTGGCTCGGGAGCCGGCGGGGTCGGGGCTTGCCGTGGCGGCGTCGGGGGCGGTGCGGACGGCCGTGGTGGCACGCCAAAACCAAACGGATCGCGCGCCCCCATGCCGGCTTCCGGCACCGGCTCCAACGACGCGAGCTTCAGCGCTTGAGGTAGCACCCCCGCCTGCCCAGAAGCCCGCGGCGTGGGCGCTGGGGTATTGGACGCCTGGGCCGGGACTTCAGTTGTGGACGGCAACAACCGTGTGTACGACAGCACCCCTGCCACCACCAGCAGGACCGCGAGGATCCCGACTTGCCGGATCTGCTGCCCGCGATCACCGGTCATGAGTTTCATCGGCGCGCCACCCCGGTGTGAGTGGCGTAATAGGTCGCCATCGACAGGACGACTTCAAGCGAACCGGCGGCCCCTTCTTGATTGGACTGGTCCAGCTTTACGCTTTCCACGACAAAAAACCCTTCGGCCGTCTCGACGTCATACAGGAATCCCCGGACGTCCGCGTAATCGCCTGTCAACGAGATATCGACGCGAAAGCGCATCAGCGTACTGTCTTCAACCTCTTCAGGTTCAAAGCTGCTGCTTGAAAAATCCAGTCCGTTTTCCCGGCTGAGGGTGCGGACCTGCAGGAACAACAAATCCCGCGCGACTGCCAGACTCGACGGCAGCACGTCGGCGTAGAACGTTTTCAGTTCCTCATCGGCCTGCACTTTGCTCGCCCGCGTTTCGTTGGCTAAACGTTCGGAGCGACGCGCCTCCGCGAGCGCCATCTGCGCCGAAGCGGCGCGCTCCTCATCACCAGCCACGCTCGCTTGTAGCGGGAATACGACGAGCGCCAGTACGCCGATGTTGACGGCGACTGCCGCCAGCAAGGGAACAACTAAGCCTCGCCGTTCAGCCAGCACTCGGCGCCAGAGGCTCATCGGCCACCTCCAGCACCAGCGGCAACCGGCCGCGGCGGTGCGGTGGCCACGTCCTTGGCCAGTGGCAGGTACCCCACGATGACAGTCACACGTTCGAGCCCTTCCTCCGTACGGTCGTTGACCGTTGGGCGAGCGTCGTAAAAGGCTCCGGTGTCTTCGAGGGCCGTCATGAACTCTGCCACATCCTCGGTCCGCCGCCCCAACAGCAACATGGTCACCGTGATGTTGCCGTCCTCAATTTCCGGCGATACGGCGGTCAGGCGGACACCCATCGGAATGGTGTCTTCGATATAGCTGAAGAAGGTCGTCCAGCTGAAGGTGCGGGCGTCAATCAGGCCATTCGCCTCACGGGCCGACCCCGCCAGTGCTGTCAGCGTTGACGCATCTACGCTGCTCTGCACCGCCACCGCATTCTGCCGCAGCCGGGCCGCGGCGTCGACATCGGCGGTCGCCTGTGCGCGCAGCTCCGACCGGCGCGAGGACAGCTGCATGAGACGCGTGCCGTTCGTCATTGTAAGGGCCACCGCGACCACCGCGAGCAGCCCGAGCAGCAAGGCGACGATGCGTTCGTTGTAGAAGGGCCGGGTAGCCAGATTACCACGCAGCATGATTAGGCTCCCGCCCTTTCGCGCAATAACGCACCCAGCGGCGCGGCGACGGCGTCGAGCACAGCTGCGTTTACCCCGATGCGATTGGCAAACGCCACGGCACCCCGCACATCCACAGGCTGTGCCTCTACCTTCAGGCGCTGACCCATCTCGCGGCGAATCGCCTCTCCGCCCTCGCTTGCCCACGAGGCCCCGCACAGCCAGACCCGCGCGAACTTCCCGCCCTCGAGGCGATCCTCGTAATACATCGCGGTCTGGTGCACCAGCGCGCCGAGCGGTTCCTCGTCGATCGCGTATCGGTGGCGATAAAAGACCAGCTCGCCCTCGCGCACAATCGCCAGTACGGTTGATTCCTTCGCGACGCAGACCATTAACCAGTCTCCAGCGGGAGCGGTGTCGCCGGCCAGTGCCGCGTTCAGGACGCTGACACTCGCGAGGTCCACCACACCAGGATGAATCCCAAGGGCGAGCACTACCTGTTCGTACTCGACCACAGCCTCGCGTCGCGCCGCAATCGCCGCCAGCGTCGTCGCGCCGATCTCCTGATGCGAGACGGGGTGCGTCACCTGAGCGTTGTCGAGTGGAAAGGGCGTGGCCTTCTTGATCTGCCATCGCACGAGCTGATCGACGTCGGCGGTCTTTGGGGGCAGCTCCTCAAATGTCAACAGCGACAAGCGTGCCGCCGAGTCGGGGATGACGAGCGCGGCACGCCGCGGCGGCCGGATCCCTGCCGACTCACAAGCCTCACGGACGGCCGCCGTGACCACGGTTGTGTCGTGAATGTTGGTTCCGATCAAGGACGGCGTGACGACACCCACCGGGAGTGCTGTGGATGCGCAGGCGGTGACCACAAGGCCGTCTGGTCTCCGGCCCACTTCAACCACGGTCACGCGGCCGGAGGCGATTTCAATCGCGGCCGTCGCCGGACGCGCCGACAGGAACAACGAACGTGTGGCGGAAGCACGAGAAGTCATTCGACGAACGTCACCTTGTTGATTTCACGCAACGTGCTCTCCCCCTGCATGATCAACCCGACCGCGCACTCTCGAAGGAACCGCATGCCCTCGTCGCGCGCCGCGCGCTTGATTTCTGAGGTCGGCCGACGCTCGAGAATCATGTCACGAATGCGATCGGTCAAATCCATGAGCTCGCAGATGGCCGTCCGGCCTTTGAAGCCGGTGCCGCCGCATTCAATGCACCCGGCGCCCTCGAAGAACTGCTGAGTCGTGGCTAGGCTGGGATCGAGCGCTGACTCGATGAGCATCTCGCGCGAGACCACGGCCGGCCGCTTGCAGTGTAAGCAGATGCGTCGGACTAGCCGCTGCGCGAGCACGCAGTTGAGCGCGGAAACAAACTGGTACGGCTCCACTCCCATGTTCAGGAACCGGCCCAGCACATCAATGACGTTGTTCGCGTGTACGGTGGTGAAGACCAGGTGGCCGGTGAGTGCCGACTGGATGGCAATCTGCGCGGTCTCAGGGTCGCGGATTTCACCCACCATGATTTTGTCGGGATCGTGCCGAAGGACCGACCGCAACCCGCGCGCAAAGGTCAGACCTTTTTTTTCATTGATCGGGATCTGCGTGATGCCGCGCAGCTGGTATTCCACCGGATCTTCGATGGTGATGATCTTGTCTTCACTGGTCTTAATCTCGGAGAGCGCGGCATACAGCGTAGTGGTTTTGCCGCTGCCTGTGGGGCCGGTCACGAGCACCATGCCGTACGGTTCACGGATGTACTTGCGGAACCGCCGCATCTCGTCCTCAGGCCAACCTAGAATGTCGAGACGCAATTCCGTGAACTGCTCACTGAGCGATTCTTTGTCCAGGATACGGATGACAGCGTCTTCTCCGTGCACGCTCGGCATGATTGAGACGCGGAAGTCGATCGTCTTGCCGCGCACACGGAGTTTGAAGCGGCCGTCCTGCGGCACGCGTTTTTCGGCGATGTCGAGCTCCGACATGACCTTGATGCGAGAAATTAGCGTGCTGTGATGGCGCCTGTCTATCGGCTTCATCGCCTGCTGCAGCACGCCGTCGATACGGTACTTCACATGCACCGCGTCATCCTGCGTCTCGATGTGGATGTCCGACGCGCGCCGCTGCAGCGCGGTAAACACCATCGTGTCGACAAGCCGGATGACCGGGCTGATGTCGGACGTAAGTTTATCGACCGTCAGGTTCTCGTCGTCGCCCGCTTCATCCTCACGCAGGATCTGCATCTGGAAGCCCTCGGTGGCTTCCTCGAGCACGCGGGTGGAACTCTCACTCTTCTTGAGGATCGCAAGAATGGCTGACGACGCACCTACCGTCACCCGAACGGGCGTTCCCAATTGGAGGCCGATTTCATCAATCGCCTGCAAGTCACTGGGGTCCGAGACCACGATAAGCAGGGTGTTGCCCTCGCGCCGATACGGCACGAAGCCGTACCGCAGCATCAAGTCTGCGGGAATACTGCGGAAGAGATCGTTGTTGATCTTGAACAGCGTGAGGTCCACAAATTCGAGCTCGTAGCGATCGGCTACCTGGCGTGACGTCGCCGCCTCAACGGCGTAGTCCACCGGCGAGTGATCGCCGTCCAGTTCCAGATCATCAGCGGCGAGCGGGGGAGGTGTCTTTGTAGACATAAGGGGCGATCAGGTGAGGCTCGAGAGTTGAAACAGCGGCATGTAGAGTGACAGCAGTAGCGCCGCGATCACAATGCCCATGGTGACAAGCAGCAGCGGCTGCATCAGATTGGAAAACCGGGTCAGGCTCGTGTCGTTCTCCTCATCGTAGAAATCCGCGATGCTGTTGAGCATCTCGGCAAGCGCGCCCGTGGACTCGCCCACCTCCACCATTTCGATGGCCACATCGGGAAACGTGCCACGCCGCGACAGCGAATCGTGTAGGCTGATACCCTCGCGCACTTCCCGTGCTACCACGTCGAGGTCTTGCGCCACGGCGCGATTGCCCACCGACTTCGACGCGATGTCGAGCGCGTTCACCAGTGGAATGCCACCCGCCAGCAGCGTGGAAACGGTGCGCGCCACCTGCGCCGTAGAAAACTTCCGGCTCAGCGGACCAAACCACGGGAGCCGCAGCATCGCGCTGTCGAGCCGCCTTCGCTGCCCGGGCTGCCGTATCCATATCCAGCCCAGGACAGCCACAAGGAGGACCGCCGGGCCCCAGACGAACAGGTGGTTCACAATACCTTCCGAAAACGCCACGATCAGGCGCGTCGACGCCGGCAGTTCCGCGCCGGTGGAAAACCCCCGGTAGAACGCGCCGAATTCCGGCACGACCTTGAACACAATCAAGCCGACCACCACGGCGGAAATCACCAACAGCACCATCGGGTAGATCAGCGCCGACACCATGCGCGACCGCACCGATAACATGACCTTCATGTGCGACACGTAACGCCGGAGCACTGTCTCGAGGCTGCCGCTTTTTTCGCCTGCCATCAGCGACGCATGGTAGATCCCCGCGAACATGCCGCCCTGAGCCTCGAAGGCATCCGACAATGCGCTGCCTGAGCGAACACGCTCGTAGACATCGGTCAGCACGGCTTTCAGTGTGGGGTTCGGCACGCGCCGACGAAGGATGTCGAGCGACTGCACCAACGGCAGGCCCGCCCGGAGCAACGTGGCCATCTCCTGGTTGAAGATCAGGAACTCCGAACTTGAGATGTGCTTGCGCGACGGCAGTTGGAACGAGAACCGCCCCACACCGACGCTACCGACGCGCTGCATCGACAGCAGGAACAGTCCCTTCCCCTCGAGTTCGTGCCGCAGCGCCAGTTCGCTGTCAGCGACATACGTGCCTTGGGTGACCTGGCCGCCGGTGGAAGCGACTTTGCAGCGAAATTGCATCGGCGTCCTTGGCGGCCTATTGTCCCGTCAGCGTCAGGATGCGACGGACGTAATTCTGCGTCTCGCGAAACGGCGGAATGCCACGGTATCGCGTGACCGCGCCTTCGCCGGAGTTGTACGCGGCCAGCGCCAGCGACTCCCGCGCCGTGCCGTAGCGGTCGAGCAGGCGACGCAGGTGACGCAGGCCGGCATCGAGGTTCTGGGCCGGGTCAAACGGATCCTGCAGCGCGTACTGGCGCGCGGTTGCCGGCATCAGTTGCATCAGCCCCATCGCGCCCTTGGGCGACACGGCTCGGGACTCGTAGTTGGACTCCACCTGCACGAGGGCGTGAGCCAGCGCCAAGCGCACACCATGCTGCGCAGCCAGCCGGTCCACCAGCGCCATCAGCTCGGTGCGCGACGTGCGAATGGCCTCGGAAAGAACGTCACCCTCGGTGTCAACAAAAGAGATCGGCACAGCGATGCTGGGTATTGTTCTTTCAGCCACCGGTCCCTCGTACGGCACTTCGTCCGCTGCCACCGACAGGACGAAGTCTCTTGGCACCCACATTTCCCCGCCCATGCGCAGCGTGACTACCGCGTTGTCACCGCGAAAGGTGACCGAGGCAACATTCAACACCCGTCCGCCACGGAAGGTCACCAGGTCCGCCGATGCCACAGACGGCATCAGGGCCAAGCCCAGGGCCATGACCAACCCGACTATCGCGCCAAAACGGGTGTGCGTCACAGATTGACTCCGGCCTCTGGCTAAGAGGGCTCGACAAACAAGCGATAGATGCGGATCCCCAGCTCCCGCGTATCCTTCAAGCCGCTCGGCAGCTGGGCTGGGATGAAGGACCGGTCCACACCAATCCGCAACTCGGACATGTCGCCCGTGCCCAATTGGTCTGCACGGAGTGGAATACGACGCAGCACGGGATTAACGCTATCGGCAGGAAAGGTGGCAACACTTTGGCTGCCTAAATAGACGTTGACGATCTGCGGTTGGTCGAACAGATCGGGCCGTCCGTCGAATTCGAGGTACAACGTCGAGTCCCTTTTGGGGTTCCGGAACGAGGCGACGTAGTCCCGATGGCTCCACCACCAGTCTCGCGCGGGGTTTTCGGGCGCCCATTCGGTGGGGTGCGCGCCAGAGCGCAGGACGATGAAGATATTCTCGGACTGCGGCAGCACCCGGAGTGACGCCACCGTATACGACCGCGCCTCGGGTTCCGGCCCCTGCAACGGGGCGCGGGTATCGGGGGCATCAACGCGGTAGAGTCCGACCCGGATGGTGGCCTCGCCTATATACGGCACGACAGGCATAAAACTCGTTCGCGTGTACTCGACAGTCTGCCCCGGCCGCCAGGTCGAGGTCTTGGTCGGCAGGTCGTGATCGTCGCTCCACCGGTTGACGCCATCGGCGTCAAGGGTGTGCATGAACACCCGATAGTCGCCGTCGAACGCGGCGCCAGGGAGCACTTCGAATCGGTAGGTGAAGTCGATGGGACTGCCGAGCGCCGCGGCGGTCTTATTTATCGTCAACGACACGGAAGCTATCGGCGGTGCGTCGTCTTTGGCTCCGCAGCCGGCAAGCGTCATCATCAAAGCAGCGAGGACGGGCGCGGCCGCTCTCAGGCAGGACGAGTGAATGACCATAGCTTGCATGGTACCGTATTGCCTCTATGCTGTTCAATATGTTAGCCTTGCGGCGAAGTTGCCCCTTGAACCTCCCATGAATGCAGACGCCCTCGGCATGATTGAAACGCGCGGTTTGATCGGAGCGATCGAGGCAGCAGATGCCATGGTCAAGACGGCCAACGTGACCCTGGTCGGCAAGGAATATATCGGCGCCGGGTACGTCACCGTCTTCGCTCGGGGAGATGTGGGTGCCATCAAGGCGGCTATCGATGCCGGTGCCGCTGCGGCACGGCGCGTTGGGGAGTTGATTTCCGTCCACGTGATCGCGCGTCCACACGTCGACGTGGAGCGCGTGTTACCCGGCGCTTCGACGCCCGCCAAGGGCTGACACCGTTCGCTGGGGCCAGGAGCATGGCACAGCCACCCGTTGACACCACGACCCCACCCTCACCCGCCGTGAGTGACTCGCGACGGGTGGCCGTGTGCGCGAAAGGCGCCGCCGCACGGCTGGCCGAATGCTCCCAGGTCCAGATCGACGCCATTGTCGGCGCCGTGGCAGCGGCCGCGCGCATTCGCGTCGAATCGTTCGCCCAACTCGCTGTGGAAGAAACCGGGTTCGGCGTCGTGGCCGACAAGATCCAGAAGAACCGTTTTGCCGCTGAACGGGTGTATGAGTTCATCAAGCCGATGCGCACCGTCGGCGTCATCCGGCGCGATGACGCGCGCAAGGTTGTTGAGATTGCGGAGCCCTTCGGTGTGGTGGCCGCGATCGTGCCGTCCACCAATCCGACGTCGACGGCGATCTACAAGATTCTGATCTCGCTCAAGGCCCGCTGCCCCATTGTCATCAGCCCGCACCCCTCCGCAGCCCGGTGCATCACGCAGGTGGCTGAGACACTGGCCGAGGCGGCGTCCCGAGCCGGCGCTCCAGATGGATCGGTGAACTGGCTGACCCAGGTGTCGCTCGAAGGCACGCAGGAATTGATGCGTCACCGCGACGTGGCGGTGATTCTGGCCACTGGAGGCATGGGGTTGGTGCGCGCGGCGTACAGCGCGGGCAAGCCCGCCTATGGCGTGGGGCCGGGCAACGCACCGTGCTTCATCGAGCGTTCTGCCGACCTTGCCAAGGCCGCGAGCGATATCCTCACCGGCAAAAGTTTCGACAACGGCGTGCTCTGTTCGTCTCCAAACTCCGTGGTGGTCGAGAGCGTAGTGGCCGACGAGACGCGCCGGCAGTTCCAGGCGCAGGGCGGCTATTTCTTGTCGCCGGCCGAAGTGGACATCGTCGGCAAGGCACTGGTGACTCCGCAGCGACTCCCCAATCCGAAATTCGTCGGCAAGTCGGCGATTACCCTGGCGAAGGCGATGGGGCTCACCGTGCCCGAGGGCACGCGAGCCCTGATTGCCGAATTGGGCGGCGTCGGGCGCGAGTTTCCACTGTCAATCGAGAAGCTCTGCCCTGTGCTGTCGTACTACGTTGTGGCCGACTGGCAGGAGGGTTGCGAACGGTGCAAACAGATCCTTCGGTATGGCGGCATGGGCCACACCATGTCCATTCACTCGAAGAACGAGCCGGTCATTCTTGAGTTCGGCCTGAAGAAACCGGCGTTCAGGATTTGTGTGAATACCCCCACCACCCACGGGTCAATTGGGTTGACCACCGGCCTTGACCCAGCCCTGACCCTCGGCTGTGGCGGCTTCGGGGGCAACATCACGTCGGACAACATCACACCCATGCACTTGCTTAATATCAAGCGTCTGGCGTATGAGATTCGCCCGGCCTCCACCGGCCGGCCCACGCCGGCGTCTGCCCTCGGTCCGGCCGCGACTCTGGCCCCTCTGCCCCAGGTCGAGACTCCTCCTGCCGACCAAGGGCTCTCGGCCGCCGCAGTCACGTCGAACGTCGAGGCGTTCCTGGGTGGCCAGTCTGGCGAGGGACCCGGTTCTCCGGCCGCCAGGCCCGAGTCAGTGGCGGAATTCGTCTGCGAAAGCGATGTCCTGAAAGCGATTGGTCAAGGCACAACTATCCTCATCGGGGAACGGACGATCATTACACCCCTGGCTCGCGATCTGGGCGAAGCCCACAGAGTGCTGGCCAGCAGCGGATGGCCGACCACCCCATAGATAGCGAACTCCAACAGTTACAAGCACTTAGGATTGACTCCCAGTCAGGGCGGGGTTACTATCCGCTTTGATGAACCTGGCCCGGCTGCTCACCCGGCTTCTTGCGCTATCAGGTGCCGGCTTGGTGGCTGGCTGCGCGACCCGAACGCCACCGGCCCTGCCCGTCATGCCCTTGCCCGTGGCGCCGCCCGCCCAGGTGTCGGTTCCGGTCGTAACGACACCATCAGGTCCCCTGGTTGACCCCACCGGCGCCCTTGTCGATGCGTCGGAAACCCTGTTTGGGCGAGGGCAGGCAGAACTGTCCCTGGGACATCTGACTGCCGCCCGGGACCTGTTCGACCAGTCGGTCGACATGCTGCTCGACGCCCCACAAGGAGCCCGAGTTGAGCCGCGCCTGCGCGTGCAATTTGAGCGCCTGGTCAGCCGCATCAGCGCGTTGGAGATCCTGGCCCTGCGCGAGGGCGACGGATTCACGCAGGCTCGGACGGAGCCTGCGGTGATCGATCAACTGCTCGAGGCCGCAACGCTAACCCTGCCTGAACCGACGCGCGAAACCCAGGCGGCGGTGGCGGCCGACCTCGCGTCCACCGACCACGACCTGCCGATCGACAACAACGACCGCGTGCAGTCGTTTGTGGAGTTATTCCAGGGCACCCTGCGCGACTTCATGCAGGAGAGCCTGGAGCGCAGTTCGAAGTACCTGCCGATGGTGCAGGAGATTTTTCGCTCCGAGGGCATCCCCCTCGACCTGGCCTATCTCGCCATCGTCGAAAGCGGCTACAAGACCAACGCCCTCTCGAGGGCCTCGGCGCGGGGCGTGTGGCAGTTCATGCCTGCGACCGGCGCCCACTACGGGCTCGACCAGACGTGGTTCCTCGATGAGCGGTCAGACCCGGAGAAGGCCACGCGGGCCGCGGCGCAGTACCTGAAGTCGCTAAACCGGATGTTCGACGGTGACTGGAATCTGGCGATGGCCAGCTATAACGCCGGGCCCGGCCGTCTGCAGCGCGCCGTCAACAAGAGCAGGATCAACGACTACTGGAAGCTCACAGCGACATCGAAGTACCTGCCGAAGGAAACCCGCAACTACGTGCCGATGATCATGGCGGCCGTGCTCATTGCTAAAAACCCGCAAGCGTACGGGTTCGACGCTGTGCCCGTGTCCCCGCTCGTGTTCGACCGAGTGACCGTCCCCGACGCGCTCGACCTTCGGACTGTGGCTGAGTGGACAGGGGCCACCATCGAAGATATCCGGGCGCTCAATCCGGAATTGCGGCGCACCACCACCCCGATTGGCTCTCACGACCTGAAAGTGCCGCTGGGCATGGCGTCGGTCGTCGAGGCGAAGCTGGCCACGGCAGCCCCGTCGCTGTTCGCGCAGTTCTCCTACTACCACGCAAAGTCCGGCGAGAACCTTTCGGCCATCGCACGCCGGTTCAGGATTACCCGGACGGATTTGGCAGCCGCCAACGGCCTGCGGACGACCTCGAAACTCCGGACGGGCCAGAAGTTGCTCATTCCGCTGGTCGTGACGTCGGCGTTGGCATCTCGTCCCGCCGTCGTTACAGCGGAGGTGGCCTCGGCCGTGACCTATCGCGTCAAGCCCGGCGACACGTTGTTCGGTATTGCGCGGCAGTTTGAGACCACGGTGGACGACATCCGCAAGTGGAACTCGCTGACGTCCACAAGACTCGCCGTCGGCGATCGACTCACGATTCATCGCAACTGAGATAGTTGGCGGGGTCCCGGAGTCTTGGGGTCGCTCGGTCGCGGGCACTGAAAAACCTTCCCGCATGCGACGGCGCCGAGATCGCAGAATCTGCGATCTCGGCATCCCACTATCCCAAAAGTCTGGATAAGTCGCGGCGGAAATAGTGGCCTCGATTGTGCGCTCACAGGCGGCATGTTGGCTCGACTGCATGCGGCCGCGGTGTTCGGAGTGGAAGCTCTCCCTGTGTCCGTTGAAGTAGACGTTTCGGGGGGCGGGTTGCCTGGCATCACCATGGTGGGCCTGCCCGACACCACCGTCAGGGAAAGTCGAGATCGTGTGCGCTCGGCGATTCGCAATTCGGGCTTCCCGTTTCCCGTTGGTCGCGTGACGGTGAGTTTGGCCCCAGCCGACGTGCGCAAGATCGGTGCAGCGTTTGACCTGCCAATCGCGCTCGGTATCCTCGCCGCTTCCGGCATCCTGCCGCAGCGCGACGGACGCGAGATGACCATCGTCGGCGGCTTGTCACTTGACGGTGGGATTCCTCCAATGCGAGGCGTGCTGCCAATCGCCGTGGCCGCTCGGAAGGCGCCAAAACCCGCACTGGTTTTCCCGGCCGCGAATCTCGCCGAAGCCGGCATCGTGGCCGACTTACCGCTGTTTCCCGTCGCTTCGCTCAACGACGCGGTCCGCGTGCTCTCAATCTCCGACCCGGCATCGGCGACGCCTCCCCTCCCTGCTGTTGTTCAGGGACCAGCGAGCGCAGAGGACATGGCCGATGTCTGCGGCCAGTTGCGAGGGCGGCGGGCGCTGGAAATCGCGGCCGCAGGCTCCCATCACCTGCTCTTCTCGGGCTCGCCTGGCGCGGGAAAGACGATGCTGGCGCGGAGATTGCCGGGGTTACTTCCGCCACTGGAATTTGATGAGGCGCTGCTCGTGACGTCGATCCACTCAATCGCCGGGCTTCTGTCACCAGGTTCAGGCCTTGTCGTGACGCGGCCCTTCCGTGCGCCGCACCACACCTGTTCGGATATGGCGCTCGTTGGGGGTGGTGCGTCGCCGCGGCCCGGCGAGGTTAGTCTCGCGCACGCCGGCGTATTGTTCCTTGACGAATTACCCGAGTTCAGCCGGCGCGTGCTCGAGACACTCCGGCAACCCCTGGAGGCCGGCGTGGTGCATGTGGCCCGCGTCGCGCGGAGTGTGACCTTCCCCGCCAGGGTCATGCTCGTCGGCGCGATGAACCCCTGCCCGTGCGGGTTCCACGGCGACGCCCGGCGGCCTTGCCACTGTCCACCACTGCTGGTGGAACGGTATCAGCGCCGCCTGTCCGGCCCGCTCCGCGACCGATTCGACCTCGGTGTGGAGGTGCAGGGCGTGCCGTGGGGCGACATCAGCGGCGACCCCGTAAGAGAAACAAGTGCCGTCGTACGCGGGCGCGTGTACGCCGCGCGGCGGCGGCAACTCGATCGTCAGGGCCGCCTCAACTCGGAACTCGACGGCCGCGCCTTGCGCGCACACGTCCCGCTTGATCGGCCCAGTCATGTGCTCATGGCGACGGCGGTCACGCGCCTTGGGCTCAGCGTCCGAGGCGTCACCCGGGTTCTGCGGGTGGCTCGCACGATTGCCGACCTCGCCGGCGACCAGGAACTGCGCGCCGACCACGTCGCCGAGGCGCTGCAATTCCGAGTGCCGGAACGAAGTGCGTCAAGTACTTAGGCGGGTTTCGTGTGTTTCATGTAGACCGTCGTCTGACCGGTGGCATTGAAGGTCAACACCGTGAACGGCTGGAAGGGCTTCAGGTCCATGCCGGGCGCGCTGGCGGGCATGCCGGGGATGGTGAGCCCAATGATGCCCTTGGGCTTTTCCTTCAGCAACCGCGCGACGTCGGAAGCGGGCACGTGGCCCTCAATCACGTAGCCACCAATCAGCGTGGTGTGGCAGCTTTGCAGGCTGGCGGGAATCTGGTGCTTCACCTTGATGGGGCCCATGTCGGCCTTGATGACCGTGGCCCGATAGCCGCTGGCGGTGGCGTGGTTCACCCACTCCTGGCAGCACCCGCAGCTGGGGTCTTTGTAGACAATCATTGTGGGTGCCGGCTGGCCAGTGGCCCCGCGGGGGAGGCCCAGAACAGTTGTGGCAGCCCCGACAAGGGTGAGAAGGACGTGGCGCCGGCTTAAGCAGGTTTCCATGACTGACTGATTCTGCACTATTTTCTTGGGGGCTTGGGTGTTTTCCTGGCGTGAGCCGCTGACGCTAACCCCTTGACTGATTTGGTCTTTCGGCCAGTCGTGTGCTATGGTTTGACGCTGGGCATGCCTTCACCAAAATACACCGTCCTCATCGCCAACCGACAAACCGGAGCCGTCCGCCGGATGACGGTTGCCCGTCGCCCGGTCGCGCTGGTGGTGATCGGTGTGTTGTCTGTTCCGGTGTTGATGGGCCTGGGCGCCCGTTGGTCGGGGCAGGCGGAGATCACGCGCCTGGCTCAGCAGACTGACGCGCTGCGGATCGAAAACGAGAGCTACCGCGCCGCGACTGGAGAACTGGCCTCGCAGATCTCGACACTTCAGACCGCCATCACCGAACTTGGCGAAGACGCGCGGCTGGATCCGGCCGCCAAGCGTGCAATCGACAACCTGCCCGCGCTTGTGAAGAACCGCGCCATGGGCATGGGTGGCGGTGGCCTGATTGCCACGACGCCGCCCGTGACCGCATCAGTCGGCTCCCCGAACGACACGTTCGGCATTCTGCAGAGCCTTCTGGGCTCGCTTGAAGCGCGGCTTGAGACCGTTCGTACGGGCGTCGAAAGACAGCAGGCACTCGCCGCCGCGACGCCATCCATCTGGCCGGTCGTTGGCTACCTCTCGTCGATGTTCGGCAATCGTGCTGATCCATTCACGGGCGGGCCCGACTTCCATCCCGGGCTTGATATCGCAGCGCAGAGTGGCACGCCGATTCGGTCCACCGCAGACGGCACCGTGGAATCGTCCGGCTATTCCGGCAACTACGGCAACGCCGTTGTGGTGCGCCACGGCTTCGGTATTTCTACACGCTACGGCCACATGTCCAGGATTGCCGCTCGCACTAACCAGGCGGTCAAGCGCGGCGACATCATCGGCTACGTCGGCTCCACCGGACGTGCCACCAGCGCACACCTGCACTACGAAATTCTGCTCAACGGGCAGGCCATCAATCCGTTGCGCCTGCTCGCTCGACCGTAGCCGGTCCGCTCCCACCAGATTTCCGTGTAGAATCGTCGGAATCCCCTCCGTGCGGGATGCCAGCATGATCAACACCCTCCTCGGTAAAATCATCGGGACCCAGAACGAGCGCGAACTGAAGCGCTTGCGGCCGCTTGTCGCCACGATCAACACCCTCGAGGCGTCCCTCGCATCCCTGTCAGACTCTGAGCTCCGGGCCAACACCGAAACCTTCAAGGCCAGACTGGCCCAGGGCGAGTCGCTCGACGACCTTTTGCCCGAAGCCTTTGCGGTCGTACGCGAGGGCGGGCGGCGCGTGCTCAACATGCGGCATTTCGATGTGCAGCTCATTGGCGGCATGGTGCTGCACGGCGGCCGGATCGCCGAATTGAAAACCGGTTATGGCAAGACGCTG
>SYFT01000006.1 GCA_005799825.1 Acidobacteriota bacterium | reverse complement strand
GCGGCTGCGTGCGCTGCCGGATGATCCCTCCGGGCCGATGCCGGGCTCGGCCACAGCAGCAGTTGCGCTGAAATCACAAGCTCAGTGGGCGGCAATCGTGCGCATTGCCACCGCGCAGATCCGCGCCGGGCAGCTTCAAAAAGTGGTGCTGGCGCGCACTCTTGGCTTGCCGCGACCGCGGCGCCGCCGTCTTCGCCGCCGAGCGCCAGACCCTGCAGGACGCGAATCACGAGAAGAGCAACGGGCGCCGCCATGCCGATGGTTTCGTAGGTGGGCAGAATGCCGACCACCGCCGTCGCCCCGCCCATGATGATGAGCGTGACCAGGAACGCATACTTGCGGCCCACCCGGTCGCCGATGCGGCCAAAGACGAGCGCGCCGAACGGGCGCACCACAAATCCAACGGCAAATGTCGAGAGGTACGCGATCAGCGCAAACGTGTCGTTACCCTGCGGGTAAAACAGCGGAGAGATGATGGCGGCGAGGCTGCCGAAGATATAGAAGTCGTACCACTCGATCATCGTGCCGACAGACGACGCGGCGATGACGTTCCAGAGGCGCGGGTGTCGATGGCGGCGATGGGGCACGCCGAGAGCGTACTCCAGATGGGGTTCGCCGACCTGATACTATTCGCGGTAACCGCGTGATGAGTTGTCGCCTTCCAACGGCCCTGTGGCCATGTGTCCTTCTAACTGGTGTTGTGTTTGCACCCCGTGCACTGGCGCAGGTGCCCGCACCCGTTCCTCAGGCGCCGGCCGCCCGGCCGCCCGGCCCGATCATCGCCGACATCACGAAGATCGACCCCGAAGTCTTTGAGGCGGTGGCCGCCAGGCTCCCGGATGGTCGCGCGCCTCGCATCGATGGCCGTCTTGATGATGCCGAGTGGCAACTGGCGCCGGTCCAGGGCCGGTTCATCCAGCGCGAGCCGGCGTTCGGGTGGGAGTCCACCGAGCGCACCGAGTTCCGGATCCTTTACGATGACAAGACGTTGTACTTCGGGATCTGGGCGTTTGATTCTGACCCCAAAGGCATCATCGCCAGCGAAATGAAGCGCGACGCCGGCCTGCGGAAGGGCGACCAGATCAAGATTTCGCTCGATACATTTCACGACCACCGCAACGCGTTCTATTTCTCGACCAATCCCCTGGGCGCACTCAAGGATGCCAACTCGGTGGAGGAGGGTCGCACGATCAATTACGACTGGAACGCCGTGTGGCAGAACAAGACCACCATCGACGACCGGGGCTGGTATGTGGAGATCGCGATTCCACTCAGCCAGTTGCGTTTCAACGGTGGCCCGGGTGACACCGTGTGGGGCCTGAACGTGTGCCGCATCATCATGCGGAAGAACGAGGAGACCTATTGGGTGCCGTTTCCCCGAGAATGGCAGGCCATGGGGTTTGCCCGCGTGTCCGGCGCCGGCGTCCTGAAGGGGCTGCGCGATGTCAGGCCCAGGCGTCGCGTCGAGTTTGTACCGTTTGTCTCTCCCCGTGTGGTCCAGGACTACGACGCGGGCACTCCGATGCGGACGACAAATGATGTGGGGTTCGATTTTAAGTTCGGCCTGTCGCAAAGCTTCAATGCCGACCTGACCTACAAGACGGATTTTGCGCAGGTGGAAGCCGATCAGGAGGTGGTCAACCTGTCCAGGTTCAGTCTGTATTTTCCTGAAAAGCGCCAGTTCTTCACCGAGGGCGCGGGGACCTTCGATTACAGCCAGAACTCGGGCGCCACCGCGGGGCCAGGCTTGCTGACACTGTTTTACAGCCGCCGCATCGGCCTGCAGGACGGGCGAGAAGTGCCGGTCCTTGCCGGGGCGCGCATTACCGGCCGGGCGGGGCACACCACGATCGGGGCGATGAACGTTCAGACGGATGCCGCCCCGGGTATGCCCCGCGCGAACTATTCGGTGCTGCGTGTGAAACGCGACGTGTTTGCCAAGTCATCGATTGGCGGTATCGTGTTGAATCGTTCGGGTGGCGGGCGTCCTGGCAACCAGTCTGTGGGGCTCGATGGCGTCTTTACGATCGGCGCCAGGCTCGACGTGATCATGGCTGGGGCGAAGACGTTCACCCCCGGTATGCGGGGCAAGGACTGGGCTGGCGCGGCGCGCATCCGCTGGACACACGATGTGTTTGCTGCCGGGCTGACCTATCTCGACGTCGGCGAACGCTTTAATGCCGAGATGGGATTCATCCCACAGACTGATATCCGCACGGTTGGTGCGGAGGCGGCGTGGACACCTCGCCCGGATTGGCCTGGCGTGCGCCAGTTGCGCTTCAACGTGAACGGGTCGTATGTGGAGAATCATGCAGGGCGCCGGGAATCACAGTCGACCGGATACGACGCCATCCTGACGGCCCAGAACAGCAGCAATGTGCGGGTGGGTGTTGAGACACAGTACGACTTCCTGCCGTTCAACTGGTCCACCGCCGGGGGACTGATCCCCAGCGCGGGATACACATGGCGGACCTGGAAGGCATCCTACGTCTCGAACCAGGCCCAGCGTGTGTATGGTTCGATCAGTGCCGATACGGGCGGCTACTACAACGGCGACAAACAGACCGTGCGCGCCGAACTGAGTGTGGTGCCGAAAGACACACTGCTGCTGGAGAACGTCTACACCCGCAACCGCATCGTATTGCCCGAGACGGGCCCGTTCGTCACGAACGTGCTCAGCACGCGCGTCAGTTATTCATTCTCGCCCGGCCTGTTCGTCAAGACGTTTGTTCAGGTCAACGATGCCACGCGCACCGCCAGCCTGAACGTGCTGTTCTGGTATATCTACCGCCCCGGCAGCGACTTCTACATCGTCTATAACCAGGGCTTTGAGACGGCCGTGCCTGGCCCAAGGGACTTGCGTACGCGGGGACGTTCGTTGGCCATCAAGGCCACGTATTGGCTCTCCCGTTGAGTCTGCACCACCAGCGGCCCATACTGCCGCAACTGTTTTAACCTGACCGGCTCTGGGCCGATCGAAGCCATCAGAGAGATTCACTTATGTTGCGACAAGGAATGACTCTGGCAGAGCTGGCGGTCGTGGTGATGAGTTCGGCCTGCGCGGTGCGCGCCCAGCCGGACCGAGGCAACTGGACCGTGCTTGGGTAGCGGAACATCACTGACTGCGTGGACCACGACACGGTGGTGGTCACGGGGTCGAGGGGCACGTTCACGACGGTCAAGTTCGAGGTGCAGCGTCGCGCCGTGGACTTTCATCGCGTGGTGATTCACTTTGCCAACGGCGGTGATCCGGTCGATCAACTTCTGCTACGACACGGCCTCGATCGGCCGCGGCCAGGGGGCAACTGTCCGCGTCCTCGGGCGCCGCTAGCGCGTCGTCCGTTTGCGCGTAGCGGACACTCGGGCTTGAGGACCAGCCTGCGGTACGGTCTGGCGTGAGATCGTCCGGTGCATAGCTCGGCCTGGTTCTCAAAGCCGAGGCGCTGGCGCGCGCAGCGCTACAATAGCGCCCACCTCAGGAGTTCCCATGCCCGCCACGTCCGCGACCCGTCGTCGTTTCATCACGCACTTTGCCAGCGCCGGGCTGGGCGCCACCCTGGCTCCGGGCATCATCTGGGCGAAGATGCAGGAGCAAGGCGCGTCTCGCATCACCCTTGACATGGTGACCGGGGCGTTGAAGCTGGCCGGCATCGACAGCACCGAGGCCGAACGCCAGGCTATGGTCAACGGCGCGAATCAGAGCCTGACGCGTTACGAGGCCAATCGCCAAATCGACATTCCCAACGACGTCTCGCCGCCGTATCACTTCAGCTCCCTCGTGCCAGGCATCGAGGTGGATAAGGTGGCCCGGCCTTTCCGTCTGAGCGCGCCACCGGCGCTGCGGCGACCAGCCAACCTCGAGGACGTGGCCTTCTGGCCGGTGCGCCATCTGGCCGAACTCATCCGCACGAACAAGGTCACGTCACTTGAGTTGACCGAGATGTATCTCGACCGTCTGCACCGCTACAACGGCGCGCTCAACAACGTCGTGACGTTCCTCGACGATCTCGCACTGGCGCAGGCGAAGCAGGCCGACACTGAAATCGCTGCAGGCAAGTACAAGGGGCCGCTTCACGGCATTCCCTGGGGCGCGAAAGACATCATCGCGGTCAAGGGATACAAGACGACATGGGGCACCGCGCCGCTTAAGGACCAGGTGCTTGACTACGACGCGAGCGTGGTGGAGATACTGCGTGAAGCCGGGGCGGTACTCATTGCCAAACTGACCACCGGCGAACTGGCGTCGGGTGACAACTGGTTCGGAGGACAGACGAAAAGTCCCTGGGATCCGGCCGTCGGCTCCAGCGGGTCTTCAGCCGGCCCATCGTCAGCCACCGCTGCCGGTTGTGTCGCGTTTGCGATTGGCTCCGAGACCAGTGGTTCCATTCTCAGTCCCGCGGCGCGGTGCGGACTTGCGGGACTTCGGCCGACGTTCGGGCGCATCAGTCGTCAAGGCTGCATGGCGCTGTCATGGACGATGGATCGGTTGGGGCCGATCTGCCGCCACGCTGAAGACTGCGCGATCGTGATGCAGGCCATTGCGAAGCCGGACGGACGCGACATGAGCGTGGCGGATGTGCCGTTCAATTGGGACGCGCGCCTCGATATCAAGAGGCTGCGTGTGGGCTACATCAAGGAGTCGTTCGACATGTTGACCAACGCCGCGGCGAAGCAGAACGCGGACAAAGTACTCGACACTCTGCGCTCGCTCGGGGTTTCGACGTTTGTGCCCATGACTATTCCGACCGCCAATACACAGGGGTCAACAATCGGGGTGGAGTCGGCCGCATATTTCGATCGGATGACTCGCACGGGCAAGATGGTCGGGGCACGCGGAGGTGGCCGGGCCAACGCGTGGCTGACACCGGCTGTAGAGTTTCTTCAGCAGCAGCGCATCCGCATGATGATGATGATAGAGCTCGAACAGGCCACCCGCGGCCTCGACGTATATGTGGTGGCGTCCAACAACACAGGTGGCGCGCCCACGCCTGCGGCAGGCCGAGGTCGTGGTGCTGCGGCGGATCCGGCAGCTGCAGCAACCGGTCGTGGCACGGATCCCGCAGCCGCAGCAGGTCGTGGTGGGCGTGGTGCGGGTGGTGGTGGCGGCGCGGCCGGTGCGCAGAATCCCGCGGGCCGTCACTCGACGATGGCGAATCTGGCGTGTTACCCCGCGATTAATATCCCGAACGGGTTCGCGGAGAACGGTCAGCCGACAAACGTCACGTTCTTCGCCAGACCGTTCGGAGAGAGCGCGCTACTCGCCTTGGCAGCTGCCTACCAGGAGGCGAGCGGATTCTACAAGCAGCGGCCGACAAAGCTCGGCTGATCGAACCCTGGACTACTTGAGCACTCCCACGCGGACCCCCGAAGCCTGCGTGGGTGTGCGGTAAACGCGGTGCGTGGCCCTCTGGAAGTCAGCGGGCTTCGCCTTGTAGATGTCCACGAACGTCTGCGGGTTTCGATCGATAACCGGGAACCATGTGCTTTGCACCTGCACCATGATGCGGTGACCTTTGAGGAATCTGTGGAAGCGGTCGCGCAGATCGAACTCGTACTTGACGGGCTGATTCGGGATCAGGGCCTCGGGCGTGGAGAATGAATTTCTGAATCGGCCTCGGAATACTTCGCCGGCCAGCAGCATCTGGAAGTCGCCCATCCTGATGCCGCGCGGGTTCGGCGTGTTGTCGGGCGCGGTGCCGGGATAGACGTCAATGAGCTTCACCACCCAATCGGCATCGGTCCCCGTTGTGGACGCGACGATCGAGGCCCAGACCGGGCCGGCGATGACCACGTCCTCGGTGAGTGGTTCGGTACGATAGACCAGCACATCCGGCCGGGCGGCGGCGAATCGCTGATCCTCCACCATCCACAAGTGCCCCTGTGTCGTGCGCGCTTCGGTGCTCCACGGCACGGGCTTCGACGGATCTGAGACGTATTCGTCCACGCCGCCGCCCGACGCGGCCGTCGCAACCGGCGGTGAGAACGACAGCCCGCCATCGGCCTGGAAATACAGCGTGCGCGACTCGGTGCTGACAGGTGGCCACGCGTCGAACGTGCGCCAGGTGTTGCCGCCGGTTTCAAACATCGTGGCTTCGGCAGTCGGCGCCGGGCCTTTGTTTTTCAGGTGATGCGTGAAAAACGGAAACTCGACCTCGCGGCGATAGTAGTCGCCGGTTTCTGATCCAAATCGGATATCGCCCAGCGCATCGCCTGGCATCGACGCCCATCCGCCATGCAGCCATGGTCCGATGACAATGCGGTTCTTGTTGGAGGGCGTGGCTCGCTCTACCTGGCGGTACGTTTCAAGAGGTCCGTAGAAGTCTTCCGCGTCGAACCACCCGGCCACATTCAACACCGCGTGAGTGACACTGGTCGCGTATTTCAGCGGATTCTGCCGCTCCCAGTACGCGTCGTAGTTCGGGTGGTCCATGTACTCGTTCCACGTCGGGACGCTGTAGTTGAAGTACTTTTCGTTGATGTTCGCCACCGGCCCCGCGTCCAGGAAAAAGCGATAGCCGTCGGGAGTGCCGTAGTCAAAGCCGCCGCCGCGCATTTCGGTGGTCCCGGCCCGAGGACGCGCGTTGCCGGCGAGCCAGCTGAACGTGTACATCAGCCTGAATGCGCCGTTGTGATGGAAGTCATCACCGAGGAACATGTCGATGGCCGGCGCTTGCGGAGACGACGCCTTGAGGGAGGGATGGGCGTCGATCATGCCCCACACCGTCTGTGAGCCGGGATACGAGATACCCCACTGGCCCACGCGACCGTTGTTGTTGGGCACGTTCTTGACCAGCCAGTCGATCGTGTCGAACGTATCGGTGCTTTCGTCGGCGGCGCGTGGCCCCTTCGGCGCCGGCACCAGCGGTCGCATCACCACAAAGTCGCCTTCAGACCGGAACTTCCCGCGAACGTCCTGATACACAAAGATGAACTTCTCGGTCACGAAGTCTGGCGACGGCCCAAGTGTGGCCCGGTAGGCGTCGGCCCCGTACGGCGGGGACCCATACGGCGTCCGATGCAGCATGAACGGGTACTGGGTTGAGATGTCTTTCGGTGTATAGACGATCGTGAACAACTTCACGCCGTCGCGCATGGCGACCATATGCTCGGACTTCGTGTACGCCCCACGGATGTCCGCCGCCTGGGCGCGCAGTGCGAATTGGGAATGCCACAGGAGCCAGACAATAGCGAGAATTGTTCCTGCGCCCAGAGCGTAGGCTCCACGAACTCTGGACCCTGGACCCTGGACTCTGGACCGTTCGGTCATTGCATTCTCCAAAACGTAATCCCGCTCGCCTGCTGTCCCACGTCCACTGTGCCTGCAATCGCCCGCGCGCGCAGGTCGATCACATCCACCTTGCCCGGCGCCGAGCCCACGCCCTCGCTACTCACAAACGCGTACCGCGAATCGGGGCTGACGGTCACACCGTGCGCGATGTTGTTGGACGTCTTGATTCGCGCCAGGCTCTTGCCGGTGGCGAGGTCGAAGATCTCCACCATGTGACCCTGCTTGAGCGTGGCCACCAGCAGCGTGCCGTCGGCTGTGACCGCCAGGTTGTAGACACCACGCCCAGTCGGCAGCCGGCGCGTGATCGACCAGCTGTCGCGATCCACTTCAACGACTTCGTCGGCCTTGTTGCACGCGACGAAAATTGTTCGTCCATCAAACGACGGCTGCGCCCACGTGGGTGAACACGTCGCCGGCGTCATGTCATGTTTCATCCCGGCATAGCCCACGTCAGCCGGGTCCACGACGGGCTTCGGCGCACCGGTCGCAGGCATGACGTGGCCGGCGTGTTCATCGGCTGCAGCCGCCAGAGGTCCTTCTTTACCCTTCGCCAGGGAGAACCGCCGCGACAACTCGAACTTCCGCGTGTCGATCTCCACCAACTGGTCGTCCATCATGCAGGTGGAGTACTGCCGCGTGCCGCCAGGATCCACGCGGCTTCCGTGCGGCATGGTGCACGTCACGATGCGCGCGACTTCCGTATTGGTCGGCGTGAACACCACCGACACCGTGGACGGCACCATGTCGCCGTGCAGGTTGAAATTGACCGAGATGGAATAGAGGCCGTTGGGCGTCAAATCGAGGGAAGCGGGGAAGTATCCCAGCGGGAGGCCCTCGCCCACCAGTGTGTCGGCCTTGTCGCCCAGCGCGTACTTCCAGAGCTTTCCGTCTGGCCGTCCGTGCCCGGTAGTCATATACAGGAACTTGCCGTCAGCCGACGTCTGCAGGCCGTGGGGCCCTTCCATCTCGTTCGGCAGCTCGCCAATGGTCGTGGTGCGCTCCACCACTGTGCCTTCCGGCCCGAAACGGACCCGGTGGATGAGATCAGCGGATTCTGCGCCCACATAGACCCAGTAGGTATTCGTGGGCCGTATTGCGGTGTTTGCCTGTGGCCCGGCGTGTAGTGTCCCTGCCAGGACGACCAAGCCCGCCAGAAGAACGGACCCACAGACCCGCGGACGTGTATTGCTCATGCTTCGGGCGTCTGCCATCATGTCGCCCATGAACCTAACACGGACGTTCGGCCTCGTCATCTTCCTCGCTGCGGGTATTTTCGCCTCGATTCGCCCGACAGCCGCCGCGCCCACCCAGGCCGCCCCGGTCGTGGCCGTCGCGAAGCTGGTGGCTGACCCTGCAACCGTGTCCATGCGCGCGGGCGAATCCGTAGCCGTGAAGATCACCGCGTTTGATGCCAGCGGCAAGGCGATTCCCGATGCGCAGGTGCGCGTGAACCTGCCGCGAACGGCCGGCACGTATGCCGACGGCAAGATCACCGCATTTGCCGCCGGCAAGGTCGTGGCCACAGCCGTGGCCACCGGTGCGATGGGCGCGCCGCCGGTGACCCTCGAGATTCCCGTGACCATCGCATGGCCTGCGCTCGCCACCCTCGACATCTCGGCTGAGCCCGGCCGCCTCTACACCGGCCTCACGCTCGCGCATAAGGCCACGGGCGCGCACGCGGATGGCTCCAACCGCGCGGGACTCGTCGCCAACTGGCGCTCGTCTGCCCCCACGGTCGCGACGGTCGATCGCTTCGGCAACGTGACCGGTGTCACACCAGGCGCGGTCACCATCAGCGCTGAGTCCGAAGGCGTATCGGCCACCCGGGCATACACCGTAGCGGCGAACCCTGTCGCGACGCTCCAGCTCGGCATTGCCGAGTCCACCCTCCGCACAGGCGACGTCATCAAGCTCGTCGGCACACCGAAGCGCGCTGACGGCACAACCGTCACCGACGCCCTCATCACGTGGAGCTTCACCTACACCGCGCCTGAAGAGAACACTGTGCAGGCGCCTGGCGGTGCCGGCATCATCGACGACGGGTTGTTTGTGGCGAATTACCCGGGCCGCTTCAACATTCTGGCGTCGGCCGGCAGCGCGCACGCGCGCACGGCCATCGAGGTCACGCAGCGCGATGTGCGGCAGAAGTTTACCGTGACCGGCCGCGGCATCATCCGTGACACCCACACCTCCGACCTCTGGCCGTACACCGGCAACAACGGCCGCGACTACTGCATCGTCGGCACCTGGGGCGGCGATGGGTATGCGCATGTATTCGACATCACGGATCTCACGAACATCGTCCGCACCGATTCGATCAAGATCGACGCGCGGACGATTAACGACGTAACGGTGTCTCCCGACGCGCGGTATGCGGTGCTCTCGCGCGAGGGCGCGTCTAATCGCGTGAACGGCGTCGTGTTGCTCGACCTGACAGATCCCGCCCATCCGAACATTGCATCGTCTTTCGACACCGAGTTGACCGGCGGCGTGCACAACATGTTTGCCACCAACGACCACCTTTTCGCCGTCTCGGGCGGATCAAAATACGTGATTATCAATACCGAAGATCTCGCTAAGCCGACGTATGTGAGCGAGTATCGGCATCCGAACGCACGCCTGCATGACCTGTGGGTGCATGACGGCATTGCGTATTCTGCCCAGGGCGGTGTGGGCACCGTGATCGTGGACGTGGGCAACGGCAAGTGGGGCGGCACGCTCAAGAACCCAAAGCTGATCACGACGTTCCCGATCAACAGCGGCCACGAGATTTATCCCTACGCGCAGTCGTCCACCGGAAAGATCTATCTGTTCATCGGTGATGAAGAGATGGGACGACGTGGTCGCGCGTGGGAAGGCACGAACTACCAGTTGTCGTCGCCGGGCGGCGGGCCGCCCAAGGGCGGCATTGCGCAGACGTCAGGCGGCTACACGCACATTGTGGACTTCACCGATCCGACGAAGCCGCGCAAAGTGGGCCGGTATCACCTGGAGGATTACGGGTCACACGACATCATCGTGGAGAACGACATCCTCTATCAGGCGTACTACGACGGCGGCGTGCGCATCGTGGATGTGTCGGGCATGTTGCTGGGCAATCTGTACGACCAGGGCCGAGAGATTGCCGTGTTCAAGCCGTACGACCCTGAAGGCTACACGGCGAATGCGCCGTTTGTGATGAATGCGATGCCGTGGAAGGGCCACATCCTCTTCACCGACTTCAACAGCGGGTTGTGGGTGGGCAAGCTCGAGCCCGTGCCGGCGATCGGCGGCAGGTAGGGGTTCTCGGGCTTGAGGAACAGCCCTAGCTACGGACTGGATACCTTGCGAATGTAGCTCGGCCTGTTCGTCAAGGCCGAGATCGCCAACTGTCCGGGTAGCTGACACACGATTCGTCGAGCGCGGCGGCAGACGCGACTCCGAGCAGCTTCAGAGTTCGCACGATGTCGGTGCGTAGGATGTCGATGGCGCAAGCGACGCCCGCGCCGCCGGCAGCGCCTAGACCATACGCGTACGCGCGGCCAATCAGCACCGCGCGTGCGCCAAGGCACAGCGCCTTCACTACATCACCGCCGCGCCTGAGGCCACCGTCGAGAAGCACTTCCACGCGGCCGTCGACTGCGGCCACCACCTCGGGTAACACACGAATCGTGGCCGCTACGCCGTCCAGTTGCCGTCCACCGTGGTTCGAGACGACCAGCGCCGAGGCGCCGCCGTCGATCGCCCGTCTGGCATCGTCCGCCGTATGCACGCCCTTGACGACAATCGGGCCGCCCCATGCGTCACGAATCCAGCGAAGGTCGTCCCAGCTCGTCATCGATTGTTCGAGCGCTGCATCCACATCCGCGTACGGCATGGGGCCGTCGGGAAGGACGATATTAGGAAAATTCATCAGGCCGCCGTCGCGAAGGTACGCCGCGAGCCAACGTGGCTTGATAAGGAACTGGCCGAGGTGTGGGAGCATCGCGAACGGCTTGCCGGATAGGAGTGGCTTCATCCCGTTGCGCAAGTCGCGCTCTCGCATACCGGCTACGGGCGTATCGATGGTAACGACCAGTGCGGAGCAGCCCGCGGCCCGTGCACGTTCGATGCCCCCCATCGCCACGTCGCGTCCGCCTACCAGGTAGAGCTGGAACCACGCGGACCCTTGCGTGGCGTCCTTGACATCGCGAACGTGGCATCCCGACAGCGTGGAGAGGATGTAGGTGGTGCCGGCGTCGCCGGCGGCGCGTGCGGCTACCTCCTCACCGCGCGGATAAAACATGCGGCTGCTGCCAACGGGCGCAAGAAGGAAGGGCAGGTCGAGCTTTGTGCCAAGGACGGTGGTCGAGAGGTCGCAGTGGGATGTGGCGACGGCCGAACGGGGCCGGAAGGTGACGTCTTCAAAGGCGCGATTGTTTTCGCGCAGCGTGATCTCCGAGTCAGCGGCGCCGTCGATGTAGTCAAACACCACACGGGGAAGCCGCTTCTTTGCGACCAGGCGCAGGTCGGCGATATTGACGGCTGAAGTCACGCGCGCGAATTCTACCAGTTTATTGACGCAACGCCGCCACGCCATCCATCATCACGCGAATGCCGGTGGACCCGCCCCCTGGGCTTGCTGCGCTGATGCTGGGCGTCAGACTAGTATTGTCAGCAGCGTCACTGCCGGGACCTCGCGGATACCTTCGACCACCTGGTAGTCCTTGGTGCCCTTCGCGGGGATTTGCCACGCATCATCCGCGGGAAACCTTCCTTTGAGACAACGCAGACCGGGATCCCCAGGAGCGTCGTCGCGTTTGCATTCATGGTGGTCTTGCCGACGTAATGTGGACCGGATACAAAGACTATCTTTTTGGTGAGGTCTTTCTTGACCTGAGGCAACAGGTAGCACCCGTGGGGGGGGCCACGGCGCCGACCTATGACTATTTGTGCCAGGTATGAAAAATACAAGTGAGTTATTTGGACACGTATCCCAACAAACTCGTCGCAGCGCATCGACGTGGCTCGTCGATCGCTTCCGGTTCAGAGTGTCAGAATTTTGCGCAGTGGATGATCGACCGCGCGCAACTCGGTTGCAGGTAACTGGCCGAGAATGCCCGCAATCATTTCCTGTGTGATTGTCCTGACGATGCCGGTGACGATCGATGCGCACAGCACGACCTCTCTCCGACTCTGACAATGGGGTCCGCTGCTGACGATCAGCGCCGGCCGCTGCTACGCGCTGCGCAAGTTGTAATGCGTGTTTAGTTCATCCACCTCTCGGCACTGGTGCCGAAGTAATCGCTGAGCGGCATCGCTGTGTCTGCCGTGACCGTGCGCCTCGATCACCTATAAATGCGTCAACGCACCACCCTAAACCCAAAGTCGGTATATCGCAACGACGGATCAATCCGGCTGCGTTGCGCACAGCGGCTGACCGTGATGGCGTGGCGCCATGCGCCGCCCCGCGACACACGCCGCTGCCCTGTCTCAGGGCCGCATGGATTGTGCGTAGGCGACATCACGTAGTAGTCGGCCGCATACCAGTCAGCGCACCACTCGTGAACGTTCCCGCCCATGCCGAAGAGGCCGAAGCCATTCGGCTGACCGAGTGTGACCGGCCATGGTCCTGTAAGCGCACCCCGGCCTCCGTTGGGTACCCACGCCGGAATCTCGTCGCCCCACGGATACCGCGCGCCCACCAGTCCGCCTCGCGCCGCCCATTCCCACTGGCTCTCCGTCGGCAGGCGTACGGGGTCGCCGGCATCTGACCGCCATCGGCAATAGGCCTCTGCATCCAGCCAGCTCACGCCGGTCACTGGCAAATCAGCGACCGCGATCTCGCCTGGCCACTCGCGCGGAGCCTCGTGGTCGGTTGCGTGGAGAAACTCCGCGTACTCGGTCTGCGTGACCGGATACACCGCGCACTCAAACGCGTCCACGCTCACCTCATGCACCGGCCGCTCATCGTCTTGCCCGGCGTTGCTGCCCATGAGGAATCGCCCGGCAGGTATCGGCACAAACATCTTCACTGTGCCATCATGCGCCGGGGAGGGTGGCGATGAGGTGGCAAAAAGTCGTTGGTGGGTGCATGCTGATTGCGATCGGCGGCGGAGTGGCGATGCCTGTCGGCCACGCGCAAGCCGGCCGCGCGTTCACGACGAATTTTACGCCGGCAGAGTTTGCGGCACGGCGCGCCAGGGTCTACGACGCGATCGGACCCGGCAGCCTCGCCCTGATTCAGGGGTTGCCCAGCGTCCATTCGTCGGCCATTTTTAGGCAATCTAACGAGTTCTACTACCTGTCCGGCGTAGTCGCGCCGCAAGCGATCCTGCTGATGGACGGCACCACCAGGCGAACCATCCTGTATCTGCCGAAACAGAACGTGAGCAGGGCCGCAGTCGAAGGGGATCTGCTGTCGTCGGATGATCCGGTGGCCACCGCGCGGGTCACGGGCGTGGACGAGGTCCGATTGCCGGATCTGCTTGAGGCCGACCTGGCGGCGCGTGCGGGCGCGACCACGGTCTATGTGCCCTTTGCGCCTACTGAAGGCGCGAGCGAGAGTCCCGACGGCGCGCGGCGCCGTACGGCAGATGCAGCCGCGGACCCGTGGGATCGGCGAATCAGCCGCGAAGCCCACTTGAAGGCCCTGTTGGCCGCTCGAGCTCCACGACTCGAGATCAAAGACTTGTCGCCCATTCTAAACACGATGCGCGAGATCAAGAGCGCGGCAGAAATCGCGCTCATCACGCGCGCAACACAGATTGGTGGCGAGGCGATTCTCGAGAGCATGCGCAGCACCGTGCCTGGTGTGGCCGAGTACGAACTTGACGCGCTCGCGCAGTTCATCTTTGTGCGGCACGGCGCCCAGGGCGAGGCGTATCGGGCTATTGTGGCCAGCGGCCCGGCGGCGATGAACGCACACCATCGGGCGGGCGAAAAGGTCATGACGACCGGTGAGCTGGTGCTGATGGACTACTGTCCGGACCTTGGGTACTACCGGTGTGATGTCACCCGGCAGTGGCCGGTCAATGGCAAGTTCGGCCCGGATCAGCGCGACTTATACGGGTTTTATCTCGGCATCTATGAAGCGGTCCTGAATGCGATCAAGCCGGGCCTGAGGTCGCAGCAGGTGCTGCAGGCGGCGTTGCCGCAAATGGACGTGATCCTCGGAGCCGCGAAGTTCTCGAAACCCCGCTACGCCGAGGCTGCGAAACAGTTTGTAGAACGCTACCGGGCGTCTGCGGAGCGTGGCGCCGGACTGGGTCACGCGGTCGGCATGGCGACGCATGACTTCGGTGGCGGCACGGGCCTGATGCGCCCGGGGATGGTGTTTACGATCGAGCCCGCGCTCACCATTCCGGAAGAGCAGATCTACATTCGTCTGGAAGACATGATCGTGATCACACAGACGGGCGCGACCGTCCTGTCGGACTTCGTGCCGCGCAGCATTGCTGCCGTGGAGAAGGTGATGGTCGGGCCAGGGTTGCTGCAGCAGTACGGGCGCATTCGCTGACATCCGTGGCAAACCCCCGCTGGCTGCAGTCGTACTCCGGTGTCCGCGCGGTTGTCGGAGACGGTCCCGGTGTTGAGAAAGGCGATGAGGCGTTCGCATTCAGGCATGCGTACTGCTACGCGCTTTCGCGCTTGCAGGCGAACCCCGCAGGCCTGGCTAGAATCGTGCTGGCCCGCGACCCCAGGCCCACGGGCTCGGCCCTGGCGGCTGCGCAGGCCCAGGGGCTGGCGAGTGCCTGCCGCGATCTTGGCGTCACCCTTGAGTTGATCGATCTCGGCATCGTGTCCACTCCCGTGTGGCAGCACTCGGTGCGGATGTTCGAGGCACACGGGGGCGTGATGATCACGGCCAGCCATAATCCGATCGACAACAACGGGTGGAAGTACGCCACCGGCGTCGAATCGTTTGGCGGGGATCCGGCGCCGCCTGGCGCGCTGTTGTCTGCATCGGACATGGCCAGTCTCATTCGGGCCGCCAACGCGTTCAGGCCCGAGCCCACTGGCAGCGCGAGGGTCGCGGAACCAGACACGGCCGCGCGCGAACGCGCCATCGCAGGATACATCCGATTTGTTGCCGGCACGTACCAGACTCAGGCCAAGCGCGCGCGTATCGTAATCGATACCAATGGTGGCGCCGCGTCACGCATTGCAGATCGCGTCTTTCGGTCAATCGGCGTAGATCCAATTGTCATCAACCACGACGAGGGCATCACGGCACACGAGATCGATGTGGAACAGACCCGCGCCGATGGCACGCACGTGCTGGACGGGCTGGCCACACGTGTGCGCGCTGAGGGCGCGCTGTTCGGGCTGGCGTACGACTTCGATGCGGATCGCGGCAACCTGACGTACGTCGATGAAGCGGGCGTGGCGCATATTCCCTCGCCGCAGGCCGCAGCCGCCATCAATACGGCGATTGCGCTGGCCGTTCATCGCCAGTCGTCAGACACGCGCCCGGCCGTGGTTGTGGCCTCGGATGCCACCTCCTGCCGCGTGCGGCAGATCGCGGCCGCGTTCGGCGCCCGCGTGGTGGAGGTGGAGACCGGCGAGATCAATGTCGTCACGGCGATGCGCGACCAGAAGATGCACGGATGCCGCGCCGTGGTGGGCGTCGAAGGCCCGAATGGCGGCACGGTGTTCGCGGACACGACGTGTCGTGACGGCACGCTCGTCGGCGCCGGCGCGTTGCTGGCCGCGGCCGACACGGGGCTGCGGGCGATCATTTCGAACACGCTCGCACCAGGGCGCAGGATGGGGCCGGGCCTGTCAGGGCTGATCGACTTGCTGCCTCCGCAGAGGTCGTTCATGGACTCACTGGCGGCGCGCACGGATTGGGCGGATTCCGTGACGCGACTCGATCAGGAGTTTCCAGCGATCTTCGCTGCGGAGCTGGCCGGCGTATGGGCCACGTTCGACGTGGTGTATTCGTACACGCGTGACGTGAGTACTGTGAAGCCGACTGCGGCCGGTTACGGATGGAAAGCGCGTGTGTGGAGGCCAGGCGCCGAAGGATTCCTCTGGGTCCGCGGATCGAAGACCGAGGCCAGGGTGGTGCGCATTGTCGGCGACGGACCGGACGAGGCGTCGGCCAGGACGTTACTGGCGATTGGACGGCAGTTGCTCCGATAATCGCCCTATGCACACGAGGCGCCCGCGGTATTCAGGTAAGAACCCCCGAGGGTTTCACCAGAAGTACAAGGAACTAAATCCCGAGCAGTACGCGGCCCAGGTCCAAAAGGTGCTGGCGTCCGGCAAGACGCCGGCGGGCATGCATCGGCCAATTATGGTGGAAGAAGTGATGGCTCGCCTTCGCCCCGTAGCCGGCGATGTGGCCGTGGACTGTACGCTGGGTGGTGGGGGACATACGCGCGCGCTGCTCGGCCGTGTGTTGCCGGGCGGACGCGTGATTGGACTTGACGTCGATCCAATCGAGGCGCCTCGCACCGAGGGCCGCCTGCGGAGCGAAGGATTCGGTCCCGAGTCGTTTGTCTCGCACCATGGAAACTTCGCGGGCGTACACAAGGCCCTGACCGCTGCGGGCTACGCAACCGCCAACATCATCCTTGCAGACCTGGGCGTGTCGTCCATGCAACTCGACAACCCCGACCGCGGTTTCAGTCACAAGGAATCCGGCCCGCTCGACATGCGCATGAATCCTTCGCGCGGTGTCACGGCCGCGCAGGTCATCGCGCGCGAGAGTGCAGAGTCGTTGGCAGCCTTGCTCGGTGCAAACGCGGACGAACCACACGCCGATCTCATTGCGAACGCGTTGAAACGGCACGCAGCTTCTGCCGAAGCAACGACAACCCGGGTTGTCGACGCTCTGATACGGTCAGCGCTGTTGGCCGCATTCCCTGGTCTGACGTTCGCCGAGACGACGTTATCCGTGCGTCGCGCTTTCCAAGCGTTGCGCATCGTCGTCAACGACGAATTCGCCGCACTCGACGCGCTGTTGCGGTCATTGCCACAGTGCCTGGCCGCTGGCGGCCGGGTAGCGATTCTGACGTTTCATTCCGGTGAAGACCGCCGCGTGAAGAAGGCTTTTCAGGTAGGCCTCCGGGAGGGCGCGTATTCAGCGTTGTCGGATGACCTTGTTCGTGCCACGGCGGAGGAATGCCGGGCCAACCCCCGCGCCTGGTCAGCGAAATTGCGCTGGGCCGTGCGAGCGTCGTCACTCTAATCGGGGGTACTCCATGCCTTTGTAGCCCGGAATGTGCCCTAGTCCCTACGAAATCCTGAGTACGCTTGGCGCCAGCGGTAGGGGTGCGGTTTACAAGGCCCGCGACACCCGCCTGGACAGGACCGTGGCCATCAAAGTGCTGGCCTCGCTCAGCCAGGCAGATTACGACATGCGCACACGCTTTGAGCACGCGGCCAAGACTCTTGCCTCCTTGGATCGTTCGCACATCTGCGCCATCCATAACGTGGACCGCGAGGGTGAAATCGACGTCCTCGTCATGCCCAACGTGACGGGCGAAACACTCCGCGCGAGGCTGACGAGAAGTCCTATGCCGCTGGCCTAGGCGATCGAAACCGCTTCACAGATTGCCGACGCGCTTGATCGCGCACATGCCCAAAGCGTCATCCATCGTGACTTGCAGCCCGCCAATGTGATGTTGACGAAGAGCGGGGCGCGATTGCTCGATGTCGGGTTGGCGCGGCTCGAAGACCCGATGGCATCGGCGAAGAACGTGAAGTGATGCCGCCGGCAAGCGGCCCGCTCGCGGGCGGGTCGTTTACGCCTGATGGCCAGTCATTCGTGTACGTGGAACCCCGTCTCGGAACCCACGACGGCATCGTGGCCGTAGCTCTCAACGGCAGCGGCCACGAGCATCGCAGCCTTCGCCTGTTGTCGCTTGCGGGCCTGGTGAAAGACAAACGTGCCCACGAGGATGGCGAGCGCCAGTAGCAGGTCGACCTGGTATCGGTTCTGCACGTCGCGCGAGACTTCCCAGACCTATTAGCGCGGTCGCTGAAACATCACCACGGTGCCGGCGATAAGGCCGACCACAAGCGACGCGTCGTTCCGGGTAATCAGGCGCCTGCGGCCAATATCGACCCCAGCACCGCCAGCAACGAAGGTGCTGCTCACGAATGTGTGCCCCTACAACTGTGTGCAAGACGTGCCCCTCCCTGTAGACTGTTGTCATGCGCCTCTCCATCCGGGCCCTTCACGACTTACCGTAGCAACCAGCCGGGAAGACGCCGAATGATTCGCGATGTGGTGGTTGTGGGGGGTGGACTGGCGGGCCTGACGTGCGCGCGCCAGTTGCAGGCGCGCGGGCGGGCGTGCCTGGTCCTCGACGCGGGTGATGCCGTAGGCGGACGTGTCCGCACCGATTGCGTTGAGGGCTTTCAACTCGATCGCGGGTTCCAGGTGCTGCTCACGGCCTATCCCGCGGCGCAGCGCTGGCTCGACTACGATGCGCTGTTGCTCCGCAAGTTTTCTGCGGGCGCCCGCGTCTGGTGCGAAGGCGCGATGCATGTGGTCAGCGACCCGATACGCGAGCCGAGCGACCTGCTGGCGACATTAAAAGCGCCAGTCGGCACGCTGGCCGACAAGATCAAGATCGCGACACTGCGATCGGCGGCACGTCGAGGTGCACTCGACGGGATATTCGCCCGCCCGGAGGCTACCGCGCTTGAGGCACTGCAAGCACATGGCTTCAGCGCGGCCATGATCGAGCGCTTTCTGCGCCCGTGGCTCGGCGGCATTTTTCTCGATGACTCGCTCAGCGCGTCGAGCCGCATGCTGATGTTCGTGCTGCGGATGTTCGCCGAAGGCCACGCAGCGATGCCGGCAGCGGGCATGCAGGCCATTCCGGAGCAGCTCGCAGCCGGCCTGGCGGGTGGAACGGTGCGTCTCAACGCGTCCGTGGTGGCCGTTGGAGACGGCGCCGTGACGCTGCAGAGCGGTGAGCGCGTGGCCGCCGATCGGATCGTTGTGGCGACCGACGGCACGACGGCGGCCCGATTGCTGCCGGAGCTGCCGCCGACCTCGTGGCGCCACGTGACGTGCCTGTATTTTGCCGCGCCCGCCAGTCCGCTCGGCGCCCCGGTGCTGGCGCTTAATGGCTCGGGTGCCGGCCTTGTGAACAACGTGGCCGTCATGAGCGATGTGGCATCGCGCTATGCGCCTCAGGGACAGGCGCTGGTGTCAGTGTCGGTGCTGAAGGACCCGCCAGGAGACGACGCGTGTGTGGCCGAGCGGGTGCAGGCCGAGTTGGCTGGCTGGTTCGGAACGCCCGTGCGCGGGTGGCGCTGGCTGAGGTCGTATCGCATCGCTCAGGCGCTGCCTGTGCGGTGGCCGCTTGAGCGGCCGGCACCGGTAGCCGTGCGGCCCGGCATTTGGGCGGCCGGCGACTTTCTGACGACGCCGTCGATTCAGGGCGCCATGGAAATCGGCGAACGCGTCGCCGATGCCGTCCTCGCCTAAAGCAAGAGTTACGGCCCTTCAAGGGGCCGTCGCCCGATGCTGATCAGCCGATCGGAATTCAGGCCACGTTCGCCGTCAGCCACGCGTCGCAGCCGAGCAACGCGGGATTCAGCGCGCGTGCGCGCTCCGCATCGCGGCGACGCTGGAACTCATCGCCCAGGACCGCATGGAACCGGCACATGTTGGCAAGGTCCCCGACACCAGAGAATCCGAGTCCGCGACAGGTGTCGAACGGCACGTCAACGAAGTACACCGGGCGCCTAAGCGCCCGACTCGTCTTGGCCGCGATCGCCTCGCCGGAGAGCAACTCGCCCGCAACGCCAATGTACTGGCCGACGGTGCTCACTCCCTGCCTGAAGACACCATACGCCGTGCGGCTCATATCCTCGGCCGCAGGGGCAGGCAGCTTCGCGCCACCCAACGGGAGGGCGAGAACGAGATCGTCGTTCTCGCCGGCCCGCGGACCCAGGCCGCACTGGATGAAGTTCTCCCAGAAGCACGCCGCCGTCAGATAGCCAGGGGGAACGTTCTCGTGTTCTGGCGTAACCCGAAATCTGGCGAGCGTGCCGCTGCAAATGGCCCCGGAACGGATTAGACTGTCCGGGCCCAGGAGGTTCCCATGCGCGTGCTCCGCGTCCTCGTTGCCGTCACCGTGTTTTCCGCATCCTTCGCGACCGTCCCCAACGCCGCCCAGGCGCCGGTGAAGAAGTTCCTCGACAAGTCCACGTTCTTCGACATGGAGTCGGTGTCCAACCCCCGCATCTCGCCCGATGGCACGACGGTATTGTTCTCGCGGGGATTTGTGGACATCATGCGCGACGCGGGCGCGTCGAATCTGTGGGCGGTGGGCGTGGACGGGTCGCGACTGCGGCAGTTGACCGACGGCGCGTGGAATGACTCGGCGCCGGTCTGGTCGCCCGACGGCAAGCGCATCGCGTTCCTGTCCAACCGGTCGGGCTCAACACAACTGCACGTGATGTGGGTCGATACTCGCGACACGCTGCAGCTGACCCGATTTGATCGCGCACCCGCCGGCGTTGAGTGGTCGCCCGACAGTGCACAGATTGGGTTCACCGCGTTCCTTCCGGACGAAACCCCGGTGCTTCCCGTGCGTCTCCCCACGGTGCCGCGCGGTGCCCAACTCGCCCGCGGAGCCGTCGTCGTGGATCGCCCGTCGTGGGCGGCTGACGGCTCTGGGCCTACGGTCAAGGGCTATACACATGTCTTCACCGTGGACGCCACCGTTGGCGGCACCCCGCGGCAGGTGACGTCGGGCCACTACAACCACAGCGAGCCGTCCTGGTCGGCAGATGGAAAGACAATATTTGTGGCGGGGGTGCGAAAGCCCGATGCCGAGTACTTGCGGGGAGATTCGGAGGTCTACGCGATCAACCTGTCGTCGCTCGACGTCAGGCAATTGACTGACCGCCGCGGCCCAGATGGATCGCCGCTCGCGTCACCCGACGGCACGTGGATCGCCTATACGGGTTTTGACCAGCAGAACTTTACGAGCCATCTGTCGAGCCTCTACATCATGGACACGGACGGGAAACGGCCGCGGCTGTGGGCCGGCGGGCTGCCGAGTTCACCCTCCAACGTGCGGTGGGCGCCGGACGGATCTGGCGTCTATTACTCGATGCAGGAGCTTGGCGAGGAGAACACGTACTTTGTCTCCGCCGATCTCGGCGTGCCACCAAAGCGGATGACGGTGGGAAAACATGTACTGACGTCGGTGTCCATCGCGAACAACGGCATTGCCGCGGCCGTGCGCGGGCATGTCACCGAGCCTGGCGTGCTGGTGTCTTTTCCGATGACGAAGCCTGCCGACATGAAGGTGCTCGTTGACGTCAACAAGGACGTGCTTAGTGATCGGGTGATTGCCGGCGCCGAGGAAGTGTGGGCGACGTCAAAGGACGGCCTCAAGGTGCAGGGCTGGCTGATGAAGCCTGCCAACTTTGATCCCACAAAAAAGTATCCGATGCTTTTGTGGATTCACGGAGGGCCGTGGAGCATGTACTCGGTCGGGTGGAACTGGGCTTATCAGAATTTTGCGGCCAACGGTTACGCCGTGTTGTGGACTAACCCGCGCGGCTCGACGGGCTACGGTCAAGACTTCGTCAACGGGATTCAGCACAGCTACCCTGGCAAGGATTATGACGACCTGATGGCTAGCGTCGATGCCGCGGTCGCGAAGGGCTGGATCGACTCGTCGAACCTGTTTGTGACCGGGGGCTCGGGCGGCGGCGTGCTGACCGCGTGGATCGTCGGCCACACCAATCGCTTCCGCGCGGCCGCGTCGATGCGTCCCGTCATCAACTGGCACTCCTTTGTCGGTACCACCGACGGTGTCAGCTGGTACACTCAGTTCCAGAAGTACCCCTGGGAAGATCCGATGGAATACGCCGTGCGGTCGCCGCTCCACTACGTGGCCAACGTCACGACGCCGACGATGGTGATGACAGGGGAAGCCGATTTACGCACGCCCATGGCGCAGAGTGAGGAGTACTACCGGGCGCTCAAGATGCTGCGGAAGGCCGACACAATACTCGTGCGCATGCCCGACGAGTTCCACGGCTGGCGCCGGCCGTCCCACCAGCTGCTCCAGCAGCTGTATCTGATGGCTTGGTTCGAGAAGCACCGCACGCCGGAGAGCAAGAGTGCAGTGCCGGTGATGGACCGCTGACGACCCAGGGAAGGCCGCTAAAACTTACGGCAGCTACTTACATGCTTGAACTCTTGTCGCGACCCTGGCCTCTGTCTGTCGCAGGCGTTTGTGTTGGGCTCACAGTGCCGGTCCTGCTGCTGATCGGCAACAAGACCTTCAGCCACTGACGGACGGCCGCCGACCCTGTGCCTGTTGCCCTACTCCAGGCGAGGCCTGATGATAGTGGGCATGACCTCATTTATTGTCCCGGCCCATAACGAAGCGGCCGTGCTCGCAGCCACGCTGGACGCGCTTCACGCCGCCGGCCGGACCCTGGACGAACCCTACGAACTGGTTGTGGCCGACGATGAGTCCACCGATGAGACGGCGGCGATCGCCCTGAGGCATGGCGCGAAGGTGGTGACCGTCGCGCATCGGCAGATTGCGGCCACCCGAAATTCAGGCGCCCGGGAGTCGAGCGGTGAGTTCTTCATCTTCGTTGATGCGGACACGATTGTGAACGTCGCGGTCATTCGGGCCGCCATTGGGGCTCTCCGACTCGGCGCGGCCGGCGGCGGCGCCGGCGTGACATTTGACGGGATGGTGCCGCTTTACGCGAAGGTGATGACGGCGGCCCTGATGCTGGCGTTTCGCGCTGCAGGCCTAGCTGCCGGCTGTTTCATCTTCTGCACGCGCCGGGCCTTCGAAGCGGTCGGTGGTTTCGATGAAAGATACTTCGGCGGCGAGGAAATCATCCTGAGCCAGGCGTTGAAGCGGCAGGGCCGGTTCGTGGTCCTGACGCAGTCCGTGCTGACGTCGGGTCGCAAGCTGCGCACGCACTCCGCGCGTGAAATGTGGGGCGGTGTGGCGCGTGTGGCGTTGCGCGGACCACGGGGCGTCAGGCAGCGCGAGGGCATGGACCTCTGGTATGCCCCGCGCCGCAAGGACCCCGGCTGATGAGCACCCACGATCCTCGGAGTGCTGGTGTCGCTGTCCGCACCTGAGATATCGTTTACCTCGCTCAATCACTATTGGTGCGTTGCGGAGGTAAGAAGGAATGCAGGCAATTCCGGTGTCAGGGGTCAGGCGCGGGTTCGGTCAGACGGCACGGCGCGATCGTTGGTGGACCACTCCAGCACTTATTTTCGTCGGGTTCTCGTTATTCATCGTGTATGCCACGTGGGCGGCGTTCCAGAACGCGCACTACACGTTTGGCCCCTACCTCTCGCCGTTTTATTCGCCTGAAATCTTCGGCGCCTCGTCGCATGCCTGGTTCGGGTCCAAACCCGACTGGTGGCCGGAGCTGCTGCCGTTTTCTCCGGCGCTGATCATCCTGCCGTTTCCGGGACTGTTCCGGTTCACCTGTTATTACTACCGCGGCGCTTACTACAAGTCCTTCTGGGCCGACCCGCCGGCGTGTTCGGTGGGCGAGCCGCGCAAGGGGTATCGAGGTGAACACAGCTTTCCGCTGATCCTCCAGAACGTCCACCGCTACTTCATGTGGGTGGCCATCCTGTTCATCGCGTTGCTCGCCTGGGATGTGTGGCTGGCGATGTGGTTCACAGACCCCATGACCGGGCAGGTGCAGTTCGGCATGGGTGTGGGCACGCTCGTACTCGCCGTCAACGTCGTGCTCCTGGTCTGCTACACATGGGGCTGTCACGTGTTGCGTCACGTGGTGGGCGGCCGGTTGAACGAAGTGTCCAAGTCCCCGGTCTGCGACTTTGCGTATGAGTGCGTCAGCAGCCTTAATGGACGGCATCAGCTCTTCGCCTGGTGCAGCCTGTTTTCGGTGATGTCCTCGGACCTGTATGTGCGTCTGTGCTCGATGGGCGTCATCGCCGATCTGAGGATTTTCTGATGTCGGCGCTCAATACGTTTTCCTACGATGTGCTCGTGATCGGCGCCGGCGGCGCGGGTCTTCGCGCAGCCATCGAAGCCGCTGGGCAGGGCGTCTCGGTGGGCCTGATCTGCAAGTCGCTGCTCGGTAAGGCCCACACCGTGATGGCCGAAGGCGGCATAGCCGCAGCCATGGGCAACGTAGACGACCGCGACAACTGGCAAGTACATTTCGCCGACACCATGCGAGGCGGCCAGTACGTGAACAACTGGCGCATGGCGGAACTGCACGCCAAGGAGGCGCCCGATCGGGTGCGCGAACTCGAAGCGTGGGGTGCAGTGTTCGATCGCACGCTCGACGGCAAAATCCTGCAGCGCAACTTCGGCGGCCATCGGTATCCCAGGCTCGCCCACGTGGGCGACCGCACGGGCCTTGAGCTGATTCGTACGCTGCAGGACCACACGGTGTATCTGGGTGTGACCGTCCACATGGAGCACACCGTCATCGACCTGCTGATGGACGAGGGTCGCGTAGCGGGCGCGCTGGCCTACGAACGCGAGCGGGGCCGGTTCCACGTGTTCGCGGCCAAGGCTGTCATCCTGGCCACCGGTGGCGTGGGCCGGGCCTATCGCGTTACGAGCAACAGCTGGGAAGGCACAGGCGACGGCCACGGGCTGGCGTATCGTGCGGGCGCGGAACTGATCGACATGGAGTTTGTGCAGATCCATCCCACCGGCATGGTGTGGCCGCCCAGTGTCAAAGGCATTCTCGTCACTGAGGGCGTGCGTGGTGAGGGCGGCGTGTTGAAAAACAGTGAAGGGAACCGCTTCATGTTCGGTGACATTCCCGACAACTACAAACTCCAGACGGCTGCGGACGCGGAAGAAGGCTGGCGCTACACCCAGGGCGACAAAACCGCTCGCCGGCCACCCGAGCTGCTCACGCGCGACCACGTGGCCCGCTGCATCATGCGCGAAGTCAAGGCCGGGCGCGGATCCCCGCACGGCGGTGTGTACCTGGACATCGCGTGGATCAAAGAGAAGATCGCGAACGCGCCCGAACACATTAAGCGCAAGCTGCCGAGCATGTATCACCAGTTCAAGCAACTGGCTGACCTCGACATCACGAAAGAATCGATGGAGGTGGGACCCACCACGCACTACATCATGGGGGGCATCCGTGTGAACGCCGACACGCAGGAGTCCACCGTGCCCGGCCTGTTCGCCGCCGGCGAGTGCGCAGCCGGCATCAATGGGGCCAACCGCCTTGGCGGCAACTCACTGTCGGACCTGATCGTTTTCGGCAAACGCGCAGGTGAGTACGCCGCGGCGTACGCGAAGAGGCGGACGGCGCCGACGCTTGACACTCAGGCAATCGACGCAGGGATACAGGAATCGCTCAAGCCGTTTGATCGCGGTCACGCGTCAGGTAACCCGTACACGGTGCAATCGGATTTGCAGGACACCATGCAGGACCTCGTCGGCATCGTCCGCCTCGAGACCGAGATGCAGGAAGCGCTGGCACGACTCGCAGCCTTGAACGCGCGGGCCGCGTCCGCGGGTGTCGATGGCCACCGCGAGTATCACTCAGGCTGGCATACCTATCTGGATTTGCGCAATCTGTTGGCCGTGTCTGAAGCGATCACACGGTCGGCGATTGAGCGCAAGGAAAGCCGTGGTGGACACTTCCGCGACGACTATCCCGATAAGGACCCGGCGTTCAGCCTGTTTAATGTGGCCGTTGCGCTCGACGCCACCGGAGCGATGCGCGTCTCGCGAAATCCCATCCCGGACATGCCGGCCGAGCTCAAGCAGGTCATAGAGGATCAGAAACAATAATGGCGCAGGCGATCTTTCGAATCTGGCGTGGCGGCTCCGATGGTGCTGGAGCATTCGTGGACTACACCACCGAGGTGTCCGAGGGTATGGTGGTGCTCGACGCCGTGCATCGGGTGCAGGCCGACCAGGCCCCCGACATGGCATGCCGGTGGAACTGCAAAGCCGGCAAGTGCGGATCGTGCTCGGCCGAAATCAACGGCAACCCGAAGCTCATGTGTATGACTCGGCTCAATACGCTGGACCTGAGCGAGCCCGTCACTATCGAACCGATGCGGGCGTTTCCGCCGATTAAGGATCTGGTCACCGACGTCTCATGGAATTTTCGCGTCAAGCCAGGGATCAAGAAGTTTGCCCCCCGCAAGCCCGACGCGGCCGACGGCACCTGGCGGATGTCGCAGCGCGACATCGATCGCGTGCAGGAATTCCGCAAGTGCATCGAATGTTTCCTGTGCCAGGACGTCTGTCACGTGGTGCGCGAGCACAAAAAACACGACGAAGGCTTCATCGGTCCGCGCTATTTCGTGTATTCGGCTGCGCTCGAAATGCACCCACTTGATACCACCGAGCGCCTGGGCGACCTCAAGAACAGCCAGGGTTTGGGCTACTGCAACATCACCAAATGCTGCACAAATGTGTGTCCGGAACACATCCACATCACTGACAATGCGATCATCCCGCTCAAAGAGCGAGTGGTGGATCGGTTCTACGATCCGGTCACCAGGCTCTTAAGGGTGTTGAGGTCCTGACCATGTTCGAACTGAAAGCTCTGTCACCAGCGGCGGTGCCGGCCGCCCTCGCCAAGGCAGAACGCTACCGGCTCCTCAACGAGCCCGAGCAATGCCAGAGCATCTGTGAAGACGTGCTCCGGGCCGATCCCAGCAACCACGCCGCCAGCGTGATGCTCATCCTGGCTATTACCGACGCCTTTCCCACCACCGCCCAGGGGGCCGCCCGCGCGATGCAGCTGGTGGCAGCCCTGCCCTCCGAGTACGACCGGTCCTACTACTCTGGCCTTGTCGCCGAGCGGCGCGCGCGCGCGCTCCTCTCACACGGTGGCATGGGACACCGGGGCGCCACCCAATGGCTGCACCAGGCGATGGCGGACTACGAACGCGCCGACGCCCTTCGCCCTCCAGACAATGACGATGCCAGGTTGAGGTGGAATGCCTGCGCGCGCGTCTTCAATGCGCACCCCGATCTGCTGGCCGAAGACGACCAACCAAATACGCCGATCATGCTCGAATAACGTCATTAGGCCCCGCGCCGGTCCTGCAACCACCGCCTTTTCCACCATGCGTCGTCAAGTCGCCTTCGCCGGAATACTCATCGCCGTCATCGGCGTCACTGCGCACCTCGCGGGACAGGCGCCGGCGCAACCGGTGCTGCGGTGGGGTGGCGACGCGGCGGGCGGGGCGCCCTTCGTCCAGGCCGACTCGCACGATCTAAATCGCCTTGTCGGCTTCGACGTCGACCTCGCGGCGCTCATCGCCCGTGAACTCGGCCGCCGGCCGGAGTTCGTGCAGATCACGTTTCAGTCGCTGGACCAGTCGGCCCTGCGCGGCGATTTCGCCATCGGCCTAAGCGGGATTGAGAACACGGCCGCCCGCCGACGGATGGTGCCCACCAGCATCCCGTACTACGAGTTCAAGGAAGTGCTCACGGTGCGCGCGGCCGACCGCGATCGCTTCAAGACTCTCGCAGACCTGGGCGGTCGCAAGGTGGCCACGCTCTCGGGCACGATTGCGGCCGACATTCTCGGCCGCACCGCCGGCGTCATTGCCACGCCATACGACGATGATGTGTATCCGTACAGTGATTTGGCGATTGGGCGCGTGGACGCGGTGTTGCTTGACCACCTGTTGGCTGACCGTGCCGTGCGGCGTGAGAAAGGTCTGTATACCCACCCCGGGGCGGTGGCCACCAGCCAGTATGTCGTGATCGTGTCGCCGAAACACCCAGGGATGCTCGACCTAGTCAACGACATCCTTCGCAGCGCCATGCGGGATGGCCGCCTTGAAGCGATCCTCCGCAAGCAACCGGGCGTGTGGAACGACGATCAGCCGAAGCTGTTTCAGGCGATGACCGCGTCGAACGCCACGCAAGGCGAGACCGGCCCCCGCCTCTCCTGGTTTGAGACGACGCGAGCGTTTTTTCCCAAGCTGTTAAAGGCGGCATGGACCACATTGTGGTTGTCGTGCCTGGCGATGGTCGGTGCGGTAGTCGTGGGCATCGGCATCGCGGTGGGCCGCGTGTATGGCAGCCGCTCCACGCGCCTGATGCTCACCACGTACGTGGAGGTCATGCGCGGCACGCCCATCCTGCTGCAGCTGTTCGTCATTTATTATGGCATCGCCAGCGTCATCACACTCGACGCCTATATTGCAGCCGTACTCGGCCTGGGCCTCAACTACGCGGCCTACGAGAGCGAAATCTACCGAAGCGCTCTCGAAGCTGTGTCGACGACCCAGCTCGACGCCGCCCGTGTGCTTGGCCTGACCGAAGGGCAGGTCCTGCGCCTGGTGCGTGCCCCTCAGGCGCTGCGCACCGCGCTGGCGCCCATGACCAACGACTTCGTCGCGTTGCTCAAGGATTCATCTCTGGTGTCGGTGATCGCCGTGCCGGAGCTGGCCAAACAGACCCAGATCTTCGCCACCAACATGGGCAGCTGGATTATCCCGGGTCTGATGTGCGCGACCCTCTATCTCGCGATGTCGCTGCCCGTGGCGTATGTCGCCCGTCGTCTTGAAGCGCGATGGAAGGCGCCCACCACCGCATGAGCACCGTCCTTCAAGTACGCGGACTGTGGTTGCGTCGCGGCACTCGCGACATCCTCTCGGGTGTGGACTTCGAGGCGGCTCGAGGTGAGCTGCTGGTCGTGATGGGCCTGTCGGGCGCCGGCAAGAGTACCGTGCTGCGTGCCATAGCCGGGCTTGAGAAACTCGACGGTGGCGAAGTTCATATCAACGGCGTCGAACTCACGGCTGGCCTCCGCACGGCGGCGTCGGCGGCACTCCGCCGCACAATCGGCATGGTGTTCCAGTCGCACTCCCTCTTCGAGCACATGACGGCACTCGACAACGTATGTCTGGCGCAAGTGCACGTGCTGCGTCTGCCTCGCGCAGAGGCCGTGGCACGCGCGCGCGCGCTGCTCGATCAACTGGGCGTGGGCGAACGCGCGGACGCGCTTCCCCGTGAACTGTCGGGCGGTGAGTCGCAGCGCGTGGCGATTGCGCGGTCGCTCGCCATGGACCCGTCGCTGCTGCTGCTCGATGAACCGACGGCGTCGATTGACCCGGCGCGCCGTAACGACCTGGGGTTGAGCCTGCGCCGGCTCGCGGCCACCGGTCGCGCGCTCGTGCTCACCTCGCACGACGGCGATTTTGTGCGTGAGCATGCGACTCGGCTCGTGATCCTCGCCGAGGGTCGTATAGTGGAGGTCGGCGAGCCGCGCAAGGTGCTGGACTCACCGCTGCATCCCGCCACCCGCGCGCTGCTGCAGCGACCTGCGTACTGATGCGGAAAAAGATGTCACCTCACGGCGTCATCGGGCGACGGCTGCGCTGTTGTTGCGATTGTGCGACGCAGCTCGGAGTATCCCCGTTTTCGGATCTCGGCTGATGGCGACCCAGAGTCCTTCTCCACCAAAACGCACATCACTGGGATCCACTTCCCGGTACTGGTAGCCAACCGCGTCGAGTACGGACAGCGGAAATCGACCTTTCGGCACACGAAAGGTCAACTGACCGGTCTTCAAGTCAGTCTCGGGCAGCAGAAAGTCCGCGGTGTTGATGGCGTCGTCCACGGTCATGCCGAAGTGCATGATGTTGGCCAGCGCCTGGAACGTGCGCTGGTGCAGGCCGGAGCCCATTGAGGCGAAGCCGAGCACCGGCGCACCATCCTTGAAGAGGATGCCTGTTTCGGTGGGTGCCGGCAATCGCGACCCCGGCGGAACACGCGCGATGGCGGCCTGCTGAAACGACCCAGGGTCGCCGATCGAGATGCCATCGATGTTGATCGCGGTGCGTCCCCAGTCCACACAGTTGATGCTCTGCGTGATCGCCGCGATGTTGCCGTCCTTGTCGATCACCACCACATCGTCTGAGTGATGGCCTTCGGGTGCCTTCCAGCGTAACGGGCTGGCGCCGGCCTCAAGTCGTTTCCACAAATCCTCAGCGAATGCCGCTGACGTGCGCGATGCCGGCGAGAAGTCGAGGCCAGGATAGATCTGAGCCTTGAGTGCCTGCGGCAGGAACCCAAGGACGTTCACCTGGCTGACGGTGAGGGCTTTCTTCAGCGCAGCGCCGGACGTCGTCCAGTGCGGGTCCGTGTCCAGACCCGCGGCCACGGCTAGGCGCTGTGCTTCGATTAGGTTGACGCCGCCGTCGTTGGGCGGACTGTTGGTGTAAATACGGTAGGCGCCGAAGTCCGCCACGAGCGGCTCGTCCCAGGTGACGTCGTACGCAGCGAGGTCGTCAAGGGTCATGGCGCCGCCGTCGGCCTGCACAGCGGCGACAAGTGCCTTGGCCCACGCGCCTTTGTAGATGTAGTTAGTGCCTTGCGCGGCAACAGCCCGCAGCGTGGCCGCCAGGGCCGGTTGCTTGAACGTGTCTCCCACGCGGTATATGGCCCCATCGGCCTTGAGGAAGATCGCGCGCGTGGCGGGGAGGCGTGCCAAGTCTTCGCGCCGGAATTCAAACTTACCGGCCAGATGACGGGTCACCGGCATGCCGTGATCGGCAATGTGAATCGCCGAGTCGAAGATGCGAGCGAAGGGGAGTGTGCCGAACCTCGCGTGTGCGGCTCCCACGCCTTTCATGAATCCGCCCACGAGTGCCGTGCGGCCACTGACGGCGGTGCCGCGCAGGCCTTCTGGCGATGCCATGTTGATGCCGCCGGGAATAGTGGCCGCGCTCGTCTCGCCGCGCACGGTGTTCCACTCAGCGTTCATCGTGTAGACCTTGCCGGAGGCGGTATCGTAGTACACGAGTGACATGATGCCGAAGTAACTGATGGGCGCGCCGGCGGTGACGGCCACTTGCGTGACGGCAGCCGTCATGGCGGCGTCGATTGCGTTGCCGCCGCGCGCAAGCGCTTCCAGCCCAGCGCGTGCGGCAATGCCGTTGTAGGCCACGGTGACCGCGCCGTTGCGGCCCGTGGCGACCGAGGCTGTGGTGCGATCCACATTCTGCGCCGCGATGAACCGCTCGTATTCACCTTTTGGCCAGACGCTCGGGGAGATATCTGTGATCGACGACGGCGCCTGGGCACCGGCTGACACTACGGAAATGGCTGACGCCAGCCACATGACACGCCATTTCATAAGGTTCCCTCGCGGGCGAATCATAGCCCGCGACCTTGAAATCCAGGCCGAGCTACGTTCGAAAGGGCCGGGCTACACACGAGCGGATATCGATCCGGAACGTAGCTCGGGCTGGTTCTCAAGCCCTGGTGTCCGCTACATGCAACGAAGAGCGCCCTACGGAGGGCTCGGCGTCTCGGTGTCTCCCGCTGTCATCCGGCGTCTGACGGCGCAGTCGGAGTTGTCTACTTTTCAATGCCGGTGAGCTGCCACCTGATCAGCGACATCGGGATCAGCCCTGCGCTGTTCAGTTCGTCGAAGAACGTGCGGAGCGTGAAGCTGTTGCCGAGTTGATGGGCGCGGTCTTTGACGAGTTCATCGATCAGCGCTTTGCCGGTCACATAACTCGTGCCGTAGCCCGGCTGACGCAGATAGAGCTGCTGCTCGAACCCAAGAAGATCGAGGTCGGGCCGCATCCAGCCGCGCGGCGTCCATTCCACCTGGAAAGCCTTGGCCTGTTTGATGTCGAATTCGTTGGCCTGGGCATAGAGCGATGCTAGGCCGCGGGCGCAACGCTGCGCGAGCATGATCCACACAATCTCGCGCGCCCTGGGGTTGTCGTCGTAATACCCAGCGTGCATGACGAGCTCCTCCATCGCAGTGGCCATACCTTCCGAGCGGCTGTCCCAGACGTTGTAGAGCGTGGCATTGCGGCGGATGACGCTCGCGTGCGGCGCGGCCTTCATCCACGCGTGATCAAACCAGTGGTAGAAGTGCGTGAACAGCGTGATGGGTTCGTAGTGGCTCGCGATGCCGAAGAAGTTGCGCGTGGCTTCGGGTGTGTACGAGCCCAGGTGTGCGCGCAGGGCCGGGTCCAGGTAGTCCTCGACGGTGAGCACATTGTTGTCTTTCAGGAATGCCATGTACTTCGTCACGGCTGCATTGGCGCGCTGCGTGTATTCTTCCGGGCTCGACGCGGCCGAGAGCGGCGGAAGTCCACGGTTGCGTTGTTCCTCAAGCCGCAGCGAGGCGTGGGCTCGCGCGAGTTCGCGCTTGAGGAGTACCACTTCCTCCTCCCATGACATCGGCACCAGATGGACGTTGCGGAGGCTCCACGTATAGTCGGCCTTGCCGATGCCCGACGGCCCGGTCCTCGACGCCGCCTGCGACTCGAGCCACGAGACAAAGGAGGCCGTGGCCGCGCTGGCATCGCGAATCGCCGCCTTGAGTTCGCCCCCGGCCGGTGTGGTTCTGACTGCCAGCGCCTGCAGGTCTTCCACCTGTTTCTGCATGGTGCCCATGCCCGTCACCCAGAGGTCGCGCGCATTGCCGGTGAGGTTGCGGCGGGCTTGTCGCAGGAGCGGTGGAACGCTGTGAAGCTCGCCCGCCAGCCGGGCTTCGTCAGCCGGAGAAAGCGGAAAGGTGTACGTCCAGAGCTCAACGACTGCGTGGTGTGTCGGGCCCTCGTGGGCGGGCGTGTCGCTTTGCGCCGTCCAGATCGACTGGTAGTACGCCGGGTCGCGCACCCACGGTTTGAGGACGCGGATATAGAAGTCGAGGCCGTTCATCTGCGCGCGCACCAGTTCGTAGTCCACGCGTTGTTCGACGGGCCAGGCCTTCGGGTCGATGACGGCCAGCCGGGATTGATACCTCTTGAGCGCGGCATGCCTGCGCGCAGTGGTCGCGGCCGTATAGTCGGGCGCGCCCTCTAGGAGCGGCGGGCGCTCAAACGCCGACCAGTCGGTGAAGAGCGCGACGAGATCCTGGTAGCCGCCGGCCGGGGTGCGTTGCGCCAGGGTTGTGGCGCCACAGGCGAGCACAACAGCCAGCGCCAGATTCAAGGGGGATCGACGAGTCATGACGGCCTCCACATACCCGCGCGATCATCGCACAGGCTGGCACGAAGTCAGACAGAAGCTTGACAGGTCCTCCGGCATGGCCATAATCGCTGCCGGAGCCACACACTGACTGACATCTTCCGCCAGGTCTACGACCCGGTCGCCGGCAGCGTGCTGCTGTCCGCACTGGTTGCATCACTGCCACCCCTGTTGCTCGCGGTCATGTTGGCCGTGCTCCGCGTCGCGCCCTGGCGCTCGGCCATCGCCGGCGCGGGTGCCGCGTTTGTGCTGGCCTGGCTCGTGTGGGGCATGCCGCTGTCGCTCACGCTGGCGGCCGCCACCCACGGCATGGCCTACGGCCTGTGGCCGATCTGCTGGATCGTTTTGAGCGCCGTGTTCTTCTACAACCTCTCGGTCGAGAGCGGAGATTTTGACGTCATTCGGCGGGCGCTGGCACGCCTGACCGGTGATCGACGCGTGCAGGTGGTGCTGGTCGCGTTCTGCTTCGGTGCGCTGATCGAGGGCATCGCCGGCTTCGGCGCCCCGGTGGCCATTACCGCGGCCATGATGGCCGGGCTGGGCATCAACCCAATCATGGCGGCGGTCGTCGCGTTGCTGGCGAATACCGCGCCTGTCGCGTTTGGCTCGCTGGGCATTCCCGTCACGACATTGGGTGGACTGCTCGCGCCGATGCTGGCCAGCGACACCCAGACCACCACGATGGCGCTCTCTAAGATGGTGGGGCGCCAGTTGCCGTTTGTTTCACTGCTGATTCCCGCCTATCTGATCGTCATCTTCGCCGGATGGCGACGGATGATCGAAGTCTGGCCCGCCGTGTTTGTCGCGGGCCTGAGCTTTGCGATCGGACAGTTTGTGGTCTCGAACTATGTTGGCCCCGAGCTGACCGACACGCTGGCCGCGCTGCTGTCACTCGCCTCGGTCGCACTGCTCTTGAAAGTGTGGCGGCCCGCCGAAGATTACACCGGCGGTGGCGTGCCGGCGCTTGCGCACGATGGCCCGCCCGACACCAGCCGCCGTGTGATGCGCGCGTACGCCACCTACGGCATCCTCGTGGTGACCGTGCTCATGGGTCAGTCAGGCAACTTCGCCGGCATGTCGTCGGTGCCTCCACCTGCCAACGTGACGTCGCTCCTGCGGTGCGGACAGATTGGCAACCGACTGTGTCCCGACCCCTGGCTGGGCGAGCAGGCATCGGTGAATCCGCAGGGACTGCGGTTCCCGGTCTGGGAATTCAGTTGGCCCGGCGCGTATCGGATCGAAGGCGGCAGGCCAGCCGCCGTCGTGCAGCGTGAAGTGCCGGTGGCGCCCAAGTCCAGTCCTTATCCGCTCACGTACCGGCTCGACTTTCTGGCCACCGCAGGCACACTCGTGTTTCTGGCGGCGCTGCTCGCCTTTGTCCCGATGTTCCTGTGCGGTATTCGCCCTCCCGCGCTGACCCGCGCGTTCGGCCAGACCGTCCGACAACTTCGCCTCCCCATCGTCACCATCGCCTTCATCCTGTCGATCGCCACCGTCATGAACTATTCGGGCATGACGTCGTCAATGGCGTTGGCGCTCGCGAAGACCGGCTGGTGGTTCCCGTTTTTCTCTGCGTGGTTGGGCATGATCGGCGTGTTCCTGACCGGTAGCGATACGGCGTCGAACACGCTCTTTGGACCGCTGCAGGCGACCACCGCCGGGGTCACCGGTGTTGATCCCATCCTGATGGGTGCCACGAACAGCTCCGCCGGTGTGATGGGCAAGATGATCAGCCCGCAGAACCTGTCGGTGGGCGCGGCCGGTGTGGGCGCCGTTGGACGCGAGGGCGAAATCCTTCGCCGCGTGCTGGTGCACAGCTTGATCCTGACCACACTGATGGGACTGCTGGCGATGCTCCAGGCCTATGTGGTGCCCTGGATGGTGCCGACACTCACGCCATGACCTTCACGGCGCGGCTGGCACTCAAAGTCTTTGCGATCGTCCTCATCACCATCGCCGTCGAGGCGTGGATGGGGCGGTCGTGGTTCGGATCCGACGGCAGGTTTGGCTGGCTCGAGCTGGACATCTGGAGCAGCAGCCAGTCTCAACGCGTGTTTGATCCCTACACGTTCTCGCACATCCTCCACGGCGTGTTAATCTACGCGCTGCTGTGGCTGGTGGCGAAGAAGAGTTCCATCCGTTCGCGGTTCATTGGCGCCGTGGCGCTCGAAGCGGTGTGGGAGATTCTCGAGAATTCTCCCAGCATCATCGATCGGTATCGCGCCGTGACCATCGCGCAGGGATATGTGGGCGACAGCATCCTCAATTCGGTGAGCGACATCGTCATAGCCGGCCTTGGGTTTGTGCTGGCCTGGAAGATGAGCGTCCGGAGCAGTATCGCGTTTGTCGTGGTGACTGAGGTGGTGCTGCTGTTCCTGATTCGCGACAATCTCACGCTCAACATCCTCATGCTCGTGTCACCGGTGGACGCCGTCCGCGAGTGGCAGATGGTGGGACACTGAGCCCCCAGATCTGATCATGACTGACCGCCAGGCCGCCGGAGACTTTCCGCCCGACTGCGCCTAGATTGAGGCGCGGGTCTCGGACTTCAACCAGTTGTTCAACTCGTTCGACCCGACGCCCAATCGTGCACATCGCCGTGCGCGACCATTTCGAATGCCGAGCCCATGCCATGCGGCAGACGCTGCGTCAAGTGCTCCGGCTGGGGCGCAGAAGCCTACTGATTGGTGTAGCGTTTCTCGCGACATGTATCGCGCTCGGCGATGCCGTTGAGACCTTCGCTCCCGCAAGCCGCTTTGCCGGTATCGTGTGCGAAAGCCTGCTGATCGGCGGTTGGGTCGCGATGTCGCGGCCGATTGAAGTGTTCTTGTACGAGTGGTAGCCGATTCGCGCGGACGCGGTCTTTTCGGATCGGCTCAGCGCGATGCGTGTGCGGGTCACATCAACGCAGGTCTGATAGGGGCCACGTCTAAGAGATGGAGGAGTGATGGAGCGACGCGAGTTTGTGATCACGTCAGTTCTGGGGGCCGCCGGGCTCGCCGCAGGCCGGACGACATCCGCTCTCAGACTCGACTTCGAGACGCGCAAGATTCTGATCGCGGGCGGCGGCTTTGGCACAGCGTTCATCCGCTACCTGGCCGAACTCACGGGCAAGCCGAGGCCAACACTCTGTTATCTGCCGACCGCTTCCGCCGACGGGCCCGCCGGCATCATCACCTGGTTTCGCAACTGCGCCTCACTCAACGTTGAGCCTTCGGTCCAGGAGAGCTTCATCGCCAGCACGCGCCAGACCCGCAGCTGGGAGGAGGTGTTCCTTTCGGTTGATGGCATCGTCTGCTCTGGCGGCAACACGCTGAATCAGCAGGCCATCTGGAAGGCACAGGGCATCGACCACGTGCTACGCCTGGCCTGGGACCGCGGCATCGTGCTCGGCGGCGCCAGCGCAGGCTCGCTCTGCTGGTTTGAGGAAGGAACGACCGACTCTCGACCGAAGGAACTGACCACGGTGCAAGGGCTCGGATTCATCAAGGGGAGTCACTCGCCGCACTACGACGCGGAGCCCGGCCGCCGGCTGCTTTATCAGAAACTCATCGGGTCGGGCGTGATGAAGCCCGGCTACGCGTGCGACAACGACGCGGGGATCTACTTTGAAGACAACTCGGTAAAGCGCGTTGTCGCCACCCGCGCGGGCGCGAAGGTGTATCACGTCAGTGTCGCGGGAGGACAGGTGGTGGAGCGGGTCATTGAGCCCGAGTTAATTTCGTGATCACTTAGCCGCCCTGGGCCAGGCCCGGCTTAGAGCCGAGGCCGCTCCGCTGACCGACGGCCCGCCCTGAACTGCGGAGCCTACAGGGTCGTTTGTGAAGGGCTAGAGGCAGACTCTGTGGGATTGATTAACTAGATTGTCGACATCTATCAGCACACGCAGATCGACAAACTGCGTGGTGAGACGGCGCGCGCCTGAGCCGAGGCGTCGGTCAGAGTGCCGAGTGGAGGCGTGGACGCCGAGAAGCTGGAACGAGCGATCGGCGAACTCGCGCTCGCCGTCAAGATTATGCAGCGCGTCATGGTGGAGAAGGGCGTATGCACGACCACCGAGTGTGGCGAGAAGCTGAATCAGATCGACCTCGAGGATGGCCGCGCCGACGGCCGCGCCCAGATTCAGTAACGCGCCCCTTCGATCGTGCGGCCCCGGCAAAGCCGGGCCCCCAATCCCGCGCCCTTCATAGATCTTCATGTCCTACATGGTGAATCCTCAGACTCATTCCACCACTCCGCCCTGACGGCCCACGCAGGGGTGCTACCCTAGCGCCCCACATGGCTCCATCGCGTTCTGCTGCTCCCCACAGCCCCACTGAGGGGCTCGTTCGTGTCATGGGCACGTTTGGCCTCGCGGCCGCCATCGTGAACATCACGATTGGCGGTGGCATCTTTCGGCTGCCGGCCAACGTGGCGGGTTCACTCGGCGCGGCCGCGCCGGTGGCCTATCTCGTGTGCGCCGTCGCGATGGGGCTGATCGTTCTGTGCATCGCCGATGCCGGCAGCCGCGTGTCGCTCACTGGTGGGCCGTATGCCTACGTCGGCACCGCCTTCGGCCCGTACGCCGGCTTCATCACGGGGCTCCTGTTATGGATGCTCGGCACATTCGCCAGTGCGGCGGTGTCCACAGTGTTCGCCGGCAGCATTGGCCTCCTTGTGCCTGCGGCGAGCAGCCAGGCAATGAATGCTGCGGTGCTGGTGGGTGCCTTCGCGTTCTGGACGTTCATCAATGTCCGCGGCGTGGGCCTGGCGGCGCGCTTGAACGGTGTGGCGACCGCTGCGAAGCTGGTGCCGCTCGTGCTGCTGGCCGTGGCCGGACTCTTCTTCATCAACACCGACAATCTTACGTGGACGGCCGCGCCGGCCGCGGCGGACGTGGCGCGCACGTCGTTGCTGTTGATCTTCGCGTTCGCCGGCGTCGAGGTCGCCCTGGTGCCGAGCGGCGAAGTGCGTGACACCGCGCGCACGGTGCCACGGGCCATCGCTCTGGCGATGATCGGCATTACCACGTTGTATCTGCTGCTGCAGATCGTCTCGCAGGGCATTCTGGGGCCCGGATTGGTACAGGCGACCGCGTCGCCGCTGGCCGACGCGGCGAACGCCTCACTGGGCGGCTGGGCTCGTACGCTGCTGCTTGTTGGCGCGTCGGTATCGATGTTCGGGTATCTGGGCGGCATGACCTTCTCAATGCCGCGTATGGTCTTTGCCTTCGCGCGCGATGGCTTCCTGCCGCGGATGTTCACCGCAGTCCACCCGCGATTTCATTCACCACCGGCCTCGGTCATCGCCCAGTCCGCGATCACGCTGATGTTGGCCCTGTCGGGGACGTTTGAACGACTGGCGCTGCTCGCCAACGTGTCCGCGCTCGCGCTCTATCTGGGTTGCGCGCTGGCGTCGTGGAAGCTCCGCTCGTCCGGCATCACCACCGAAGGCCAGACGCCTTTCCGCGTCCCGTTCGCCACAGTCCTGCCATGGGTCACCTGCCTCATCATCGCGTGGCTGTTGACCGGCCTCGCTTATAAGGAGTGGCGCGCGTTCGGAGCGTGTGTGGCCGTCGGCTCTTTGTTGTACGTGGCCCGGTCGCGACGATAAACCAGCCGACGCTGGTATCCTTTCCCGATGGCGAAGAAATATTGGCTGATGAAGTGTGAGCCCGCCGCGTATACCATCGCGGATCTCAAAAGGGATGGCCGCACGAGTTGGGAAGGCGTACGCAACTATCAGGCGCGCAACTTCATGCGCGATCAGATGCAGGAGGGCGACGCAGTCCTCTTCTACGCGTCCAACGCCGATCCGTCAGGCGTCACCGGCCTCGCCACCATCGCCCGCGCCGGGTATCCCGATCACCTGTCCTGGAAGAAGGGCCACAAGTACTTCGACGCCGCAAGTACACAAGCAAAGCCCCTCTGGTTCATGGTGGACCTTGCCTTCGAAGAAGAGTTTGCCGGCACGGTGCCGCTCGGAACGCTGAAGGCCACGCCGGGCCTCGAAGACATGAAAGTGATCCAGAAGGGCAGCCGCCTCTCGGTGCAGCCCGCCACAAAAGGCGAATACAACATCGTCGTACGCCTCGGCCGGAAGCTGAAATCCGCAACGCGCTGATGCCAGGCACCACGCCGCCCCGCCCGGCACTGCCGGTTCTGATCGCCCTCAGTGTGTGCCATCTGCTGAATGACTTGCTTCAGTCGTTGCTGCCGGCGTTGTATCCGCTGCTCAAGGGCACCTACTCACTCGACTTCTGGCAGATCGGGATGATCACGTTGACTAATCAGGTCACGTCATCGCTCCTGCAGCCGCTGGTCGGTCACTACACCGACTCGCGGCCACATCCGTATTCATTGCCGGTGGGCATGGGCTTCACGCTGGCCGGACTCCTCCTGCTGGCGTCCGCCAACTCCTATGAATGGCTGCTGGCCGCGGCCGCGCTTGTGGGAATCGGGTCGTCGATCTTCCACCCGGAGTCGTCGCGTATCGCGCGACTGGCCTCAGGCGGCAAACACGGCCTGGCCCAATCACTGTTTCAAACGGGCGGCAATTTCGGCACGTCCCTTGGACCGCTTCTCGCGGCCTTCTTCGTGTTGCCACGCGGACAGGGCAGCGTGGCCTGGTTCTCGTTGGTGGCACTGTTCGCGATTCTGATCCTGTGGCGCATCGGCTGTTGGTACTGGACGACCGGCCAGGAACGGCGCCGCGCCGCCGGGCACCTGCGCCCGCTGCATCAACTGCCGCGCGCGACGGTGCAGCGATTGCTGGCCATCCTCCTGGCGCTGGTCTTCTCAAAGTACGTCTACGTCTCGAGCTTCGTCAGCTTCTTCATGTTTTTCCTGATCGACCGCTTCGGCGTGTCCGTGCAACAGGCGCAGGTGCACCTCTTCGCCTTTCTCGGCGCCGTCGCGGCAGGCACCTTTATCGGCGGCCCGGTGGGCGACCGCATCGGCCGCAAACCCGTCATCCTCATCTCCATCGTCGGCATCCTGCCGTTCGCGCTGATATTGCCCTACGCCGATCTGTTCTGGACGACGGTGCTGAGCGTGGTGATTGGGCTGGTGTTGTCATCTGCGTTCTCAGCCATCCTGGTGTTTGCGCAGGAACTGGTGCCGCATCGGGTGGGGCTGGTGTCGGGACTCTTCTTTGGATTTGCATTCGGGGTGGCTGGGGCCGGAGCAGGCGTCCTCGGGTGGCTGGCCGACGTCACCAGCATCGCGTTTGTGTATCGGGTGTGCGCATTTCTGCCGCTCATTGGCTTGCTTGGGTTTCTGCTTCCCGACAGAGAGACCCTTCGACTGGGCACTTCGCATCCCGCTCAGGGCTGATACGATTCGCCTCATGCGCGTGGCGATCGTCGGCGGGCCCGGAGTGGGCAAGAGCACCCTGGTTCGACAATTGGGCGACCTTTATCACCACGGGTCATATGGCGAAGGTGAAAAGGGCGTCTGGGCGCCCGAGGTGCTGGCCGACATCGAAGCCGGGCTGAACCCGGTGGGCGTGACCGCGTACTTCGGCTGGATCTACGACGCGAACTACCGCGACGCCGCCGCTCACGAGCGGCCGGGGTCCGTGGTGTTTTTTGAGGGCGCCCGGATCACGCTCGAGGCGCACATCGCCGAGTACCCGGCCCGGTATCATTCCGCGCTGCGAGACGTGCTCGTCGTGGGCGATCACTGGAACCCCGATATCACCATCGTGCTGACATCGAGCACCGACACCATCGAAAAACACATCCGGCTGCGCAAACGCGAGTTCGAGAATGTTGAAGAGACCGTCAGTCGTTTCAAATTGATCGACGCGGAGTTCCGGCGCCTGGCGCCGCTGTATCCCAACACCGTCGTCATCGACCGCGACCGAAAAGAATTTCACGAACGCGCGGGTCTTGAGGAAATTGCGGCGGCCGCGGGACTGCCGCCGTTCCGCGAGATCCCGTACCTGCGGATTGACCGCTATGAGGAGCCGCCACAATGACACGACGCCTCCTGCTTCGCTGGGCAGCCGCGCTGGTGGCCGCATGGCCGTTGTCTTCGATCAAGGCGCTGGCACTGGGCCGCTCGCAGGCGACGGTCCTGACGTCCGGCCACCTCGCGACTCTTCGCGCCGTCGCCGATGTGGCGCTGCCATCGGCGCTGACGACCGAGGAGCGTGGCGAAGCCGTCACCCAGTTCGCGGAGTGGGTGGCGAACTACCGCGAGGGCGCAGAGATCGGGCCCGGATATGGTTCGCCCAGGCTCAGAACGACCGGACCACCGCCAACAGCAACCTACCCCGCGCAACTAGCCGCGCTTGAAGCCGCCGCGCGGGCCGGTGGCGCTGAATCGCTGGCTGCACTTGCAGCCGCGCCTCGGCGCGCGATCGTCGAGGCCTTATTGACGACGCCGCAACGCGTCACCCAGTTGCCGGCGCGGCCGTCCGGCGTGCATGTGGTGGCCGACTTCATGGGGCACTTCTTCCACGGGCCGGTGGGTTACAACCTGGCGTACCGCGCGGCCATCAACCGTGAAGACTGCCGCGGCCTTGCCGGTTCGGAGAGTGCGCCGGCACCCTGGCCCGCGCGACAGGGAGGCCGGTGATGGCCGTCCACGAAAGTGATGTGTGCATTATCGGCGGCGGCATCACGGCCGCGATGGTTGCGGAGAAACTCGCCACCCTTCGTCCCAACCTCTCCATGATCGTCGTCGAAGCTGGCAAGTCCCTGTTTGATGTCGAGAACCGTGCGGACTACCGCAAGCGCAGCCTCGACTACGGCGAGAATCAGTGGCCCGGCGACTACGTGGCCGACCAGAGCGCCGACGGCATCATCTCGCGCACGATGGCGGTCGGTGGGTCGGCTCTGCACTGGGGCGGCGTCTGCAACAGATTCTCGGAAGAAGACACGCGGCTGAAGTCGATGTACGGACTCGCCGTTGACTGGCCAATCACCTGGACCGAACTCGAGAAGTACTACTGCGAGGCCGAGCGCCGCCTCGGTGTGTCGGGCGAACCCGGCCCGCTCAAGGAAGACGCGCGGTCCGAGCCGTATCCGATGGCGCCCATGAACATGTCCTTTAACCTGATCCAGTTGAAGGCCTGGGCCGACAAAAGCGGCACGCCGTTCTGGACGACGCCCCAGGCCAAGAACACCGTCAACGGCTACGGCGGACGCAGCATCTGCCTGCGCTGCAATACCTGCGAAATCTGCCCGACCGGCGCGCGGTATTCGCCCGACTACACGTTCAAGCAACTACTGGCCGCGAAGCGCATTCAGCTGCACGACAACACTCTGGTGCGCAAACTCGATCTGGACGAGCGCTCGTCACGCATCGCCGTGGCGCATGCCGCGAAGCAGGATGGCACGGGCGGCACCGACGAGTACCGCGCGCGCATCTTTGTGCTGGCGTCGGGTTACACGTGGAGCCCGCACCTGCTGCTCCTGTCGGCCAACAGTCGTTTCCCGACTGGTCTGGCGAACCGGTCAGACCATGTCGGCCGCTACATGACCGGCCATCTCGCGTACCAGACGACGGTCGATGCGGACTTGAAGATCTATCCGGGGATGAATGAGCAACACAGCCTCATCTCGCGGAAGTACTTCCGCTGTGCCCCAAACACGCCCTATGTGCGTCACGATCTGCGCGTGTGGGAGAACGGCGGCGGTCGCACACCGAGGTTACGCGCGGCCGATGGATCGCTGCTGCTTGGCGATGCGCTTCTCGACGACTGGCGGACGCGCACCACACGCGGCACTGCCCGTGTCCGCGGCTACTTTGATGTGCATCCGGACCCCGACAGTCGCCTGACGCTGAGCCCGACGGCGAAGAACCGGTGGGGCGATCCGCTGCCCGTCGTGCGCCACAAGATTGATTCGGCTTCGGAAGCCCGCCAGGCGGCCACTCGTATTCACCTCGAACAGGTCTTTGCGACCATGGCGACGGCTAATGATGGGCGGATGGGCAACGTCAGCGGTTTGTCGTACCAGGATCATCCCGCCGGTGGGTGTCGCATGGGCGCCGACCCGGCCACGAGCGTGGTGGATTCACACGGCCGCGCGCACGATCACGAGAATCTGTTCGTGGTGGGCTCACCAACGCTCCCCACCGGCGGCTGCACGAACGGCACGTTGACGTTCGTCGCCCTCGCGCTCAGGTCCGCCGACGCGATTGCGCGCGCATGACCGGTGTGGCTGAAAGCCGACGGGCGCGCCTGAAGGTGTGGCATTGCCGCATCCGCCTTGTGTGGGTCACCGGCGACCTGATGGTGCCTGGATCAGTCGCGAGCGCCAGCAAGAGGAGGCGCTGGCTGTTGTCATGTCATGGCTCGGTCAGTTTTTAAGCCCGGCGCAGAGCCTGCTACGATGAGGCAAATGTCTCGGTCGCAGTTGCAGTCCCCTCGGCCACTCATGGTCATCCTCTTCGCCTGTGTGGCGGTGGTCTCTGCCCATTTGAAAGTGGACAAGACGTTTCCGGTTTCAGACGCCACCGTGGCCACGGCGCCCGCGCGGATTCAGGTGTGGTTTTCACAGGCCCCCATCGTCGCGGTGAGCGGTCTGGTCCTTGAGGGGCCTGCCGGCAAGATCGAACTCGGCAAGGTCGCCCCGGGGATGGCCGAAGGCAAGGCCGACAACTCTGTCGTCGCACCCGTTGTCGGGACGGTGGCGCCGGGTGTGTACACGGTCAGTTGGAGGACGTCTGGCGCCGACGGCCACATCCTGACCGGGACCTTCCAGTTCACCGTCAAGTAGTCCGTATTTCGTCGGGCGCCGCTCACGCCGCTGGGAGCGTGAGCTTGGCCCGCAACCCGCCCAGGTGCGACCGGCTGAGCCTGATGCCCCCACCAGAGACTTCGGCGAGGTCGCGCACGATTGCCAGGCCAAACCTGGATCCCGGCGCGGTTTCGTCCGCATGACTGTTTCCGTTCAGGTGGAAGCCAAGGCGGAACGCGACGATGTGCGAGCAGCGTTTTAGGGGCGCGCGGGCTGGCCGCAGGAGCTCAAGTTGCCGACCGCGCCGATTCCGGCGATTCTTGTGCGCGACGAGCCCAACCGCCGCGCCGCTGCTGATGACCGAGACCGAAGCCAAGTTGTTCCGTGCGGTGGACTGTTACGCGTCGCTTAGCGCCGGCACCTAGGGGCACCTAAACAGGCTGGGAGTAAGATACCCGGCATGGTCCGTCGATGGGTACTCGTCACCTTTGCCTCGGTGTGTGCAGCCGCACCCGTTCACACCGGACAGAACGTCAAAGCAGCTCGAATCTCGGAAGGCCTGCAGACTCTCAAGACATACGCCTTCTCCGAACCTAACCCGGTGCCGATTCTCACGAAGGACACCAGGCTGTATCCGTACCACGCGTTCGAAGGGTATGAACACGAAGGCACGCCGCGTGAGTGGAAGGTCGTGACGCTCGAGAATGATCTGATCGAGGTCTTTGTGCTGCCCGAGATCGGCGGCAAGGTCTGGGGCGCGCGCGTGAAAAAGACCGGACACGAATTCATTTATCGAAACGAGGTCGTCAAGTTCCGCAACATCGCCCTGCGCGGACCTTGGACTTCGGGTGGCATCGAGTTCAACTTCGGCGTCATTGGCCACACGCCCTCCACGGCCACGCCCGTCGACTATGTGCTCAGGCAAAACCCCGACGGCAGCGTGAGCTGCATCGTCGGCACGATGGACTTGTCCTCACGTACGGAATGGCGGGTGGAGATCCGGCTGCCGTCCGACAGAGCGTCGTTTGAAACAAACGTGTTATGGCACAACGGGACGGCGATCGAGCAGCCATATTACAACTGGATGACGGCCGCGGCGTTCGCGAAGGACGACCTGGAGATGTCCATCCCCGGTAACGCGTATCTGACGCATCCAGGCGCGCGAGAATCGTGGCCACGCGATGGGCAGGACCGGTTCCTGCCGGTCTACAAGAACAACACCTTCGGGTCCAACAAGTCCTTTCACGTGGTCGGTGAACTCAAGGACTTCTTCGGCGGCTATTATCGCGACGCCGGGTACGGGTTCGGCCACTGGGCCAGGCACGAAGAGATGCCCGGGCAGAAGTTGTGGCTGTGGGCGCTTTCGCGCGCCGGCGGCATCTGGGAAGACCTACTGACCGACACCGACGGCCAATATGTGGAGTACCAGGCCGGACGACTGCTGGTGCAGTTCGCCCCGGATGCGCACGTCAATCCCATCACGCAGGCGGGTTTTGATCCCTTTGCGACGGACCAGTGGACGGAGACTTGGTTTCCGCTTGAGGGCCTTGGCGGATTGACGGATGCCTCGCGAGAGGCTGCGATGTTTGTACGAGAGGCCGGCGGCCAGTTACAGATCGGCGTGAATGCGTTTGGACAGGCCTCCGATACACTGCGCGCGTGGTCGGGTGGCAAGTTGGTGCTGGAACAACCGGTGACACTGGCGCCGCTCGAGCCGTTCACGACGACCGTGCCCCATGCGACGGGCACGTCGTATCGCGTGGAACTGCGGGGCCTCGGCGTCGATTATTCGTCGGATCCGGCTGCACGGACGCTGGCGCGCCCGTTCGAGATGGAAGCCGCCGCTGAGGCGTCCATCCCTGACGCCGACAGGTTAGTCTGTGAGGCCAAGGAACTCATTCAAGGTAGACGGTACGAGCAGGCGAGGCCGATGCTCGACGAGGCGCTGGTAAAAAGTCCCTGGCATCGCGGCGCCCTGCTTGCCATGGGCGACCTCGAGTATCGGCGCGCGCGGTTCGATGCCGGCCTTGCACACGTGGTTCGGGCCTTGCGTCTCGACGCGTACGACGCCGAGGCGAACTTCGTCGCGGGCAATCTGTATCGCGCGATCGGCAAGACCGCGGATGCCCGCGACGCGTTTGGCTGGGCCGCACGTGCGCTGGCCTACCGATCGGCCGCGAATGTGCAACTGGCCGAACTGGCTCTGGTTCGTGGCGACATGAGCGAGGCCGATCGGTACGCGCGCATCGCGATCGACTACAACCGGCTGAATTTGTCCGCCTGGCAGATCCTCGCGCTTGTGGGTCGCAAAACGGGCAACGCCGCGCAGGCCTCCACGGCGTCTGCCCAGTTGATCGAGTTCGATCCCCTGCACCACTTCGTGCGGGCGGAAGCCTTTCTGTCCATGCCTGGTGCGGCCACTTCTGCGGCGTTCCTGAACGGTTTACGCAGCGAGTTTCCTGACCAGTCGGTGCTTGAGTTGGCCATCGGGTATGCGAACCGTGGCCAGGCGGCTGATGCCATCACCCTCCTCGAAGTGGCCACGGCGCATATGAAAAACCCATTGCTGCGCGCCTGGCTAACCTATCTCAAGAAGGACGCGGCGGCCCTCGGTTCCGCGGATGTCTCGTTGGTGTTTCCGTACCGGCTTGAGACGCTGCCCGTCCTCGGATGGGCGGCGCAACAGAACAATCATTGGAGCTGGATCTATCTGCGGGCGCTTAATCTGTGGGCGTTCGACCGGCTGCCGGAAGCCGCACAACTGCTGACGCCACTGGGCAACACCCCTGATGTGGCTGCGTTCTATGTTTCCCGGGCACACCTTGTTGAGAAGGCCGGCGGGGATCCAGAACCCGACCTCAAACGCGCCGAGACGTTGGCTGGGACCGATCGCACCGTTCGGATCCCCCTGATTCAGCACTACCAGAAGCAGGCCAGGTGGGCGGAGGCGCTGGCGGTTTCCGCTCGGGCCCGGCAGCAATTTCCAGAAGACTTCAACCTGGACCTGCTCCATGTGCGCGCGCTGCTGCACCTCGAACGGCCGATGGAGGCGCTCGCGGTGCTGAGCGTCACTAGAGTGTTGCCCTCCGAGCACTCGCGCGAAACCCATCAGATGTACGTGCAGGCGCATGTGCTTGCTGCGTTGGTCAACTACAACGCAGGTCGATGGGCACAGGCTGTCACGCATCTGACCGCGGGCCTCGAGTGGCCCGAGCGCCTCGGCCAGGGCAAGCCCTACGACCCCGAGGAGCGGCTGATCAGGTTCTTGCTCGGTCGTGTTGCGCAACGACAGGGCCGGCCCGCTCAAGCGCAGGCGCACTTCGAGGCCGTCATCGCCGCCACCGGCGCCGGCGGCGGCATCCCAATCGACGGGCTCGCCGTGGCCGCGCGACAGTCGTTGGGACAGATGCCCGTCTCTGGAGAGCTTGATGCCATCCTCCTCGCTCGCGCACTTGCACTTCCGGCTCGGTAGGGTGGCCCGCTGGGGCACGCTCGGGCTGACGCTCGGCACAGCGTCCCTCGTGGCCGCGGCCTGGGCCAACGAGCCGCCGTTCGCCGACGATCGCTTTGGACGCGGGATTCGGATCGCGCCGGCGCCACGGAATGGGCTACGTTCCGGATCGAGATCCGCGCGTGCGTAGCCCGACCCTCCCGAACGTAGCTCGATCCTCCCGAACGTAGCTCGGCCTGGTTTTCAAGGCCGAGGCCTACACGCACACCAAATACACGCCAGGGCGAACACGGCAAGGGCGACAATGGGCAAGGAGCGCACGAAGGCTATGAAAATTGGATTTATCGGATTGGGCGTGATGGGAAAGCCCATGGCGTCACATCTACTCGCCAGAGGATATCCGTTGGTCGTGCACAGCCGAAGCCGCGGTCCTGTGGACGCGCTGGTGGCCGCCGGCGCCGTGGCTGCCGCGTCGCCAGTGGAAGTAGCGCGTCAGTCTGACGTGGTAATCACCATGTTGCCCGACACGCCCGACGTGGAGCGAGTGCTGACGGGTCCGAACGGTGTGATCCGCGGTCTGGCGACAGGCGGGATGGCCATCGACATGAGCAGCATTTCGCCCGTGGCTGCGCGGGCTTTGGCCGCGAAGGTTGCAGAGGTCGGGTGCACGATGCTCGATGCGCCAGTGAGCGGCGGCGAGATCGGGGCGATCAACGCCTCGCTGTCGATCATGGTGGGCGGCAGTGCCGAGGCGTTTGAGCGCGCGCGTCCAATCTTCGAATGCCTCGGCCATGCGGACCGCATCGTCCACATCGGCGCCGAACCCGGTTCGGGACAACTCTGCAAAGTCTGCAATCAGGTGGCCATTGGTGGCGCACTGGCTGGTGTGAGCGAGGCGTTGGCGCTGGCGCGCAAGGCCGGCGTGGATGGCGCGCGCGTCCGCCAGGCGCTGCTCGGCGGGTTCGCGTCAAGTCGTGTGCTTGAGGTCCATGGTGAACGGATTCTGACGAGCCAGTTCACGCCCGGCTTTCGCAGCCGCCTGTACCAGAAGGATCTGCGCATCGCCCTTGAGGCCGGCGCCGCTAATGGCGCCGCGATGCCGACGGCGACGCTCGTCGCGGCACTGGTCGACGCGCTGGTTGCCTCAGGCGGCGCCGATCTGGACTATTCCGCGATCGGCACCATGCTTTGAACCTGGGGAACTGGGGAACGTCATCGGCCAGCGCGTGTGGCCAGCGGGGTGACGGTGCCGGCGACGTGAGCGCCGGTTTTCCTGGTCGGACTGCCATAGAGAACGTAGTTGGCGCGTTCCGGCGTGATCTCGAAAGATCCCAGCAGAAGTGTTGAACTGGCGTGTTCCGTCTACGCCGGTCCCTCGGGCACGCAGGCGTTGTGCCTGGCGACGAGGGAGGCATGCGCGTCCGGCGTGAGCCGCAACAGCGCCGCGGCCGGTGCGTCTGACTAGAGATGCCACGCGTTGTCGAACGCAGCATCACCGGTCGGTACGACGGGTGGAGGTGATTGCGTGATCCCCGCGCGACTTCCGTGTCGCGGCAGGGCCGCCCCGCTGCGGGGGGGCCTTTAACGCCAGGCGACTGAGCGGCACGCCACAGTCCGACTGCCGCGGCGAACAGCGCGAGTGCGATAATGACCGTGATGACTACCGCGCTGATCATTGTGGGTATACGCTTGATAGATGGGTGTCCGGAGCGTTGTGTTCTCAGTCGTCTTGTTCGTAGTTTCTTCGTTTTCCCCAGTTCACGTGTGGGCTCAGGACACGACCGGCACAGGCGCCATCGCCGGCCTCGTGATCACGCACGACAAGCAGCCTGGCTTGGCGGTCACCGTGTGCCTGGTGGATTCCATCCGATGCGTGTTGTCGGATGACAACGGGAAGTTCCGACTCACAGACGTCCGCTCAGGCTCCTATCGCCTGGAGGTGACGCCTCCGGGTGAGCCCCGATTTCTGACCGAGCCCATCGAGGTGCGGGCTGGACTGGACGCGCTCGTGGAGATTTCGCTCCCTGCGCCGTCGGCGGTGCAGCAGTCGGTGACGGTCACCGCGCCCGCGTTTGTCGCGTCTGAGGAGATGAAGACGTCGAACTACCTCATCCGTCCGCTCCAGATTCGCGAAAGCGCGGCGGCGTTGCAGGACGTGTCGCGCTATCTGCAGACACTGCCCGGTGTGGTCATCGGCACCAACGACTTCCGCAACGACATCATCGTGCGCGGCGGCAGTCCTCTTGAGAATCTGTTTATCGTGGACAACATCGAGATTCCCAACATCAACGCGTTCGCGAACTTTGCGTCAGCCGGAGGGACGGTCAGCATTCTTGATACGGAACTGATTCAGGATGTGACGTTCCTGACGGGTGGATACCCGGCGCCGTACATCAATCGGGTTTCGAGCGTGCTGCAGATTGCGCAACGGGAGGGTGACCGTGAGAAAGTGCGCGGTCGCGCCACGCTGGGGTTTGCCGGCGCAGGCGCCATTCTTGAGGGCCCGATTCGTCAGGGCAGAGGATCATGGATTGTCTCGGCGCGGAGGAGTTTTCTGGATCTGTTCACCAAGGACGTCGGGTTTGGCGGCGTCCCCGTGCTCTACACACTGAATGCGAAAGCCGTATACGACGTGACGCCGCTCGATCGCCTGTGGCTGGTGAATGTCAGTGGTGTCGATCGGATCCGGCTGGGTCTTACGGAAGAGACTGACCTAGATGAAGGCCTGGCCGAGTTCGACATCCGGTATCAGGGTTGGCGCAGTGCCACAGGCCTGAACTGGCAGCGTGTGTTCGGCACGCGTGGTGTTGGTTTGCTAAGCGTCACGCACTCCGAAGCCTCAGTCACGTCTAAGGTGAAGGACCTCGTACGCGATGGTGTCCCCCCGACCGGCACTCCCGTCGACGGCATTATCGACCAGGGACCATTGGTATTTACCGAAGCCGCGCGCGAGGGCGAAACGACCCTCAAGTACGACCTGACCACCTACGCCACCATGATGGGCCGGCAGAACAAGATTCAGGTGGGCGGCAGCTTCAAGATCTTCCGGCTGACCTACGACACCGGATCTCCCCTCGGCAACGACAGTCCGTTCTCGGTGAAGCCCGGCGTTAATGCCTTCATATTGGACCGATCCTTCACCGCGTATCAGAGTGGCGCGTACGTCCAGGGGACCATGGACGTCACGTCGCGCCTCAATTTTACCTGGGGCGGCCGGGTGGATGACTACCAGTACATCGGCCACACTCGTTTCAGCCCGCGCGCCGGAGTCGGATTCAAGGTGAGTGACCGTCTGACGTGGAGCGCGAGTTACGGGCTGTACTTCCAACAGCCATTTTTTCTCTTTCTCGCGTCGTTCCCACAGAATGAACGCCTCAAGCCCTTCAAGTCGGAACACGTAGTGTCGGGCTTCACCTATGTGCCGTCGGATTCGGTGCGCCTGACCCTTGAGGGCTACTACAAGCGATACGCGGACTATCCTGTATCCACGCAGTTTCCAACGCTGTCGCTCGCGAACGTGGGCGACACGTTTAACGTGCGCGAGGTCCTCTTTCCGATGACGAGCCAGGGTCGCGGACGAGCGATGGGCGTGGAGGCTTTCATCGAGAAGGCCCCAGGAGGTCGTTATTACGGCCAGGCGAATGTGTCGGTGGCGAAGTCGGAGCAGGCAGGGCAGGACGACGTGCTGAGGCCGGGGTCGTTTGACTATCCCTTTGTGGTGAACGTGACCGGCGGCGTGAACCTGTCGCCAAAGTGGCGGGCGTCCACGCGCATGTCATGGCTGAGCGGGCGGCCGTATACGCCGTTTGACGAAGCACTTTCACAGAGCGTCCGCCGCGGCGTGTTCGACCTCACGCGCGTGAACGATGCGCGCGCGCCCGCTTACTTCCGTCTCGACGTGCGCGTACAGCGCACGTTCGGGGCGACGCGGCCGTTTGTGCTGTTCGCCGGCGTGCAGAACCTCACGAACCGCAGGAATTTCTCCGGCTTCAGCTGGAACCGCCGTACTAACACCGTGCGCCTCCAGGAGCAGCAGGGGCTGTTTCCTATCCTGGGTTTCGAGTGGAAGTTCTGAGCCGCGATGAACTGACTCGCCCGCGGGCCGTCATCTCACGCGCAAGCCTTCTACTTGGCGCAATGTGGGCCGTGTGGCACCTGCCGCTATCTGTGTAACGGGCACTACCACCACTGGCCAGTCATTTCCGCTTGGCTGTGAACGACACCAAAGACATCGTCCCGTCTGCCGTGGCTGAGGCTATACACCCGTGGGCTCTCAGCACATCTCCGGTTGCCTGGATCACGGTAGGACTCTAGTGGGTTGTGGCCGCGGCCCTGCTGATCAGAATGCGCACGATGCACTGCCCGAGCTACGAAGTGTGTACAGTTCCCCAGTGTCCCAGTGATATGGGTCTTGTCAAACAAGTAGGACCTCCCCCGCCCTTGAGCGAGATCTCCGACCCGTCGTAGGCCAGCACCTCGGCGCCGGCGCGTTCAAGTGCTGCGCGTGTCCTGGGATTGCCTTCGACCATCAGGCACTTGCGGGGGGCAATCGCCAGCACATTCGCGCCCATGGAATTGAACTCCTCATCGCGCACCTCTACGAGCGTGTAGCCGAGCCCGATCAGGCGTTCACGAAACGGCACAGGCATCAGAGGTAAATACACCACTGCGAGGTCATGGTCCACGGGACTGATGATCGACATCAGATGAAACACATCACCCGGCCCCCGGAAATGAGGCAAGGGAACGACGATGAGCTCATCAACCGTGTCGCCGAGCAGGAGGCGAAGCTGTCGAATGCCCTCGTCGTTGGTGCGGTAGCTGCGGCCCACCGCCGCGAGTCGCGGGCCGAGCCACGTGACATCGCCGCCCTCAAGTGTTCCGGGTGCTTCGATGACGCCGACGATGGGAATGCTGAGCGCACGGTAGGTTTCGGCAAGTGCCGCGGGTTCGAGGTCGCGCAAGGGTTTTCCCATGCGGCAGAGAATAGCGCCCCTGGCACACATGACCGAGGCGTCGCGGACATAGATGGAGTCCAGGTTCAGGTGCTCGGATCTGCTGGCGCACTGGTACACAGGCGCGCCTGTGCTCAGCAATTCCACGAACCGCTCGTACTGCTCGACGGCCTTGCCGAAATCTGGCGCCGCGGTGAAATTGAGCGACTGCCATTGCCCGGCGATCATTGCGTCATCCACAAACGCCTGGCGCACGTGACGCACGAGGATGCGGTTCCAGGGGCCGACGTCAGACATGGTCGCGAGTCACCCAGACAAAGACCGGCAGGCCCGCCAGCAACAGCAGAAAGCCCCAGTAGACCGTTTCCGCTCCGGCGCCGCCGATGGCCCACAACCCATACGCGAATGCCAGCCCCGCGACGGCCTTCATCCGGGCTGGCAGCTGTCCGGCGCCAGGTGGTGCCGACGGATCCTTGATTCGAAACGTCGCGAGGGCCGAGAACACATAGGGCACGAGCGTTGACAGCGTCGAGAGCAGGATGATGAACGTGAAGAGTTCGACCAGGCCTCTGGTGTGATTGGCCGCAATGAGCACCGAGGCCAGCACGCCGGCCACAAGCATGCCCGCTATTGGTGTGCCTGCCGGTGATACGCGGGCGAAGACCTTCGGAAACAGGCCGTCCCGCGCGATCGCCAGCGGCAACTGCCCGACAATCAGGGTCCACCCGTTGAGTGCACCGAAACAGGAGATGGCGGCGCCAATCGCCACCAGGCTCGCCGCAGTGTTGCCAAACAGCGCGCGTGCCCCATCCGCAAACGGCGCGGTCGTCGTCGCCAGTGTTGCGGCCGGCACGAGTGACATGACGCCGATCGTACTCACGACATAGATGGTGGCGGCGATCAACGTTCCGGCAATGGTCGCGCGCGGAATGATCGTTTCTGGATTCGCGACGTGTCCTGCCGGGATGGTCGCGGCCTCAAGGCCCAGGAATGCCCAGAGCGTGAGCGTGGCCACCTGCGTTACCTGCCCGGCCGCATCACCAAACGACGTGGCCGTGACCGGGAAGTGTGCGGGAGAAAAATAGAACAGGCCCCCGATCCCCACGAGCACAAGCGGCATCAACTTTAGCACCGTGGTCACCACCTGCACCTGGCCGGCCCGCCGGACTCCAGCGATATTGATCAGCGTGAATGTCCACACCATGGTGATGGCCAGCATGGCGGCTGACACCGGAGTGCGAACGACGGTGGGGAAAAACGAATCGAGGTACCCGACACCCGCAACGGCCAGTGCGGCCGTGGTGCTCCAGACCGAAATCCAGTAGCCCCACGCCACCATGAACGCCGGAAGATCCCCGAAAGCCATTCTCGTGTACGCGTACGGTCCACCGGTCGCGGGCCGGATGCGAGCGAGGCGCGCGAACACGAGGGCCAGGCACGTGGCGCCCGCGGCGGACGCCACCCAGCCCACCAGGCTCAGGCCCCCAAATGCCGCGAGCGATGACGGCAACAGGAAGACGCCGGATCCCACCATGTTGCCCATGACGAGGGCGGCCACCATCCAGAATCCCAACGAGTCCCGTTTCATGTGGGCTATTCTGTCTCGTAATGTCAGGCTACGGACTTTCATATTGGGCTCCTCACGCGGCGCCGGCCAGATCACGAACCGCGCATGGCAAGCCGGCGAAGGGTCGTCTCACGGCCGACGTGGTCGTCATTGGCGGCGGCTTCACAGGGTGTGCGGCGGCTTACACGTTGGCCCAGGCCGGGCTCGACGTGGTGTTGCTCGAAGCGGATCGATTGGCGTCGGGTGCCACGCAGGGGTCGATTGGGGCGGTACTGCCCGTGCCGGATGGATCACTGATCGAAGTGGAAAAGACGGCCGGCAAACGCGCAGCGCACATCGCCTATGCCGAACTTCAACGGAGCGTGCGTGATCTGTCCACCACCTTGAAGCGGTTAAAGATCCGCTGCGACCTCAGCGCGATGCCGCTCCTGGTTAATGCGCCGTTCACCAACGATGCGGCCGTCCTGAAAAAAGAAGTGTCGGCGCGCAAGGCCGCCAAGCTTGATGCCACGTGGCTGACGCGGGCTGCGTCGAGCGAGGCCCTGGCCACCGAAACACAGGGCGCGATGCGCCTGCACGATGCCGCGACCCTGCACCCGGTGCGCGCCGCTCTCGGGCTGGCCGACGCCGCTCGGGCGAAGGGCGCCCGCATCTTCGAACACATACGTGTGAAGAAAACTACGTTCACCCGCAAAGATGCGACGGTCGCCTTCAACGGCGGCACCATCGTCACCCGCGGAGTTCTGGTGGCCACAGGGACGCCAGGTTCCGTGTTCCACCAACTCGACCGCCACGTCAGGACGACGCGAGGATACGTGGTGGTCACCGAACCGCTCACACCGGCCATGCGCAAGCTCGTCGGGCCGCGCGAGGCCCTGTATACCGAAGGCACGGAGTCGCCCAGGTTCCTTCGTTGGCTCGACGGGAATCGCGCATTGTTTGCGGGATTGACGGGGCCCGAGATGGCGTCGGCGCCGTTGCGGGACGCGGCGGTGCGACAACGGGCGAATCAGCTGATGTACGAGTTTTCACTCCGGTATCCTGATATTTCTGGCCTCCCACCCGCCTTCGGCTGGGACCTGCCCATCGTCAGTACCGCTGACGGGCTACCGTGGATCGGTCCCCACCGAAACTATCCGTTTCACTTCTTTTCCCTGGCCTTTGGGTGGCATGGGGAGGCGTTTGCCTGGCTGGCAGCCAGGGCGGCGGCGCGGTTTTTCACGAATCAGGCCACTAAAGACGACCAGATGCAGGGGTTCATGCGTTCGTGGTAAGGTCTCATCACCTTTGGCTTCGGGTTTGTGTCAAGTAGAAGGGGTAACATCATGCGCAGTAGCTCACAGCTCGGTGAGCAATCCGAGCTAGACCACCTGTTGCGGCGCATCGGCTTTGGCGCGACGCCAGCCGAGCGCGCCCTCTACGAGGAGATGTCGTACCCCAGGGTGGTCCGTGCCCTGGTGGATTTTGATCCTACCGATCCCGCCAATGATGTGGACGCCAGAATCGGGACGCCTGGGTTCCTGGGCATCACGGCGCGCAACGGGTTCATGCCGAATACGGTGATCAACGATGCGCGGCAGCGTTGGGTGTTCCGGATGGTGCATTCCCCGGTGCCGCTTCAGGAGCGGATGGCGATGCTCTGGCATCACCACTTCGCCACGGCCTACAGCAAGGTGTCCCAAGTGGGCGGCACTGAAGGCGCACGCCTGATGGCGGCCAAGCCGACGGAAGACACGGCCCAGGTGCGCGGGCAAATCGAACTCTTCCGGCAGATGGGGCTTGGCAGGTTCAGCGACCTGCTGGTGGAAGTGGCCAAAGACCCGGCCATGATCTATTGGCTCGACGGCAACACGAACGTCAAGGCCAGGCCGCAGGAAAATTTTGGCCGCGAACTCCTAGAGCTGTTTACGTTTGGTGTGGGTAACTTCACGGAACAGGACGTGTATGCGGCCGCTCGGGTGTTCACAGGATGGAACATCGCGCAGCGCGGCACGCGCGACACGCCCACCAGCTACTACGCCTTCAACTACAACGCGGTGCAGCACGATGTGGCGGCCAAGACGTTTTCGTTCCCGATCTATGACAACGGGTCGAAGACCATTCCGGCGCGGGACCCGGCAACGGGCATACAGGATGGTCTCGACCTGATCGCGGCACTCGCCGTGCATCCCGAAACGGCGCGGCGGATGGCGGGTCGACTGTGGAACTGGTTTGTCAGCGATATCGAGGTGCCGGACCCGGCGTTTGTGAGCGCGATCGCTGCGGCGTATCTCTCGTCGGGCACCGACATGCGTAAGGTGATTCGCGCAGTCGTGCGCTCGTCGCAGTTCCGCGACCCGCGCCATCGCTACCAGCGCCATGCGTGGCCTGTTGAGTATGTGGTGCGTGCGCTGAAGGAAGTGGGTTGCCTAGGGTTTTCGGCGAACGACACCCTCACGCCGATGCTCAACATGGGGCAACAGTTGTTTGAGCCGCCCGACGTGAATGGGTGGGCCCTTGGGTCTGCCTGGTTCTCCACCGGCGGCATGCTTGCGCGAATGAACTTCGCGTCGGCGTTGGCCACCAACCAACGGTTCGATTTACGCACCACGTCGCGGCCCTATAACCAGACTCCTGAAACGCTGATCGATTACGCCATCAGCCGCCTCAGCCTGCCGAAAGTACGCGCAGAAGTGTACAACCCGCTGGTGGACTACGTGCGCGCCGGTGGTACGTGGACGGGGTCGGAGACCCAGTTGCTCAACAAGGCCGGTGGCGTGTTTCACCTGCTCCTCGGATCCGGCGAGTATCAGTTCGTCTAACGCCCGCATCAGAACCCGCGAAGGACAACCATGAAGGTGACTCGACGACAATTTGTCAAAGGCGGCGTGACGGCATTCACCGTCAGTTTTGCCGCACCCGCGTTTCTCTCAGACATCGCGAGGGCGCAGGGCGCGTCACGCCGGAACCTGGTGGTGTTGTATCTGAGCGGCGGCAACGACGCGCTCAGCACCCTGATCCCATACGGCGACAGCTTCTACTACAGCCGGCGCCCCGCGATCGCTGTTCCGGCGGCCAACGTCCTCCAGATCGGCACCGACTCGTCCGGCAAAATGCTCGGCCTGCATCCGCGCCTGACCGGCCTGAGGCAAATCTTCAATCAGGGAAAGCTTGCGCTCATCCAGCGCACGGGATACACCAATTCCAGTCGATCGCATTTTCTGGGCACGGACATCTGGTCTACCGCCAACCTAGTCAATTCAACCGGCACGGGCTGGCTCGGCCGCTACCTCGACGCGCTGCCAGATCCCGTGGACCCGCTGGTGGCGTGGAGCACCGTGCGCGAATTGCCACACGCGCTGAAATCGCGCGAAGTCAGCGTGGCCGCCATCCCCTCGGTGGCCGGTTATTCATTCCTTAGCCCGAACGTCGGCGCCGAAGCCGGATATTCGCGTGCGACGATGGCGACGATGGCGTCGCATGTGCCGGTGGACCGCCCGCACCTGGCGTTTGTGAATGCCACGTCGAAGGCGGCGCTAGCCACGATCGACCGCGTCGCCTCGGTCGGCACCTACACGGGGACGGTCGCCTACGCCAACAACGGACTGGCGCAGGCACTCAAGGCGGTGGCGGGCTCAATCGCCAGAGGCATCGGCACGAAGGTCTTCTGGGTGCAGCTGGGTGGGTTCGACACACACGCGGCGCAGAACACCAACGCGGCGAATGCTGGTTATGCGAACCTCATGGGGTCTGTGGGCGACGGGCTGTTGGCGTTCTACAACGACATGCGCAATCAGGGACTGCTCAACGACACGCTCGTCCTGCAGTTTTCGGAGTTTGGCCGCCGCATTAGCGAAAACGGCAGCCAGGGCACCGACCATGGCGCCGCCGGCGTGATGATGGCAATGGGGGGCGGTGTGCAGGGTGGCCTGTACGGCACCGCCGCGTCGCTCGATCCGAACAACGTAGACGGCACGCTCGAGAACAACGGCGGCGACGTGAAGTACGAAACCGATTTCCGATCGGTCTACGCACGCGTGCTCGATAATTGGCTTGGGACGAACTCCGTTCCCATCCTTGGCGGGGACTACCGGAAGAGCAGCCTGACGTTCATCTGATCACATCACGCGGATTACCAGAAACCCGGCGACGAGCAACACGAGAAACGCGAGTGAAAACTTGTCGAAGTGTGTCTCAATCATCGCGCGGACCGGTGCGCCAAAAATGCGCAGAATGATGGCCACGAGGAAGAACCGAGAGGCACGGCCGATCAGGCTGACAACTACGAATGGCCCCAATGCCATGCCTGTGGCGCCGGCGGCAATCGTCGCGACCTTGAACGGGATTGGGGTAAACGCCGCTGCCAGCAGAAACCAGATGCCGACATCACTCCGGTACATCGCCTCGACTCTGTCCCACGCCCCCTGGGCCTGATAGAAGTCGATGATCGGCTGGCCGATGGTCGGCATGGCCATCATGCCGATCCAGTATCCAACGGCCGCACCAACCACCGAACCAGCCGTGCACAGAAGCGCTGCGCTCACCCACCGGTGCGTGTTGGCTGCAACGATGGCAATCAGCAGAACGTCGGGAGGAATAGGGAAGACCGAGGACTCAACGAGCGCGATCAAAAACAGGGCCAGGAGGCTCTGAGGCGAGTCCGCCCACTTCATCGTCCAGTCGTACATGCCGCGGATCCACGCGCGAATCTTCTTGATCATAATGGGGCCCGTCTGTGCGTCCTTTGCGCACACCATCATATGATGCGGCGGTGGTGGCACTGACCCGGGCAGAGCGACTCGTTGTGGCAGTGGCCGCGTTTGGCTTCTTTTTCGACGCGTACGAACTGCTGACGCTGCCGCTGATTGTGGGGCCTGCGTTCCTGGACCTGCTGGCGGCCGCGCCAGAGTCGCCCACATTCAACTTCTGGGCCGGCTTGATCTTCTGGGCCCCTGCCGTGTGTGGTGGGCTGTTTGGCCTTGCCGGCGGGTACCTCGCCGATCGCTTCGGGCGGCGGCAGATTCTGGTTTGGAGCATCCTCGTGTATGCCGGCGCCTCGCTGGCGGCCGCGTTCAGCACCTCGGCGCTGATGTTCCTCCTGTGCCGCTGCCTCATCATGGCCGGCGTGTGTGTGGAGTTTGTGGCCGGCATCGCCTGGCTGGCCGAGATGTTCAAGGACCCCCGGCGGCGTGAAGCTGCCGTGGGACTGGCTCAGGCCGTGGCGGGGTTTGGCGGACTCGCGGTCACCGGCGTCTGGCTGCTGATCATTCGCTACGCGGACGGGTTTCCGGCGATCGCCGGAGGGCACGCGGAGTGGCGGTATCTGTGTTTATCGGGCCTGCTGCCTGCGATCCCGCTCATTGCCGTGCGGCCCTTCCTGCCCGAATCGCCGATGTGGGTGAAGGGCCGGATGCAGGCACGACCGCGGGTGGGCGCACTCTTCGAAAGGTCGATGCGGCGCACAACCATGGCGGCCATTGCCGCCACGGCGTGCACCTACGCGTTGGCGTACGGGGCAATGCAGCACCTGCCCAGATTTGTGTCGATGCTGCCGGAAATCAGCGTCCTCGCTGAGAGCGCCAGGAAGGAAGCTTCAGGGCAGATGCAGATGATCCAGGAGTCGGGTGGCCTCGTGGGCCGCTTCATGCTCGCCGGACTGGTCGTGGTTGTTGTGGCGCGGCGACGCATGCTGCGCGTTCTGCAGATGGCGGCGCTGGTGGCGTTCCCGCTGACGTTCGTATGGCTGAGCGGTACGGGGTTCACACCGCTGGGCTTTGGCGTGTTCCTCACGGCCATGATTACCGCCGCGCAGTTCAACTTCTGGGGAAGCTATCTCCCTCGCGTGTTTCCCACACACTTGCGTGGCACGGGCGAAAGCTTTGCGGCAAATGTGGGTGGCCGTATCATCGGCACCACCGCGGCGATGGTCACCACCACACTCGCGACCCAATTGACGCCCGCCTACGGCGCGGGCCGATCCCTCGCCCTGACGGCCGCTTCGGTGGCCACGCTGGCCTGCGTCCTGGGACTCATCGCCAGCCGGTTCCTGACTGAGCCCACGTCAGACCAACTGCCGCAGTAGACGCGGCGACCCGTAACCTTTAGGCGCCGCCCGCTTTCGACTCCAGCCGATGCGCCTTGCGACCGCCCCTGGTGAGCGGATGGAGGTCGGCCGTCGCGAGCAACCGATCGGCCGTGTGCAGCGCCCGGTCCACCAGCGCGCGGACGCCGTCATGCAGATCCTTGCGTGTGACCCGTCCTCCTTGTGACCCGTAGTGACCTAGAAACTGATGCGCAGCCCCAGCTGCATCTGCCGCGCGGACGTAATGGTCGAACGAATCTGGCCGAACGAGGTGAGCGGCGCTTCGTTGTCGGCGCTCCCGGCGAAGGCCACAAGCGACGGCGGGCCAAAGTTTGCGCGATTGAGAAGGTTGAACACCTCCGCGCGCAGTCCCACTGTGCTGCGGCCCGCGCCAAGACGGCTCAACCCGACTACTTTGCTCACCGCCAGATCCACTGTCCGCAGATCGGGTCCAATGAGTTCGTTGCGGCCGACCTTGCCGAACGTGCCGATTGGCTGCAGCACAAACGCCGTCGGATCAAACCACTGGGCCGGATTGCCCGTGACGGCGTTCGACGCGTTGCGGCCAGGCGCATAACTCGGCCGATCCGGCCCCGTGCCGGGGCCCAACGACGGCGACCACAGCGACCGCGACCGGTTCGTCTGCACAAACGGCGTCAGCGGGCTGCCGCTGCGCAGGCGCACGATGCCCGACAGGCGCCATCCCCTGAAGGGCTCCCACACGAAGTTAGTCACCCAATTGTGTTCTGCGTGGAAATCCGACAGACCCTTGTTGTAGCCCTTGATGAACTCGGGCATCGCCGACGTGGTGGCAGTGGTTGAGTCCGAAAAAAACGTGGAGTTCTGTGTGGTGTCTTCGGACTTCGACCACGTGTACGACGATTGCACCTGCAGGCCGCGATTCCATCGCTTCTTGACCTCGACGATGAGTGCTTTGTACCAGGAGTCACCGTTGCTGGACTTGAGCTCAATCGCCGAGTAGTTGCGGTTGGGGCGCTGTAGGCCCGCTGCATAAAACAACGTGCCGTCGGCCAGCGTGGCTGGTGCAGGGACGTTAACGTCCGAATTCCGCCACAAGTGTGTGCCGCGCGCTCCGGCATAACTGACGGTCGCCACCCAGTCCGTAAAGAATTCCTGCTGCACACTCGCGTTCCACATGTGGACGCGCGGCAGTTGCACGTCGTTCTGAATCGGCCGCACCGAGATGCCTGTTAACCGCTCGAATGGCGGCACCGGAAACGTCGGACTCGCAATGACTACCCGCGGCGTACTCGGCGGGTTAGTTACGGTGACGATCAGATTCTGGTGGTTGCTGGTGTTGTAGTAGAGCCCGTAGCCGCTGCGAATCGACGTGCGGCCATCACCGCGCACATCCCAGACCACGCCCGCGCGGGGCGAGAGCGTCGGCGCCGGATTGTCGTACAACTGGCCCACGACCGGCACGCCCAGCAGGTCGGGCATGTTGATATCGCGCCCCCCCTCATCACGGGGCATCGTCGATCCTTCGAACCGGAGGCCCACGTTGGCGGTGACCCGGGACGTCAGCTGAATGTCGTCCTGCAGGTAGGCGCCGAAGATCGTGAACGGCCAGCGGCGGTTGACGTCGCCCTGCGGCGTCAGGCCGATGAAACTCGCAGGCGTGTTGCGCAGGAACGCTGCGATGTTGGCGAAGCGGAACACGCCAAGGCTGAACGTCGGGTTGAACTCGCTCGAGACGTAATATTCAGCCAGCGCGCCGGCCTTCAGGAAATGGCGCCCGCGAGACTGCGTGATGTCGTACTTCAGGCTCAGCACGTCCTGGCGCAGACGAAGGTTGGCCGACAGCTGCGGGCCAAAACGGGGGATTCCACCGATGTCGATGGCGCCCATCAGGGAGCGGCCGGCGGCAAACTCACTGACCGGCTGCATCGTGTTGGCCTCCACGTTCTGACCCACGCGCGTGCGGCTGTAGCCCAGGTGCACGGTGTAGAAGGTCCGTTGTCCCAGAGCCTGGCGATATTCCGCCGTCGCAAACTGATTACGCGAGATGAACGAGCGAGGGAACTGCGGAAAGTCGGTCGGCAGCCGTTGTTCCGCATCGTCGAACGTGTAGCGGGCGAAGAGCTGGGCGCCATTGGCGAGGACGGCGTCCAGGCGGAGCTGGGCGAAGTGCTGGTCGAGCTTCTGGTCAAACGGGAACGTGTAGCGCGCCAGGCCGCCGCCGAGGTTCTCGCCGTTCGCCCGCGGGAACTCGTTGAGGTAGGGCAGCACCTGGGGGTTGATCGGGATCGTGACGCCGCCCGGAAGCAGCCCGAGCCGTGCGTTGTCGTCGGGTACGGTCGTCAGAATCGAGCGACCCAGTGTTTCAAGGAGTGCCTCGTAGCCGGCAAAAAAGAAGAGCCGGTCGCGGACAAGCGGCCCGCCGAGAGTGCCGCCAAACTGGTTGCGCATGAAATCGGGTTTATCGCCCACGTCGAAGTAGTTGCGCGCGTCGAGCGCCTCGTTCCGGTGGAACTCGAACGCGCTGCCGGTGAATTGGTTCGACCCCGACTTGGTGATGGCGTTGACCTGGCCGCCGATGTTCCGCCCAAACTGGGCGCTGTAGGAGTTGGACTCGAGCCGGAATTCCTGGACGGTGTCCATGCCCAGAGCGGTGCTGGCCGCCGATCCCGCAGGTCCGTTGGTGAAATCGTTGAGCAATGTGCCGTCGAGCAGATACACGTTAGCGCGCGGGTCCTGGCCGTTGACGCTCATCGCTACGCCGTGCGCCACCACTGAACCGTTGTCGCGATGCGCGAAGGGCGTCACGCCCGGGAGCAGCGACATCAGGTCGGTGTAGTTGCGTCCGTTCACGGGAATCTGCGCGATGGTGCGCTGATCGACGAGGAAACTTAATTCCGACGATCTCGTGTTCACCTGAGACGTGGCGGCGGTCACCGTCACGGCTTCGGTCGCGCCCACTTTCATAGTCAGGACGACGGCGGCGTGTTCACCGACCGAGAGGATGATGCCGGCGCGCACGAGCGGGCGGAAGCCGGCCAACTCCGACCGTACCTCGTAGTTGCCGGCCGGGAGAGCGGAGATAGTGAAGCGGCCATCAGCACCACTCGTGGCCTGGCGTATCGCGCCGGTCGCCATCTGGCGCGCCACCACCTGTGCACCGGGCAGTACCGCGCCAGTGCCGTCCTGCACCAGGCCGGCGAGCGTGGCGCCGGTCTGCGCGTGGGCTGCTGTCGTCCAGCCGAAGAGAGCGAACGCACAAACGAACACACATCGAATCATTACTGTCCTCTTCACCAAACGCGGGGCGTCTGCAGAAAGTATAGGGGTAGTTTTCGTATGCCGGAAAAGACCACGATGTCCGCCTTGGAGCAGGCGATGCCGGCCAGTGTCCGTTTTCAGCGCCGCGCCCAGTTCCATGACACGGACCTCGACGGTGGAGTGGTTACCCCCCGTGCCATAATACCGTGCATTTCATGAGGCTCGCCCGATGACGAACCGGCTCACATCCACGCAATGGCTGATCTGCGTAATCGCGGCCATCGGCTTCGCGTTTGATATCTACGAATTGTTGATGCTGCCGCTCATTATCGCGCCGGCACTGCGCGAGCTGGTAAATGTGGCACCTGGCACGCCGGCCTACAACGACTGGGTCGGCGTGATGTTGTGGGTGCCGGCCATCGCCGGCGGCATCTTCGGCCTGCTTGGTGGCTATCTCACCGATCGCCTGGGCCGCCGCCGCGTGCTCACATGGAGCATCCTCCTCTACGCGTTCTCCGCGTTCGCGGCCGGGTTCAGCACCACTATCTGGCAGTTCCTCTTCTTCCGCAGCCTGACGTTCATCGGCGTGTGTGTGGAATTTGTGGCTGCAGTCTCCTGGCTGGCGGAGCTCTTCCCGGACGCGAAGCAGCGCGAGAAGGTGCTTGGTTATACGCAGGCGTTTTCTTCCCTGGGTGGCGCTCTCGTCACGGCTGCCAGTGTGTGGATTCTGGCCAACGCGGCGTCGTTGCCCGAGATCTACGGCGCACACGAAGCCTGGCGCTACACGTTGATGTCAGGCGTGGTGCCGGCCCTGCCGCTCATCATCATCCGGCCGTTCCTGCCGGAGTCACCGGCGTGGCTGGCCAAGAAACAGGCCGGCACGCTGCGCCGGCCCAGTGTGGCGCAGTTGTTCAGCCCCGAACTGCGTCGCACCACCATCGTTACCACGCTCATGTTCGCGTGTTCATATGGTGCAGCGTTCGGGGCTATTCAGCACATGCCGCGCATTGTGCCGGCCACACCGGACGTGGTCATGATGGCGCCTGAACGTCCGATGCCGCAGGATGCGCCTGACGCGGCGTTATGGCGTGCCGAGAGCGGCCGCATGAAGCAGCAGCAGTCGGCTGCTGTGCAGTGGTGGCAGGAGATTGGTGGCCTGGCCGGCCGTACGCTGCTGGCGATGCTCGTGATTGTCATCGCCAGCCGACGAGGCCTCCTGCGCGTGTTTCAGGTCCCTGGAATCATCGTCGTGCCACTCGTGTTCTGGTTCGCGCCTACGTCGAGTCTCGACACGCTGAAGATAGGCATGTTCTTCGCGGGCCTGTTCACGGTGGCGCAGTTCAGTTTCTGGGGCAACTATCTGCCGCGCGTTTACCCGACGCACCTGCGTGGCACGGGAGAGGCATTTGCCGCAAATGTCGGCGGCCGCATGCTCGGCACTGGATTCGCCTTCGTCACCACCACGCTCGCGTCGAACCTCGGTGGCGCGCCTCACGTGCAACTGGCGATGGCGGCCACGATCGTCGCGACGTTTGTGTACATCGCGGGCTTCGGCCTCAGTTGTTTCCTGCCTGAACCCAAGGGCACGGACCTGCCCGAATAGGACTTTTCGTGGTGTTGATCCTGCTGGCGCGCGTGGTGTTTGTGGCCTTCGTCGCCACGCTCGGCGACTACGTCTGGTTCGAGTTCGGCGTGCGCCATACGCCGGCGCATGGCGTCCTGCATGGCGCCGCGCTGTTGCTGGCTGTCGGATTGGTGTTGGGGCATCACGCAGGATCGGTGGTGCGTGGCGCGGCCGGCGGCGTGGCGGCCGGCGTGGCCGGGGCCCTCGCGTTTTATGCGGTCGTCGGCCTGGCGGGCTATCTGGGCGCCCTGATTGCCGCCTGGGTGTTCATGTGGATCTTCCTTGCGGCGGTCGCCGCATGGCTGCAGGGCGCGCTCGTCGCGGCCGGTCGTTGGCTTGTGCCCGGTGCGCTGGCCGCGATTGGGAGCGGGCTGATATTTTATCGTGTCTCGGGCATCTGGACGGATCACCCCGAGTCACGCAACTACCTCTGGCATCTCGTCGCGTGGACGGTTGCCTGGGCGCCGGGAATCGCGGCGCTGACATGGACACGAGAGCATCGGTGATCACGACGGATCAGAGGAAGTGTTGAGATGCTGAGGTCGCTGGCTTGGGGCTTTGAACAGGAACTGCTGCGTCTCAGCGTCTCTGTGTGATCCGTCGTTTGCTCGTTGTGGCGGCGATCGCCTGCGTGCCGTTGCATGCGCAGACTGCGCCGCCTCAGGTGGCGCCGGCAGGCGCAACACCACAAGCGCGCGTTGAAGCCTACCTGCGTGAGTGGCACGCGTAGTCGTCGGTGCCCGGCGTATCGGTGAGCATCGTCCTTGCTGACGGCCGGATGATCCCCGCCGTCGCGGGTGTGGCTGACCGCGGCACAAAGACGCCGTTGATCTCCGACGCTTTGCTGTTGGCCGGTAGTACAGGCAAGACATTTGTTGCGGCGCTCGCGCTTCAACTGATCGATGCGGGACAACTCGACCTCGATGCGCCCGTTGCAAAGTACCTGGCAGACAGAATGGCCACCAGCTCAGGCATGGGCTTCGTTATGTCCATAGCCAGAGTAGCCTACACTGTCGCGAGTCTTTTCCGGCCTACTGACCGAAGGCGTACAGGCGTCCGTCTCCGTCACCGACGATGACGCGCCCATCGGCGACAGCAGGAGAGGCCGTGAAGGGCGCGGCGCCATCGAACTCCCAGAGCTTCTTGCCTGAGGCAAGATCGAGCACGTAGAGCTTGCCGTCGCTTGACCCCACAAGGACGCGGGTGCCTGCGATGGCCGGTGAGGATTCCACCCGCGCCCGGGTGGTGAACGACCAGCGCTGTTTCCCGGTGGCCATGTCGATGGCACGCACGTTCTTGTCGCGGCCGCCCAGCACCATGGTTCCGCCGTTGCCGCTGACGCTGAGAGCGGCTGACGAATAAAACGGGAACTGGCGGTCGGGATCGATGAACCGCCACCTCACGCGCTTCGCGGCGATGTCTACCGCCACCACCTCGTTCGCGAATGTGCCGTAGTACGCCACGCCGGCGGCGATGGCTGGTGAGGCGGCTGTGTAGGCCTGCGTGGCCATGGACAGCACTTTGGTGCCATCGCTGATGCGGACGCCATGAAACACCTCGTCACAACCGCCGAAGTACGCCACTCCGTTCCAGATGGCCGGCGTGGAATGCACGTAGTTGTCGGTGCCGGCTTTCCAGCGGAACGCGCCCGTCACGGCGTTCAAACCGTACAAATGACCGTCGTACGATCCGATCAGGACCGTGTGGCCGGCCACCACCGGTGATGATTTGATCTCCGCGCCGGTTTTGTATGTCCAGCGCGCCTTGCCAGTGGCCGCGTCTACCGCGTGAAACACGCCCGAGAGATCGCCGATGTACACTACGCCATTGGCCACCGCTGGCGACGATTCGCCGATACCCAGGTCGTCAGACGTCGCCCGGTAGGACCACTTCAGCTTCCCGCTGGCTGCATCAATCGCCACCAGCGCGCCCCCGGACGTGCCCACATACGCCACACCATCGACTACCGCGGCTGAAGACTCGATCGCCGAGCCGGCCTCATAGGTCCACAGCAGGCGCAAGGTCGCCGGCAGCGGGGATGCCGCCACGCCGGTCAGCGTGGGGGAGTTGCGGAACTGAGGCCAGTGGGCGGGGGCAGGAGCGGCCTGTTGAAATGAGGCAAAGAGCCAATTGGGCAATAAGCCAGTAGGCAATGAGGCAATGCCGGGAATGGGCCCAATGACGGCGCTGAAGGCAATAGCCAGCATGGTGGCGACGAGCATCGCCCCCCGGTCGCTACGCCGTCGCATCGGGCCGCGCGTCATTGCCTCATTGGGCCCATTCCCGGCATTGCCTCATTGCCGCTTCGCGCCCTGTTGAATCGCGAACAGGTTATTGCGTGTCATCACGAACATCGCGCCGTTGGAGGTGACGACCGTGGAGTAGACAGAGCTGCCCATGTTCACTTCGTTGAGCACTTTCTTCTCCAGGCCGTGCTGGAAGATGGTGACGTCGCCGTCTTCGTCACCCAGGTAGACTTTGCCGTCCACAATCATCGGTGAGCTCCACATCGCAGCGAACATGTCGTGTTTCCAGACCTGCTTGCCGGTCTCCAGGTCGATGCAGTGGAAGAAACCGCTGAAGTCCGGGTAGTAGAGCAGCCCGTCCTGGATCGACGGCGTCGAAATCGTCCGGCGAATGTCCGTGTAGTGCCAGAGGCGGCCCGTGTCCGTGATGTCGCCGCGTTTGGTGGCGTCGATCGCGTACAGGTGGCCGATCCCTTCGCCGTGTTCGGGGTCCTGGCCGTTGGCGAGATACACTACGTCCTCGTAGATCACCGGTGTGGCAATAATCTCGTTGCGCGTCTTCGGCCAGACGGCATCTTTCGGGTTCGTGTCGAACTCCCACAACTTCTTGCCGGTCAGCGCCTCGTAGCTGCGCACCCAGCCGTCGCCCTGTCCGTGCACGACCTGCACGACACCGCCGATGCTGCCGACCGTGGGCGTTGACCACTGGCCGTGCAGGATCTTGTCGGCCGGCGACGCGTCCTCCCACACCAGTTTTCCGGTGGTGCGATCAAGCGCGATGAGGGCCGGCGCGTTGGGTGACGGGATGTTCACGTGGCTTTCATCCTGGCCGTTGCCGGTCGAGACGTAGAGCAGGTTCTGGTAAAAATTCGGCGACGAGTTGGCCAGGTTGTGCGGGAAGGCACCAACCTCTTCCATCATGTCGTATTGCCAGACGACGTCCGGATCGTGCTTGCCGGTGAGGGTTTCGGTCTTAAACTCGCCGTCGTTTTCGTTGTCGTGGAAGCCCTGGATGTCGGCCGCCACCACCACGCCGCGGTTGGACACGAAGTACGCGATCTCGCCAATGATGAGCGGCGACGACGCGATGCCCTGGAAGGGCCAGTCGTTCGCGCGCCCCGACGTCAGCTTCTCGTAGGTCGCCTGCCACATGAACTCGCCTGTCGATTCGCGAAACGCCATCAGTACGCCGCGGTCGCCGGCCTGTTTGGGGTCGCGTGTGGCTTCGTTGTTTGTGCCCACAAGCACTACGCCGCCGGCCACTACAGGGTTGCCGTAGCTCTGGGAGCCGAGCGCGGCCACCCACTTGATGTTTTCTCCAGTCTTCACGTTCCAGGTCGAGGGCATTCCGGTGGCGTCCGACACCATGTTGCGGTCGGGTGACCCGCCCCACATGTGCCACTCGGTCAGACCTTTGCCGGCCCCGGACGAAGCAGTGGTGGCCACCAACGTACACAACACGACGAGCGAAAGTGTCTTCATCACGTGATTCCTACTGATTCCTGTAGACCTTGAAATTGTCAAAAAAGACGTCGGAGATGCCGTCGCCGTACAGGCCGGGCGCGCCAGAGCGATGGGGAATGCGGTCCACTTTTTTGATCGTCCAGGCCGCAGGCTCGGCCCTGTCACGGGGCCAGACTTTGCCCTGCACCAGCGTGGTGCCGTCGGCCCGGTTCTCGACGCGAAGTTTCATCCGGTACCACGTGTCCACCGGCCATGTGAATTTTTCCACGCTGACCGTCATCTCATTGGCGGCCTGCCAGGGCTGCAACTCGATCTTCTGGTTGTTGCCAAACATCATCAGCACGTAGCGTTGATTGATGAGGCCCACGTCACCGCGCTGCCGTCGCATCACCAGGCCGCGCACGTCGGCTTCCACGGTGTAGTCGGACCACTCCGGCCGTCCCATCATCAGTTTCGTGCGCCGGCCCACGGTGTCGTCGCGTGGCCGCACCAGCACCCCGCTGCCGTCCAGTTCACGAGGTAGCGCCTTCATGTTCGACGTCCACCACGCGGGAGTCGCCTTGAGGCCGTCGAAGTCGTAGGACCAGGGCAGCGGTGGAATCACACGCACTCTCGCCTGCCCCGTGATGGGCCCGGCCGCGCCGATTACGGCCGCCTTGACGTAGCCCGCGGCGCCGCCACCGGGCGCCACGAACGCGCCGTCGGCTCCAATTGTTCCCGCCAGCTGGTCTGTGGTCCACTGCACGTCACCTGCTTTGGCCTGGCGAATGAACACACCGTTGGCATCAAAGAGCCGCACGACAAAGGCCTGTTTATCGCCAGGGTTGAGGAGCGCTTCATACGGAAACACCTGCACCGCCGCGACCGGAGCCGACGAGGCCGCAGGTGTTGCGGCGGCAGGTGACGCGCTCGCGGCCGTCGCCTGTTTGGGCCCGATCGCATACACGCGCTCCATCGACGTCACATATACCCGTCCGTTGGCCACCGCCGGCGACGCCAGGATGGGTTCGGGACTTCCCGCCGTACCGAGCACATCCTCATCTAGGACTTCCACGCCCGTCGCACTCGGCCGCAGGATGTAGAACTTGCCGTTTTCCGTGCCGATATACAACTTGCCGTCGGCCAGAGTCGGCGACCCCTTCTGCAGGGTGCCGAGTGTCTTCTTCCAGAGTGCCTTGCCCGTAGTCAGATCGACCGCCGCGAGAATCGCGCCGTTGTCCATGCCATACAACCGGCTACCATCCATCACGGGGGACGCAAACGTCGACAGGAAGCCATGGGTCTTCCATTTGATCGCCGCGCCGGTCAGCGCACCTGTGCCGGTGGCATCAACGGCCGCCAGCATGCCCATCTCCGTCGTGTCGATGTTCTCCTCCCCGTGGGCGATATAGATCGTGTTGTTGCGAAACAACGGGCTGTTGAGAATGGCGCGCTTGCTGACTTCCAGGCTCCACACCGGCTGGCCCGTGGTGACCTTGAGACCGTGAAACACGCCGTCGGTGCCGCCCACGATGAGCTGGCGCATGCCGTTGACGTCGGCGACGATCGGGCTCGAGTAGTTCGTGTCGTAGTGCCGCGTTTGCGGCGCGCTGACCCAGATCGTCTGGCCAGTGGTCTTGTCGAAAGCGAAGTAGCGGTTGCCCGGACGGCCCAGGTCGCCCCAACCCTGCAGCAGGGTGTTGAGGATGACCATCTGTCCTTCGATGATGGGGGAGGTGGTGCGGCCGCCATGGGTGGTGATCGCGCCGTACTCCTCAGGCAGCGACCGCTTCCACAGGACCGCGCCCTGCGGCGACAGCGCCAGGAGTTCGGCGGACACGGTAAACATGTAGATGTTGCCGCTTTGCCGATCGACCGCGGGTGAGGCCCACGCCGCTCGGTGTTGCGGCACGTCGCTCAGGAACTGCGGCACCCGATGCTCCCAGAGCACACGTCCGGAGTTGGCGTCCACCGCGACGAGTCGCTCCTGCGTGACCGAGACGTCGCCGACGGTGGTGGTCTGCAGATACAGGCGGTTGCCGTGAATGACCGGTGTGGAACGCCCGCCGAAGGGCAGCGTCCAGGCCAGATTCTCTCCGGCCGGCGACCAGCGCGAGAGGAGTTTGTTTTCTGGCGATGTGCCGTCCCGCGATGGACCGCGGGATTCCGGCCAGTCACTCGCCACGAGCGCGGGCGCAAGGCCCGCCGCGAACAGCACAATGAGAAATTTATGTCGCATGAAAGGGATCTCTCCGACGCTATACCGCCCGGCAGAACGGGTCAATACAGACTACGACCGCTTAACGTGGCGCTGCGCAGACGCTCGCCGGCCTGGATGGCCACCGCCAGGCGATTCTCCCCTGGAGGCACCGGACAGACGTACGACGGGTTGAACACACAGAACGGGTGATACGCGCGATTGAAGTCCAAATCGTACAACGTCGTCGATGTACGATCGAGCTCCAGGTACCGGCCGCCTTTGTACGTGTCAGTGCCGCTGGTCAGATCGCCGAACGGTACAAACAGCCGCGTGATCGTGCGCGCGCCTTCGTCGGCGAACGCGGTCAGCGTCAGGGTCGTGCCTTTCAGCGTAAACGTCAACGTGCCCACGCGCTGCATCCGCCGCAGTTCCGTGGAGGATGTCGGCAATTCGATGAGGAGTCGTGGCGAGCGGTTTTCGTTCAGCACCGCCGGCATCTGATGGGCGGGATCGATCGGGTAGTAGGGCAGTCCGGTGAATACGACCTTGTCGGCCGGGAGCAGCGGCGAATCGGGCTGGCCATCGCCATCCAGATCGTCGTTCGACTTGAACATCGCATCCTTACTGGCCCGCCACGCGAGAATGCTTTGATCATTCGACCCGTCTTCGATGGGCTGCGGACCAGAGGTGCAGGCGGCCAGCACGGCCGCCGCAGTCAGGGCGAAAATCAGGGCGCGACGCACGTCACGATTCTACCGCGTCCCTTGGGCTTGAGAACCAGCTCGAGCAACGTACCGTCCCGAGTACGTCGCTCGGCCTGTTCCTCAAGGCCGAGGCCACTATCTAGACGAAGATATAGCCCTTCCGATTGACGATCGCGTCGGCCAGGCGGCGGCGCGCGGCGATGGTGTCTACCGGCGTGACTTTCAACAGGCGCCGCAGCGCCGCCAGCATGGTGCGCTGCGTGTCGCCGCCGGTCATGGCCTGGATGGCGGTGCGGGCTGCGGCGTCCGCGCGCAAGCCGGCGTCATGGGTGAGCACGGCGGCAGCATCCGCCTGGAGCGCGGCGGTCGGTGATCCAGACGCGGCCGATTGTGCGGCTCGCAGCAGCGAGCTTTCGGCCATGAAGGTGTCCATCATGATGTCCGATGCGAGCATCAGCACTTCCTGTTGTTCTTCCAGCGCAGTGCCATAGGTCTGCATCGCCAGACCCAGCACCATGATGGCCGTCTTCTTCATGCCGGCCACAGTGGCCGCGACCAACTCGGCGGGCGTCGTCCCGCTGGGGGCTGCACAGGCCGGGGGCGCGAGCAGTTCCTCCTGCAGCCGCTTGGCCGCCGCAATGATGGGCACTCCACCCTTGAGCGCGCGTTTGATGAGCATCCCCGGCACCAGCAGCCGATTGATCTCGTTGGTCCCTTCGAAAATCCGGTTGACCCTAGCGTCACGATAGTGGCGTTCGGCCGCGTAGTCACGCACGAAGCCGTTGCCGCCGTGGATCTGCACGTTTTCATCAAGGACAAAGTCGGCCATCTCGCTGCTCGACACCTTCAGCAGCGACGCCTCAATCGCGAACTCCTCGAGTGCGGCCAGCGCCGCCGCAGGTGTGTGGCCCCCGCGAGCGATCATCTCGTCGATCAGGCCAGTTGTGCGATACAGCATGCTTTCCACGCCGTACGCGCGGGCGGTCATCTCGGCGAGTTTGTGGCGGATGGTGCCAAACGACGCGATTGGCTGTCCGAACTGGCGCCTCGTCGTGGCGTACGTCGTGGCCTCGCGCATCACGAACTTCGCCCCGCCGCTGCACATACCGGCGAGTTTCAGCCGCCCGTAGTTGAGCACGTTGAACGCGATCTTGTGGCCCTTACCCACTTCCCCCAGCAGGTTCTCTGCCGGCACTCGCGCGTCCTGCAGCACCAGGGGCGCCGTGGACGAACCGTGCAGGCCCATCTTGTGTTCTTCCTTGCCTGGCACGACACCGGGAAACGAGCGCTCTACGATGAAGGCGGAGAACTGCTCGCCGTCCACCTTGGCAAACACGATGTAGAGATCGGCGAACCCGCCGTTGGTGATCCACATCTTCTCGCCGTTGAGCACCCACGAGCCGTCGGGCTGGCGCACGGCCTTCGTCCGCGCTCCGAGCGCATCCGATCCCGACCCCGCTTCACTCAGGCAGTACGCGCCCACCAGATCGCCCGAGACGATGCCCGGGAGGTACTTGTGCTGTTGCGCCTCGCTGCCGAAGCAGAGGATGGGGATAATCGCGAGGCCCGTCTGGGCGCCAAACGTGGTGGAGAACGACGCGCTGCCGCCCATACCTTCGCCCACCACCACGGCCGCGGCCTTGTCGAGCCCAATGCCGCCGAAGGCTTCGGGCACATCCGTGCCGAGCAGGCCGAGATCGCCGGCGCGTTTCACCAGCGCCCGTGCCAACGTCCAGTCTTTCTGCTCGAGCCGATCGAGGGCCGGCAGAATCTCTTGATCCACAAACTCAGTCGCGGTTTTGGCCATGAGCCGATGGTCGTCGGACAAGCCTTCCGGCGTCAGCACGTCGTGAGGCGCGGTGGAGTCGAGCAGCCAGTCGGCGCCGCGGCGAACAGCAGGTGTCGTAGTCATGATGGCCTCAGTCGGACAGACGTTCGAAGATGGCGGCGGCGCCCATGCCGCCGCCCACACACATGGTGACCAGGCCGTATCGGCCCTGTCGCCGGCGCAGCTCGTACAACAGCGACGTGGTCAGACGCGCGCCAGTGCAGCCAAGGGGATGACCCAGCGCGATGGCGCCACCGTTGACGTTCAGGCGTTCGGGATCGATCGGCAGCACTTGCGTGCACGCCAGCACCTGCGCTGCGAACGCTTCGTTGAGTTCCACCAGATCCATGGCGTCGATCGTTAGCCCGCATCGCGACAGCACTTTGCGGATGGCCGGCACCGGACCAATGCCAAACATCTCCGGCTTCACGCCGGCGGTGGCGTAGCCCACGAATCTCGCAAGTGGCGTCAGTCCGAGCGCCCGCGCGCGGGCCGCACTCATGACAATCACCGCGGCAGCCGCGTCGCTCGTTTGCGACGAATTGCCGGCGGTAACCGTGCCCTGCACGTGGAATGCCGGTCGAAGCCCGGCGAGCGCGGCGAGCGATGTATCTCGCCGCGGTCCTTCATCCACACCCATCGTCACCCTCCCGGTGAGGGTGTGAACATCGACAGGGACGATCTCGTCAGTGAAGCGGCCCGCGTCGATGGCTGCGATTGCGCGCGCGTGGCTCTGCAGCGCAAACGCATCCTGCGCTTCGCGGCTGATGTGGCTTTCGCGCGCGTGGTTCTCGGCCACCAGGCCCGTGCTGAGATAGACGTCCGGGTAGTCGCGCACGAGCGTTGGGTTCGGCGCCACCTTGTGGCCGCCCATCGGCACCAGGCTCATGGACTCGGTACCGCCCGCGATGATGACGTCGGCGGCACCCACCATGATTCGCCCGGCGGCCTGGGCGACGGCTTCCAGGCCCGACGCGCAGAACCGGTTCACGGTCATGGCGGATGCCGAGACCGGCACCCCCGCGCGCAGGCTCGCGATGCGCGCCACGTTGAGGCCCTGCTCGGCTTCCGGCAGCGCGCAGCCGAGGATCACATCCTCCACTTCGACTGGGTCGAGATTCGGGACGCGTCGCAGCACCTCCGCCACCGCCAGTGCCGCGAGATCGTCGGGCCGGGTGGTGCGGAACATGCCTTTGGGGGCGCGTCCGATCGGCGTGCGTGCAGCGGCGACGACCACGGCGTCCATCATGCGAAGTCTCCCAGCAGGTCTTCGAGGGCGTCTCCCACTTCACGGCCCTGTCCATCAAACAGATGCGACGCGCCGTCCACGACGACGAGTTCCTTCGGTTCGTGGCAGCGCGCGTAAAACGCCCGCAGGTCTTTCAGCGGGCACAGCTCATCAAGTTCGCCCTGCACAAAAAACTTCGGTTTTGTGCTTTCGAGCGTGTGCGTGAAGTGGTATCCGTCGCGCGTCACGGGGGGCGCGACCGCGATGAGCGCAGAGACGCGCGGGTCGCTGGCCCCTGTCTCGAGCGCAATCCACGAACCGAAGGAAAACCCCGCGACCCAGAGCGGCACACCGGCAAATCGATCGTGCATCTCGTTGAGTGCCGCGCGGTAGTCATCCACTTCGCCCCGCCCCTCGTCGAAGGCGCCTGCGCTGGCGCCGACACCCCGGAAGTTGAACCGCAGCACGGCGCACCCAGCGCGAACAAGACCCTTGGCCCCGTGATACACGGCGCGCGTGTGCATGGTGCCGCCGTACGACGGATGCGGGTGTGCAAACACCACGGCCCCACGCAGCGGCGCGGCGCCGGCGGCGGCCGGCGGCACATCCAGCAACGCTTCAAGCGGGCCGGCGGGACCTGGAATCGTCAGCTGCATTGCCTCATGGCCTCACTATCAGCAGCATCGAGGAACTCACTTACCAGAACAGAAAAATCGTCCGGTCGCGAGACTAGACCAATGTGGCCGCTTCGCGAGAGCCGGGAAAATGTCGAGCCGGGAATCAGCGTCAGATAGTGCAGCGTGCTCTGCACCGGCACCACTCGATCGAGCCTCGGCTCGCCGGTGATGAGATGTGTCGGTGCCGTGATGCGCGCGCACTCGGATGCAATGTCCGTGGCCTGCCAGGCGTGCACCCATCGTGCCATCTGCCGCGGTGACACCGGATGGCTCAAGACCCGCCAGGCGTACACGGCGGTGAACGCGACCCGCCCACGCCACGTGGGTTTCGCCGCAAAGATCTCAGGGGCCAGTCGCCGCACGCTACGCATGGCAAACAATGGTAGTTTCGCGAAGGGGCGCCGCACCATCGCCTGATCGCCCGCGCCGAGCCGCATCTGTGGCGATGGGGTGGACACCAGCACTAGCGCACCCACGCGATCGGGATAGTGCGCAGCGAAGCGCGCCGCCACCAGCCCGCCAAACGACACGCCGACGAGTACCACAGGCGCGCCTCCCGCGCGATCAATCAACCGATTAATCGTGGTCATCCACTGCTCAAATGGATCGCCGGTGCCGTCTTCTTCGTTGAGTGAGAAGGTCCACACGCCGCCTTCGCCTAATGGGCTGCGGCGCGCCAGCGCGCGAATCGCTGGGCGCATCCATTCCCATCGGCCCTGGATGCCGGGAACGACGACGAGCGGAAGCGAAGAGAGCGACATTTCAGTTTCTCAACGTCTTTCCGGTCTTGAGCGTGTATGCGATCCGTTCGAGCGTGTTTGGTTCCCCGCACAAGCTGAGGAACGCTTCGCGTTCTAGGTCGAGGAGCTGATCTTCCGAGAGTGTCGTGGCGTGCGGGACGTTGCCGCCCGTCAGGATCCAGGCGAGCTTGCGGCCGATGACGACGTCGTGATCGCTGAGCCGGCCAGCGCGCCATGCGAGGTGCACGCCAAGGGACAAGGTGGCAAACGCCGAGGGGCCACCCACTGGGATCGCGTCGCGCCGCGCCGGCGCCCGGTAACCCGTGCGCGCCAACCCCAGGGCGACGGCTTTGGCGTCGGTGATGAGCCGTTCGCGGTTCATCGAGATGCCGTCGTGCCGCTGCAAATACCCAAGCCGTTTCGCATCCGGGCCGCTCGTCGAGACCTTGCCGAAGCCGATGGTCTCAAAGGCCGCTTGCGCGTCGGGTTGTCGCAGCAACATCTCCTTCGTCCCGCCGCCAGCGGGAACCAGGCCGACGCCCACCTCGACCAGGCCCATGTAGGTTTCGGCCGCCGCCTGCACGCGGTCGCCGTGCAGGCTCAGTTCGCATCCGCCGCCGAGCGTCAGGCCGCCGGGCGCGATGACCACGGGCACAGCCGCCGTCTTAAGCGCCATCGTCGCGCCCTGGAAGGCGCGGATCATCAGATCGACCTCGTCCCAGTTGCCTGCCTGGGCCTCGAGCAGAAGCAGCATCAGGTTGGCGCCGGCCGAGAAGTTCGGCGCATCGTTGCCCACCACCAGGGCCTCGAAGTTGGCCTCCGCTTCGCGCACGCCCGCCTGCAGCATCGCGATCGAGTCGCCGCCGATGGCGTTCATCTTGGAGTGGAACTCCACGCAGAGGCATCCGTTGCCGACGTCGATCAGGCTTGCGCCTTCGTTGCTCGCGACGACCGCGCTTCGATCCCGCGCGGATTGAAGAATCAGCACGTCGGGTGCCGCGGCGGGGAGCCGGCCTTCGCGGAACCGCGTGCGCCCGGGCAGCATCGCCGGTCGTTCGGTGACGCCGCAGGCCGACAGCACGTTGTCCACCCCAATCGCGTCCCACAGTTCGAAGAGGCCGAGATCCCAGCCGAAGCCCCAGCGCATGGCGCGATCGATGTCGTTGATGTCGTGCGCGATGTCACCGGCAATTCGCGCGGCGTAGAGCAGTGTCGGTCCGAGCGTGCGCCGTAGGAGGTCGCCGGTCTTGTGTTTGCCAAGGAAAAGATCGCGGGTGCGGGCGCCGGTTTCCGTCGTGCCGCGTGCAGCGTCCAGTTCCGGGAGACGAACGGACTGCTTCTCGCGATAGCTCAGAGAAGCCGGGTCCAGCGTCACAATCTTGGTGGCGCCAGCCGCGCGCGTCTTTTTGTAGAAGCCCTGGCCCGTCTTGTCGCCCAGCAGGCCGCGCTTGAGCATGGCGGCCACAAACGCCGGCGGCACAAACGCGCGGCGGTCGTCCTCACGTGGAAGACGGACCGACAGATCGTGCGCGACTTTGGTGAGGATATCGAGGCCTGCGATATCAACAGTGCGGAAGGTCGCGCTTTTGGGCCGGCCGATGATCGGTCCGGTCATCGCGTCCACTTCTTCAATCGACACGCTACCGTCGGCCACGGCATCGAGCAACCGCACGACGCCGAAGAGGCCCAGATGATTGGCGATGAACGCCGGCGTGTCCTTCGCCTCGACCACGCCTTTGCCCAGCACGTGGTCCAGCCAGTGGCGCACGCGTGCCGTGACCGCCGGGTCGGTGTCGGTGGTGGCGATGAGTTCCACCAGACGGAGGTACCGCGGCGGGTTAAAGAAGTGCGTGCCCATCCAATGGCGTCTGAATCCTTCCGAACGTCCCTCTGCGACCAGTGCCAGGGGAATGCCCGACGTGTTGGACGAGACCACGGCGTGAGGGGCGCGCACGGCATCGATGCGCTCGGCCAGGGCCTGTTTAATCGCAAGATTTTCGACGACCGCCTCGATGATCCAGTCGACGGTGGCGAGGGGTGACAGATCATCCAGGCTGCCGGTGTGGATGAGTGCCGCCGCATCGGGGACAAAAAACGGGTCGGGCTTGAGCGCGCGTGCCCGCGCCAGGCCGGCGTCGGCCGCTTTAGCGGTCACATCAAAGAGGTGGACCGGGATGCCGGCATTGGCGAGGTGGGCGGCAATTGGCGCGCCCATCGTGCCCGCGCCAAGCACCGCGGCGGACTGAAGGCGGTGCGTCATGATGTGCTCACTCCATGAAGAAACACATCCACCACCGCATCCGCATCGTCCACCAGCGCGTAGCGGCGGTCGGAGAGGATCCAGTTGGTGGCCATTTCGTCGAGCGCGCCGAAGAACACTTTGGCGGCGAGTGTGGCCGGGACCTGCGCGCGAAAGGCGCCGCGCGCCTGTCCGTCGGCGATGGTGTCGCGGATGAGGCCAAGGTAGTCGCGCAGGCGCGACGTGGAGAGGCGCGCCATGAACTTTGTGGACTGCCGCAGTTCCACCTGAAACACCACGGCGAGGTCGCGGTCGCTTCCTAGGCGGGCGAGGTGGAGGTGGGCGATGCGGTGTAGGCGGGCGGTCGGGTCGTCGATGGTCGCCAGAGTCTCGCGGCCTTCGCGGATGGCGTCCTGCATGGTGCGATCGAACACGCTGATGAGCAGTTCGTCTTTGCTGCGGAAGTAGAGGTAGACCGTGCCGGCGGCGATTCCGGCGCGGCGGGCGATGTCGGCCACCTGGGCGCCGAAGAACCCGCGTTCGGCAAAGACGCGCGTGGCGGCGTCGAGGATGAGGACGCGTTTGTCTGCGTCGGGTGCGGCGAGGCTTGCGATGCGGAGCGAGCGGGCCATAAACTGAATGAATGTTCATTCATTTGAGCGTCCGGCGTCAAGGCCGGAGGATCAGTTGTAACAGGCGTCGCGGACGGTCGTAGTTAAGGGCATGTTAGACGCGGCCCAGCAGCAACTTCTGGTGACTCGGCTCAACCGGGTCGAAGGGCAGATACGCGGGATCCGGCGGATGGTGCAGGAGCCCCGTCTGTGTGTGGAGATCCTGCAGCAGCTCTCGGCGGCCGAGGCCGCCCTGAATCGCATCAGCCTAGCCGTCCTGCGGACGCACGTCGAACAGTGCGTCCCCTCGGGCGTCGAACAGGGCCGTGAAGAGGGCCAAGCCCGCCTGAAGGAACTGGTCGATATCTTCGACCGGTTCTCCTGAACCCGCCCGGCACATCGGGCACAAGAATATACCCCTACTGGGTATACCATCAAAAATTCCCCGCCGACGGTCTTGACCACATTCCTCGAACAGGCGTAGGATGCCTCACCGTCGCAATAGTTCATACGGCTGTCGAAGGGCGTTGCCTTTGCCGGTACGTGGTTCTTTTGTAACTGATGGAGGAGAACAGGATGATGCGAGTCTTGCGAGTAATGGCGTTAGCCGCTATGGCTACCGCGATGATGACCGGAGCGGCCCTGGCGCAGGGTTCGATCTTCGGAAAAGTCAACGATGCGTCCGGCGGCGTGTTACCCGGCGTGACGGTGACCGTGGCAGGTCCGGCGCTCCAGGCGCCGTTGGTGGTGGTCACTGCTAGCAGTGGCGCGTACCAGATGCCGTCGGTGCCGAACGGCACGTTTTCGGTGACATTTGAACTGAGCGGCTTCAAGAAGGTCGTACGCAACGGTATTGTGATTACCTCCGGCTTTAACGCGCCCGTCGACATGAAGATGGAAGTTGGCGCGATGTCGGAAGAACTTACCGTCACGGCGGCGGCGCCCGTCGTCGACACGAAGAAGACTACGTCGGGTGCGACGTTCACGTCGGAAATCCTCGAGAAGATTCCGACCGCGCGCGACCCGTGGCAGATTATCAACATGACCCCCGGTGTGCAGGCGGGCCTCAACGTCGGCGGCTCGTCGTCGGGCCAGCAGGTCGGCCTGCAGTCGCGTGGCACGGGTAGCAACGTGCAGTGGAACTTGGAAGGCGGGTCAATCACGGACCTCTCGTCCAACTCGTCGCCGGCGTACTTCAACTTTGACTCGTTCGACCAGATCTCGGTGACCAACGGCGGCGGCGACGTGTCGGTGCAGTCGTCGGGCCTGTCGATCAACTTGGTGACCAAGAGCGGCAGCAACGTGTTCAAGGGCTCGGCGCTGAGCACGTTCCAGAACGACCAGATGCAGGCGAACAACGTGACCGAAACGCAGTTCTCGCGTGGGACGGGCGGATTCTTGTCGGGCGCGCCGATCAAGAATATTTACGCCTTCTCGGGCGAGTACGGCGGTCCGATCATCAAGAACCGCCTCTGGTTTTGGGCAGCGGTCGACAAGACGTCGATCAATGCCGGCGTTGTGAACTTCTTCGACCGCGCGCGGCCCGCCTGCGTGCAGTATGCCGACGCCCAGCGCGCCGGCACGTTGCTGACGGGCGGCACCCTGACCTATGGGAACCTCGCAACGGTGCAGGACTGCCTGTCGAGCGACCTTACGGTCCTCAAGAACAAGCAAGGGAAGATGAACTTCCAGTTGAATGCGGCGCACAAGTTCCAGTACCAGTTCTCGAGCGACAACAAGTTCCGCAACGCCCGCGGTGCGAGTGCGTTCACGGAAAAGGAAGCGACCACCATCCAGACGTCGGAAACGTACTGGAAGTACTTCCCGCTCCCGCTGCACCAGCTCACGCACACGTTCATCGCGAGCGACCGTCTCGTGTTCAACACGGCGCTGACCAAGGTGTTCGGCGGCTTCTTCCTGGACTATCAGGACACGCAGGGCGACTGCGGCGGCACGCGGTACACGGGCGACATCAACCGGTCGTCCTATCCGCAGGCGAACAAACCTCAGTGCATGTTCAACATCCAGCAGCAGCAGATTCGAACCACAGGTAACCTGAGCCGCTCACTCTTCAGTAACTACCAGACCATCCGCCCGTCGCTCGACATCAAAACGGACGGCACGTTGTTCCTGACGAACGTCCTCGGCGGCGACCACAGCTTCAAGTTCGGCGTCGGCTACCGCAAGAATCCGATTACGTCGTTCACGCACCCGAGCGGCGGCGGCCGGGCGGTCGTGCAGTGCGTGGGCAACTTGCTCGCGAACTGTGGCGACGGCAGGGCCTACACAGCCGTGGGTGGGGCGACCGGGCTGGTGCCCTACCAGGCGCAACTAGCCCGCGACTACCTGCTCAACAACGACTGGTGGTCGTACAATGGCTACATCCAGGATTCCTACAGCTACAAGCGGCTGCGCGTGAACGCGGGTCTGCGGTACGACTGGCAGCAGTCCAAGTGGCTGGGTGGGTGCGTGACGGCGAATGAAATTATTCCGGATATTCTGCCGGGCTACTGCGAACAGGGGGCCACGGGCGGCCTGAGCCCCCTGACGGGCCAGGTCGAAGAATTGCGCGCGTTCCATCAGTTCTCGCCCAGGGTGTCGATGACATATGACCTGTTTGGCAACGGCAAGACGGCGCTGAAGGCCTCAGGGTCCTACTACTACCAGACGAAGATCACGCTGGCCAACGCCCTGTCGGGGCTGGGCAACTTCATTGTGGGCTGGGGTCCCAACCAGGCCAGTGGCGCGTGCAGCGTCACGGCGGGTGCCAGCTGCTGGACAGACGCGAATCGTGATGGATTGATCCAGCGCCCGGAACTTGTCGGCATAGCAGCCTTGCCAAGCAATTTTGTGAACGGCTCAATCGTTGCCTCGGGCAACCGCGTGGCCGATAGTGCGAAGCTCAGCCGGACGAGGGAAGTCACGGTTGGCGCCTCGCACGAACTGGTGCCCAACCTGGCGGTGGGGGCAGACTACATCTACCGCCGGTATGACAATGGCACCGCTGGCTACATTATCGGCTTCGAGCCTGGGGCGGCGGGCTTTCCCGCGTCGAGTGTCTATGACACGACCCCCAACGTCTACGTAGATCCGGTGACAGGCAAATCGGCGAACTACTACGTGGTGAAGCAGGGGCTGGCGCGACCCTCCGGCGCGTCGGTCACCGACACGAGCTTGAGCTACCAGACCTACCAGGGCGTGGACCTGACCCTCAACAAGCGGTACAGCGACAAGTGGCAGCTCAACATCGCGCTCACACTGCAGAAGCGCAATGACTACAGCCCATTGGGCAGCTACAGCAATCCAACAGGTCTCGAGTACTACAATGGGTTGAACACCGGCGCGCGGTATCTGTTCAAGGTGAACGGCAGCTATGACCTGCCTTGGGGCATCATGGCGTCCACGAACTTCAACATGAACGATGGCCAGCAGCGCACCATGTTTATCAACGGCCCCGGTCAGGTGTATGGTGGCACCACGGGCGCGATCAGCTACAGCTCGCTGCGGTTCCAGCCCGAAGATACGACGCGGTTGGAGCGGACGCTCCTGTGGGACCTTGGCCTGAACAAAACGTTCACGTTCAGGGGCGGTCAGAACCGGGTCAAGTTTACGCTTGACGGATTCAACATCACGAACTCGGCGCCGGTGCTCGGCTTCGCGAGCAACAACCTGAGCGAGCTGGGTACGGCGTTGAACCCGGTTCTTCCGATCGACCGCATCAGCTCGATCCTGCCGCCGCGCGTGTTCCGCGCCGGCGTGACGCTCTGGTTCTAGACAGGGCGTAAGCGAACAACATACCGGCCCCGGGCATACAATGCCCGGGGCCGTTTTTTTTGCCTGCCACTCAAGGAGGCCGCGTGAGACGTGCGCTCGTCCTGAGCCTGCTAGTCGCTGCCACTCTGCCGCTGGGGGCGCGGCAGCGCGCGGCCGTCGAGGACTCCACGAGCCTCGACACCGTGGTGGCGGCAGCCGTCGCCTACGTCAATGGCTACCAGCGTGAACTGACTGCCATCCTGGCCAACGAGGAATACCGGCAGCAGATTCATGGTCAGGCGCCGCGCGAAGAGACCATGCCACGCCTGAGGACCCTTCAGAGTGAGGTGTTTTTTATGTACGCGCCCGGCAGCGACTGGATGGCCATCCGTGACGTGCTCGCACAAAACGGCAAGGCCATCAACGACCGGCCCAACCTGCGCGAAGCCCTGCGCAGGCTCCCGCCCGACGAGGTCGCCAGGACATTCAAACGATACAACTCGCGGTTCAATCTGGGCCGCATTGTCCACAACTTTAACGAGCCAACCCTGAGCCTCCTGCTGCTAGCTGATCGTTATCGCCCTCACGTCACATTCGAGCGTAGGCGTGTGCAAAAGAGGGCGGATGGCGTCTGGGTGACGATCGCCGCGAAGGAAGCCCGTGTGCCAGACACGCTGCTACAGGACCTGTCACGCTCGCCCGTGCCCTCAACCGGAGAGTTCGTTGTGCACGCGACCACCGGCCGCATCAAGCAGGCGATACTGAAAGCCACGCTGGGTGCGGTGCAGGCCGAATTGACCACGGAATACGCCCTGGAGGCCCGGCTCGGCATGTGGGTGCCGACCAGGTTCATCGAACACTATCTTGAGGGCGCCCGAGGGCAGGTGGGGTCCGATCCCCGCACGCGAATTCAGACGCAATTCGAGGAGATTCGCAGCGTGGCCGACTACCGCAATTACCGGCGCTTCGAGGTCAAGGTCACGATCAAGTAGAGCTACTTCCAACCTTCGCGCACGGCCTGCATGGGCGGCAGGGCCACGGCGGCATAGCCCTTGCGCGAGCGGACATTGACGCCCGACACGTTCGCCTTCACTTCAATCTTTCGGAACTTGCCGTCCATGACAGCGTTGTTGGGACGATACCCAATCACATAGTACGTGCTCGTGTCGCGCACCACGATGTTCAACGCACGGCTGATGAAGTCGATGTTCTGGATGCGCAGACCGCCCGTGGCCGACGTCAGCAGGAACGGTGCGACCTCACCGCTATCAAAAGACGTAGACCGGCCGGCTTCCGTGCGCAGCGCGTCCGACGTCGCCGAGGGCGTACCAATCAGGCCGCGGCCGTCGATTGAGTAGATCGTCGTCCCACCGCGCGCCGCGTCCGCGCCGATGGCGAGCAGGTCGTCGCGAGATTCCTCCACGAAAAACCCTTCTGAGAGGAAGATTAAAGTCTTCCGGCCTGGGATGCGACTGAGGCGGCTGACGACATACCGCAGATTTTGCAGCGTTGCATATGTCAGGATGCGCGCCTGGCGCACGTACAGACGCGACTTCTGTTGGATGAGGTTCTCCACCTGGTTCAGGCCGCCGTTGAGCGCGCACGACTGGGGGTCCTCCTGGCAGACGGCCGCGCCCAGGCGCCGCGCCACCTCAATCGACCCTTCCGAGATACGCATGGCGTCGATTTCGCTCGGGATCCTGGGGAATTCGCGGAACGTCGAGAGGATCGACTGCCGGTTCTCAAAGCCCATCGTCACGCTGCCGACGCCGGCCAGAAGTTCAGCCGGACTCGTCGTCAGGCGCCCATTGTGCATCTTGCCGTTCAGGAAGATTCCTCCAAAATCGCCTGGCCCGATGTTCTCTTTGATGAACGTGGCCACGCCGGCCTTGCTGCGCATCAGCGAGTCGTGGGCCAGGTGGCCCTCGTCGAACATCACTACGAAGATGCGCCGCGCGCGGTCTTCAGGTGTCACGTCCTGGTCGCCGGTGACCGGGATGAGCTGCCCGCCCCGCTCGTGCGAGACCATATAGAACTGTTCGATCTTCTGGGCCGTGCCGTCTTCAAACAGCTGCAGGTCGTCAGCGGTCAACCCGCCGACGAAGTCGCCCTTCTTGTCGTGAATGACCACATCCACTTCGACGAGCGAGGTGATGGTACGGAAGGTGGCCTGAGGCGGCGCCTGGGTCGGCGGAACGGACTGGGTGGCCACACCACCGCTCCACAAGGCCACAAGACCGAGAATGACACAGGCGAGGCTGCGGTAATTGCGCATGCGCGGGCTCCGGAAGCGATCGAGGCTGGTAGTGCGATTCTACACCCGCCTCGGGGGTAGGATGGTCACATGCGGTATGTCTGTCTGGCGCTGACGTTGGTGACGGCGTTGTCGCCTCAGTCGCAGCAACTGCCGACGTTCCGGAGCGCGGTCACGCTCGTGACCATGGATGTGTCCGTTCTCGACCGGGACGGTAAGCCTGTGGCCGGTCTCGCGGCCAGTGATTTTGAGGTAAGACTCAACGGCAAGGTACGTCCTGTCAAGGTGCTGAGCTTCGTGCAGGCAGCCGGGGAGTTGGCCCCGACCGCCGTAGCCGTTGTGCCGAAACTAGCCGAGGCTCCTGAAGGCGTCCGGCAGGGGCGGCAGACGGTCACCAATGAGGGCGTCGTGGCAGCCGCCATCAAGGCCGGCGAAGACCGCGTATTCGTCCTGCTGATCGATGACTTGTCGTTTGAGCCGATGCGCGGCCAGGCGCTGTTTCAGGCGGCAAAGAAGTTCGTGGACGCTCTACCGGCCGTCGATCTTGTGGGCATCGCCACGACCAGCGGGTCAGCCGCCGTTAATCCGACGGCCGACCGACCGCGTGTCCGGGCGGTGCTCGCCAAGGCAGCGGGCGAGGGGGGCAATCCGCAGGCGCTGACTCCTGTCGGTGCTCCCGCCGCCGAGACTGCAGAGCCTGACGCAGACGGTTCGGTGGGTGTTCACCAGGCCATCGAGATCGACGATGGGAATCTCGAGGAACTTAAAGTGGCGATTGCCCGGGCGTGTTTCAACGGGGATCGATCCACCGTGGATGCGCAGGCACTCGAGGTGGTCATCGCGAACAATAACTGCGCCGGACAAGTCAGCCGGCAGGCGCGTACCATCGCGTCCCGCACCCGACAGACTACCCGGCGACAGGTGTCCGCGTACGTCTCGGTGATCGACGCGATGCGCGCGGCGACAGGGTTGAAGCATCTGGTGCTGCTGTCGGACGGGCTCGCCGTCGGCCGCAGGGCCGACGAACTCACGCCTGTGGCTCGTGCGGCCGCCGCGGCAGGCGTTCAAGTGAGCGTGCTGATGGAAGAGCGGGACCTCAGCCTGACCGACGCGGGGCGCCATCAGGTGGCGCCTTCGGTGACGGCACAGGCCGACACCGGTGCGCCGCAGCGCCGCATTGAAGACAACAAGATGTTTCTTGCGGGCGGACAATTGGCCGCCGAGATGGCGGGCGGGCAGTTCTACCGGATCATCGGCCAGCCCGATACGTTCTTCGCACGCGTGCGAAACGCCAGTGCTGCTGTCTATCGTCTAGGCATCGAGCCACCGCCCGACGTGGATCCGTCACGCATCACAAGCGTCGAGGCCAAAGTGAGGCGCCGTGGATTGACGGTGCTTGCCAACCGACACGGTGTGGCGCCTGCGTCGTCAGTCCTGGCCGCCGCGGTGCCCACCGTGGACGACAGACTTAGGGCGGCCATCGGCCAAGGCCAGTCTCACGGCGCGGTGCCGCTCAAGGTGGCCACCGCTCTCCGCCGGTCATCATCGTCTGCCCTTGACCTCAACGTGAACGCGGAGATCCCGAGCACCGTGCGCGGGCCGCTGGTGGCGATGTTCGGATTGGTGAAGGACGGCGCCTCACTGGGCGCGATCACCACCGGCCGCCGCGAGATCGGCGTGCCCGCAACCGGCGAGCCGTTCACGGTGTCCGTGTCGCTGCCGGCGGAACCCGGCTCGTATCGATTGCGGCTGGCCGTGGCTGATGCCACAGGCGCTCTGGGCGCGCTGGAGGTTCCGGTTGAGGCCGAGCTCAGTTCGATGGGACCGTTTGCCGCCAGCGATTTGATCATCGCGTGGGTGGACGCCAAGGGGCAACCGCACGGCATGGCGCTTGAAGAACTGCCGCCGGCGGCCACAAGCCTCCAGGCGCTGTTGGAACTCTACGCGCCCTCGGGAGGCGCCCCCGGCATGATCGACGCACTGAAGAACGACGTCGAGGTGGAGCTGATTCTCACGCGCGCAGGAGAGACCGACCCCGTCGACGAGCGCGAAGTGGTGCCGCAGTTTTCGCCCGGCGTTCTGCGCGTAGCGGTCGAGTATCCGATCGACGACCTCAAGCCGGGCGTCTACCGCCTGCGCGCCAACGTCCGCGTCGGTGGCCAACAGGCCGGCGCAGCGATCGCGACAGTTAGAAAGCGCTGAAATTCGGTCGTAGCTCGGGGAACGCGGATCGGGCTGTTACTCGAGCCCGAGTCCACTACGCGCAACGAAAAACATCATCGCCTCAGGAGTTGCCGGATGGCTTCCACATCGCCGGCCAGTTGCGGCGGAGCCGTCCTCACGTACTGCTCACCGTAGGTGCGTGCTTCGCCGATGCGGCCCGCGTCGGCGAGCAACACGATCAGGTTGTAGAGGGCGTCGAATTCCTCCGGATCCAACTGTGCTGCGCGCTTCCAACTTTCGATCGCGTCAGGCCTCCGGTTGGTCTGGGCCAGGATGACTCCCAGAGTAGTGAAGCCTTTGGCCAGTGACGAGTCGAGGTCCACCGCTCGTCGCGCGAACTGTTCCGCTTCGCGCAATTTCGCGCCGCGGTCACCGCCGGGCCTCCCCGCCTCCTCCAGCAGCATCGTCGCAATGTTCTGGTGTGCGAGGGCGCTCGTGGCATCGAGCGCGAGGATTTTCTGGAACGCGGCAATCGCGTCCCGAAAGCGCCCGGCGCGGCCATAGGCCAGGCCGAGGGAGTTGAGGCCTTCCACGTCGGTGTCCGGCAGCGACTCGAGGAGGGCAATCGCCTTCGGGAGGTTGGTGCCACTCTCAGCCAGGTAGATGCCCAGCCTGATACGGAGGTCACGGTCAGGGGCGCCGGCCGCCAGGCCCGCCTCGAGCGTGGCGATCGCTGCCGGCCACTGGCCCGATTCCCACTCCGAATAGGCCAACGAAATATACGCGTCGGCCGTGTCGGGACGACGGGAGATGACGCTGCGGAGCATCTGCACGCCTTCAGCCGTTCGATTCTCCCGAAACAATTCGGAGGCCCGATGCAGGTCGCGATCGAGGGTGACCAGGTTCTTGAGGTCGTCGGCTTCCGTGAACACCGTGCGCTCAGGAGCGCTGCCTGCGATGTAGCTCAGTGACCGCAGGGCTTCCCGCTCCGAGGCTGAAATTTGTCCCGGTCGATCCGGCGGCGCCGTGCTGAAGGTGCGGAGCAGATTCGTCAGTACTTGAAGGCGGTCGGACTGGCGGGTCGCGAGGTTGCTTGCCTCGCCCGGGTCCGCGGCCAGGTCGTAGATTTCGGGGATCGGCTGGTCGATGTATTTCGTGCGTTCCTGCAGCACGCCACGGAGCGGTGCCCAGCCGCGTACGAGATTGAAGCTCATGGATTCGAAGTAGCTCGGCCGGTCGGGACCGTCGCCATCGGCGATCAGCGGGCGCAACGATGTGCCCAGCCATTTCGGGTCGACGGGAACGCCGACGGCATCGAGCACGGTCGGTGCAATGTCGATATGGCGGGCCGGGGTGTCGATCGTTGTCCCGCGTGTCTTCGCGATGGCGCCGGCCGGCTGGATGGTCGCCACAATCAGAGGCACGCGCAAGGTCGCCTCGTACGCGAACATGCCGTGGGTTTCTTCGCCATGTTCGCCCAGGCTCTCGCCGTGGTCGGACGTGACGATCACCGTGGTGGGCCTCGACAGCGTGGCCAGGTGCGTCAGCAGTGGCTCGAGTGCGTGGTCCACCCACGACACTTCGTCGTCGTACGGGCGGGGCGACTTGCCGGCGAACTCGGCGGGCGGTTTGTATGGGGAATGCGGGTCGAAGACGTGCACCCACCCGAAGAACTTTCCGGGCGTGCGGCGGACCCAATCGAGCGCGCGTGTCACCACTTCATCGGCCCGCCGTTCAGGCAGCGTGAAGGTCACGTCGCTCTTCATCTCGCTGATCTGGTCGTCGTACACGTCAAACCCCGGCGACAGGCCGAACCGCTTGGTGAGGGGGAAACCTCCGACGAAAGCTCCCGTGGCAAACCCCAGCGGCTTCAGCCGCGTGGCGAGTGTGGCCGTGCCGTCTTTCACGCGAAAGCCGGCGTTGTCGCGCATGCCGTGTTCGTACGGCAGCTGCCCTGTGAGAATGGAGGTGTGTGAGGGCAGCGTCACGACCGCGTGGGCGTGTGCGAATGTGAACCTCGCGCCCTGTGATGCCAGTGCGTCCAGGTGCGGCGTGGCCGCCCTGCCACCATACGACCCCAGCGCGTCGGCGCGCAGGGTGTCGATGGTGATGAGCAGGATGTTTTGGTCGGCCTGCTGGCTGAGGTCGTACGCGGGCGTACGGTTCAGCAGCCAGGCCGTGCCGGCGGCCACCACAAGGGCCGCCAGGCCCACGGACACCCCGCGACGAATCATGGTCCTGGAATCCGCGCTACTGCGGTGGGATCCGGTTGGCGTAGAGCTTCAGGCCGTCACGCCGGACACCTACGAGCACGCCCTGTGCCCTACCGCCGCCGGGCCGCTTGTAGGTCACTTCGTACTGGTGGTTCAGGTTGTCCACGATGTTCTTCATCATGGTCTCGAGCGCCGACTCGGCGTGGATGAACTCACGCCGGCCGCCGGTGTTGGCGGTCAACTGTTCGAGCACCAGGCCGCGCGCCGCGTTCTGATTCGTGCCAGGCTGCAACGAGACCGCCCACAGGTTGGCGTGTGACTTCGACAGTTCTTCATGCAACTGGCGGATGTTCTGGCGGCTCTGCTCGTCGCCGGGCTCAATATTGAGGGCGACGATGTTCCGGCGAGGCGTCTTGGTTTTCGACAGCGACTTGCTGGCCTCGATAATCGCCTCGAGCAGTACGGAAGCCGCCCCGGGCTTTGGGAACAAGCGCGCCACGCCCTTGTCGAGGTCCGCAACGTTTGACGTCATCTTCGTGATGGTGATCGCCGCCTGGCCGAACTCCATCAACTCCATCTGCGTTTCAGGACTGGCGGCCGCCATGTCTTTCACGAACCCGCCGATCGCCTTGCGGATGTCCCGGATGAGTTCGGGCGAGAACGTGCCGAGGCCGACGCCTTGACTGCCCCGGCCGCTCATCATCGAGCCCTCGCCGGCATTTGTCGTTGTGTCCGCCAGAAGCACAATGGCCATAGGTGCCGTCGCCCGTTTCACGCTCACCACTTCGCGGTCCTGGTTGTCTTCGCGAATGAGGACTTCCGGCGTCGTCAGGTCCGTCACCGACTTGCCGTCTTTGTCGACGACAGTGAGATAAAGACTCTTTTCTTCCTGGCTCGTTGCCGTCAGTCCGGGCGTCGTGAACGCCCCGAACGTGACCGCAAGGCCGAGCAGCCCGGCTAGAAGCACAAGTATTCGGGGGCGAAGCGTGTCAGTCGTCACGATGTATCTGGAGCCTCCAGAGGAACATTAGCAGGAATCGGCTACGCCAGCGCGAGCACGTCTACTGTAGGGTATCTTGTTCGGACCTTCCGGTCGAGCGTGACCAGGGTGGCGGACGCAGACTGGGCGAACGCGGCCAGATAGTCGTCAGTCTAAAGTCGGTGGCAAGGCCCAGCTTGAGGCGGCCTGCCGCCCGTATAATTGCCGCCATGACGCGAGAACAACGGCGCCCGTGGCTGGTAGCATGCGGAGTGGTGGCCTGGGCAGCGGCGGTGATGATGCCTCAGGCGCAGGTGGCCTCGCCAACGCCCGCTGGAGCGGCACGGGTGGATGCCGCGCGGCTTGCGAAGATCGACGAAGTCGTCGCCGAGGCAATCGCCGAAAAAAAGCTGCCAGGCGCCGTGGTGCTGGTCGGCCGCGGTGACACGGTCGTTTTTCGAAAAGCGTACGGCCATCGCGCGTTGATGCCCGCCCCCGAGACGATGACTGTCGGCACGATGTTCGACATGGCCTCGCTGACCAAAGTCATCGCCACCACAAGCGCCGTGATGATGCTCGTCGAAGACGGCAAGGTTCGCCTGAGCGATCCGGTGGCGCAGTTCATCCCTGAGTTCGCGAAGTACGGCAAAGACCGTGTCACCGTCCGTCACCTTCTGACGCACATGTCAGGCCTTCGGCCCGATGTGGACCTGGCCGACCCGTGGGTCGGCTACGAGGCAGCCATCACACTCGCGAACGACGAAGTGCTTGGCTCCGCGCCCGGCCGGCAGTTCGTCTACAGCGATATCGGGTTCTTCCTGCTGGCAGACATCGTGGCCAGAGTCAGCGGGCAGCCCTTTGAACAATTTGTCGGCGCGCGCCTGTTTCGACCGCTCGGCATGAAGGACACGATGTTCATGCCGCCGGCAGCGTTGCGCGGCCGCATCGCACCGACCGAGGTGTGCACGCAGTACGGATGGCCCTGCGCCGGTCCTGGCGCCCAGATGCTTCGCGGCATCGTGCACGACCCCACTGCGCGCCGTATGGGTGGCGTGGCCGGACACGCGGGTCTCTTCAGCACTGCCGACGACACCGCACGATTCGCACGCATGTTGCTGCGTGGCGGGGACCTGGGCGGCGCCCGTGTGCTCTCGCCGCTGGCGGTGGCGCGAATGACAAGTCCGTCCACGCCCGATGGCCTGCCCAGTGTGCGTGGCCTCGGTTGGGACATGGACTCGTCCTATTCCTCCAACCGCGGCGAACTGCTGCCCATCGGCTCCTTCGGCCACACGGGTTTCACCGGCACGTCGCTTTGGGTGGACCCGGCCACGCAGGTGTTCGTCGTGTTCATGTCCAACCGGGTGCATCCTGACGGCAAAGGTGACGTCACGCCGCTGCGCGCCCGCGTGGCCACGATTGCAGCGTCGGCGTTCACGGCACTGCCCGCCACGGGTCTGGCCGGCACGCGCCGCACATTCGAGTCACAGACGCCGGACGTGCCGCCGCCCGCGTACACGCCCGTGCAGAACGGCATCGATGTGCTTCGTGCCGGCGGGTTCGCCGCGCTCAAGGGCCTGCGTGTGGGCCTGCTCACCAACCACACCGGCCGCGTGCGTGACGGCGCCGCCACCATCGACGTGCTGGCCGCCGCCCCGGACGTGAAGCTGGCCGCCCTCTTCAGCCCCGAACACGGCATCCGCGGAATTCTGGACGCCGCCGTACCCTCCACGCACGACGCCAAGACCGACTTGCCGATTCACTCGTTGTATGGCGACACACGGCGTCCAACCGACGCGATGCTCGCCGGCCTCGACGCCATCGTCATCGACCTGCAGGATGTTGGCGCGCGCTTCTACACCTACATGACCACGATGGCGTTTGTGATGGAGGAGGCGGCATCGCGCAAGATCAAGGTCTTCGTACTCGATCGGCCGAACCCCATTGGCGGCGTGCACATCGAGGGCCCTGTACTTGATCTCGATGCAGTGAGCTTCATTGGCTACCTGCCTGCTATGCCCACCCGCCACGGCATGACCCTTGGCGAACTCGCACGGCTGTTTAATGCAGAGAAAAAGATCGGCGCGGACCTGACGGTTGTGGCAATGCGCAACTGGCGGCGTGACGGCTGGTTCGATAACACCGGGCTGATGTGGATTAGCCCGTCGCCAAACATGCGGAACCTCTACGCCGCCACGCTGTATACAGGGCTCGCGTCATTCGAGAGCGCGAACCTCTCGGTCGGGCGCGGCACCGATACGCCTTTCGAACATGTCGGTGCGCCGTGGATCGATGGTGTCCGCCTCGCCGAAGCGCTGAACGCCCGGGCGATTCCAGGCGTGCGGTTTTATCCTGAACAGTTCACGCCCAACGCGAGCAAGTTTGCCAACGAAGCCTGCCAGGGCGTCTTTATTGTTGTCACCGACAGAAATGCCGTGCGTCCCGTGCGGATGGGCGTGGAAATCGCGTCCGCGCTCCTGCGGCTGTTCCCGGACATGTTCGAGATCGATTCCTCGTTGCGGCTGTTTGGATCAGCCTCCGGCCTGGCGCGCCTCAAGAGTGGCGACGACCCGGCCGCCATCGCGGCCACGTGGAGCGGCGGCGAAGCGCGCTGGCGCCTGCTGCGCGCCAAGTACCTGCTTTACTAGTCTAGGGTCCCGGACCCGGGACTCAGAATCGCCTAAATACCCCGATGGTCACCGCCACCTGCCGGTTGGTGCCCGAGCCTTCGAACAGCGTGAGGCTCAGATTTGGGCCACTCATTGTCGACCGCACGTTTGGTTGCGTGCTGAACTGGATCCCCGGGTTTGTGACCGAGGGCAAGACGCCGGTGGTGCTGGCCGTAGCCGTGACAAGGGCAGGCGCAGCGGTCAGTTTCGTCACTTCCTTCGTGGAGTTCACGAGCAAGCGCACGTCGGCTCGTATTCCAGTGCGCGCAGACAGGTCGTATGTGAATCCGCCGCCGACAAGGCCCATCGCGTTGTTCTTCGGCTGAGTCACGCTCACCACCACGCGGTCGGTTTCGTCCATAAGGAACGCGCCGAAGAGCCTGAATGTATATCTGCCGTTGAGGATCGCCTCAGGACCTGCGCCGCTATTCAGCATCACCCCGCCTCCGGCGGTCATATATGCCGCTAACTTGTTTCCGCTGAGCACTGTCCACTTCACCGCGCCCGCCACCCGCGTCTGGCTGTTCGCCCGATCGGGTGTGGTGAGCTGTGAAGAGACCGTCAGATTGGTGACCGGCGCCGTGCTGAGCAACGCCAGGAACGCGTCCTCAAAGCTGGCCCTGCTGGCTTCCAGCGCATTCTGCAGTGCACTGGTCAACCCCAGCTTCGCCAGGCTGCGCTCGGCGCTGAATTCGATGCTGAGCTTCGCCGTGAGCGTTCGCCCCACGCGAATGCCAAACGCGCCACCGCTCTTGCGGCTTGCGGCGTTGCCGCCCAACGCGGAATCGAGCGGTGTAATTTCAGGGAAGGGCGTGCCGGCGATGGCGGCGAAGCGGGCCTGCACCTGATTTAAAAGTCCCGCACCATCGCCGAAGTACCAGGAAGAGACTGCCCGGCTCTGCTGCCCGGATTGAGTCGTGAACGGCGTGCCCGGGGCAAACGTCGGCGCAGCGCCTCCGCTTGAGGCTGACGATGAGGAGGACACGCCGCCGGAGAACTCGATGGTCCACTTGCTGGGCCGAGCCGCGTTCTGGGCCTGGGCAGCTGCCGGCCACAATCCGGCAAGGGCGATGGCGGTCAGCGTTGCGAAGACTCGCGTGTCGGGCCGGCGAACGGATCGGGGCGAAGGGTGCATGCGTGTCTCCCTGAAAAAAAGCGCGTGGACGGCAGTATAGTTGCAGCGGGAGGCAGAGTATGGGTAGATCTTTGTCGCTGGTTCGCGCAGGTGTGCTGGCCGGAGCCGGCTTGGTCATGGCGCTGAGCCCGTCGTGGCTGGGGCCTGTTCAGGCGTCGTCGAGTTCGCTGTCGACCGACGCGCTGTTGCCGGGCGCGGCCCTAAACCAAATCCTCGCCTCCGGCAACCAGAGCGTGATGCGGTCGCGCGCGGTGGCGCTGGACGTCAACACACTGCCGGATCCCCGGACCCGCCCGCAACTGGTTCGCGAACCGTCCTTGTCGCTCGAACTCTTTTCCGATGTCTCCATCGTCGCGGCATTCGATCGCTTCGATCCCAATACGTCGGGTGTCACCTGGGTGGGGCACGTAGATGGTGTGCCCGGAAGCTCGGTCACGCTGGTGTACGGGGGAGGACTGCTGGCCGGCAGCGTGGTGATGCCCTCAGGCACGTTCAACATTCGCCCAGCATCGGCGGAGTCACGGGCCGCCAATCCCCAGCCTGCGGGCGAAGTACACGTGATCTCGCAGGTGAATCAGGCCGCGCTTCCACGGGAGGCGGATCCGCTCGAACCCACGTACTCTCCCGAGGCCCTGGCTACCGCAGCCGATCGCAACATTACCGATACGGCCGACATCATTGACGTCATGGTGGTCTACACATCGCTGGCGCAGCAACACGCGGGGGGTGCGGCAGGAATGGCCAACCTCATCAACATCGGCCTCAGCGAAACCAACACAACGTATGCGAACAGCGATGTCAAGCATCGGGTGCGCCTGGTGCACAGCGCTCTGGTGCCGTACACGGAAGTCGGGTCCTTCGGCACGAACCTCACCAGCCTTCGTACCGGCGCCGGCGCCTTGAGCGGCGTGGCAGCGCTGCGAAATCAGTTTGGCGCCGATCTTGTGATGATGCTGGTGCACCCGGGCAGCGGTGCCGATGCCTGCGGAATTGCCTACGTGATGTCCACTGTCAGCCCCGCGTTCGACCCGTTCGGCTACAGCGTCACGGATACCGTGTGTGTCACGCCCGGCCTGACCGTGGCCCACGAGTGGGGGCACAACATGGGGGCGCACCACGACTGGTACGTGAGCACAGCTATCACCCCCTACACCTACGCCCACGGCTACAACAACACCCGCCTAGGCCAGCGGTGGCGAACCGTCATGTCGTATAACGACGCCTGTGCCGTGCAGGGGTTCAACTGCACGCGGCTGCTGGCGTGGGCTAATCCTGACAATCGCCTGAACCCGTTTTGCAACGGGGGAAGTTTCGCCTGCCGCGGGAACCTCTGGTTCCTGCCTGGAGAAGCGATGGGGGTGCCGGGTGGCACTCGCACCGACTGCGTTCTTGGAGTCCTGACAACTAACCCCTGCGACGCGGATGATCATCGCGCGCTCAACAACACCGCGCTGACGGTGGCCAATCTTAGGCAGCGGGTTGTGGCCAGTACAACATCAGATAAACGATAACGCCGGTCACCGAGACAAACAGCCAGATGGGCAGTGTCCACCGCGCGATAGCGCGATGGCGGGCATCCTCGCGCTTCAGGCCCCGCCGCAGCGTCATGAGTGCGAGCGGCACCACTGCGGCTGCCAAGATGATGTGCGGTATCAGGATGACGAAGTAGATCGTGCGCAGCATCCCGGTGCCGGGGAACGGCTTCGATCCCACCTGGGCATGGTAAATCACGTAGGAAATCAAAAACAACACCGACGTCCCAAACGCCGCCAGCATCGTCTTGCGATGCTGTTCAATGCGCCGAGCCCGGATGTGAAAGTACGCGACGACAAGCAATATCGTGCACAGCGCATTCAGCGAGGCGTTCAGTGTCGGAAGGTCGGTAACCGAGATCATCGAATCATTTCCCCATCTCCCCAGTTGCTACTTTCCCAACTTCGCCACTGCCATGAGTGCCCACAGGAGTGGCAGATAAATAATAGACGCGGAGAATACCACGCGCGCATTGGTCTTGGTGCGCGACCAGGCGAAGCGGACGGTCAAGGCAAACTGCATCAGGCCGAGAATCAGCACGCCGATGCCGTACGTCTGGTCAGCCAGACTTACCACCGTGGGCATCACGCTGACCGGCACCAGCGTGGCGGCCCAGAGCGCCATTTGGCGTCCGGTCATGGCGCCCGAGTGGTCGATCACCGGTAACATCGGTAGGCCCGCGCGGCTGTAGTCCTCGCGATAAATCCACGCGATGGCCAGGAAGTGCGGCAGTTGCCAAATGAACATGATGAAGAACAACGACCAACCCGCCAGCTCGTCGATCGACCCGCGCGCGGCAGCCCAGCCGATCATCGGCGGCAACGCGCCCGGCACAGCACCGACGACGGTTGAAAAGGACGTATACCGCTTGAGCGGCGTGTAACAGAGGACGTAGCTGACCAGCGTGGCCAGCGCCACCCCCATCGCCAGCATGCTCACTGTGGCACCGAGGATGCCCAACCCGGCGGCTGAAAGTACTGCGGCGACGATGCGGCCTTCGCCCGGCGACATCCGGAGCCCCGCCACAGGCCGGTTCCTGGTGCGGTCCATCAGGGCATCGGTATCGCGCTCACTTACCTGGTTAAACGCAGCCGCGCCGCCGGCCACAAGCGCCGTGCCAACGCATGTGGTCGCCAGACGCGCCAGATCCACGTCGCCAGGCGTGGCCATGTAGTAACCGCCCGCGGTGGTGGCAACGACCAGGGTATTCACCCGGATCTTGGCGAGCGTGATCCAATCGGCGACGCGCGAAGGTGTGGACGGCATTTCAGGCCGGGCCAAAGGCCAGCATCACGCTCTGCTGGCTGCCTGCGGCGATTGTGACCTGCTGCGTGCGTGTGCCAAACGTCTCGTGCCAGGCCTGAATGGTGTACATGCCCGGCGGCAGTCCCTTGAGGTTGAATGCGCCGGCGGCGTCGGTGACCGCGAAGAACGGATGGCTCATCACGCCGACATGCGCGGCCATCCATCCGTGGAAGTCGCACTTGAATCGCACCATCACTTCAGGCACGGTGAAAATCTTCGTCGTGCGCATCCCGGCGCGCGGCTGACTCTCATTGAATTCCTGGTTCTGCATCGGCAGGGCGTGCACGTTGTGCACCGTGTCATCGCTGTTTACAATTTCGATCAGCTGGCCCACGCGCACGCCGAACACCCGCGGCGCATATACGCACCCCCTCTGGTCCATGGTGACGGCTTCGGCCGGTGTGTCGAAGGTGTATTCATCAAACGTCGCCTTGACGTGGACGAAGACGTTCTTGAGCCCGCCATCTTCGCCCACAAGTACCGCGTCGCTTTGCGGGTTGGGCCCGGCGCCGGCCACACACGCGGCGTCCTTGCCCATCTGCAGGAGTTCGGGTTTCGGAGCTTGTCCCGTGAATGTGATGCGACCGGTCACCGAACCGGCCGTGGCGCTGTCTATCCTTTTGCCGCCGGCAGCCGGTGGCGGAGCAGCCGGCGTGGGCGCGGGTGAGCAGGTGGCCAGGGTCAGGACCAAAATCAGAAGAGGAGCGGCGGCAGAAATACGGGTCAAAGTCATGGCAGCAATCGAACCTGTCGATTATCTCTGACTTGACCACCTTCTCGCCACGATGCTACGTTCAGGGTTCCTGTTAGGGTCGTGACCGGCCCCATCCATGGCGGTATCGTCTAGGGGTTAGGACATGTGGTTCTCAACCACAGAACCGGGGTTCGAATCCCCGTACCGCTACCAGCCTTCGCAAGAACGTTCGCTTCGCTCACTGCTACGACTGGCGAGCCAGCGAACGCATTGCGAAGGCTGTCCGCCAGAGCCAGGAGCGCAGCGACTATTCGGCGTAGGCGGACGACCCGCAACAGGCTACTCTTCACAGGTTGATGAGAAAAGTCGCGAGCGGTCTCGCCATCGGCGGCCTGGCGTGGGCGCTGGCCTCCGGCCTCGGCCTGTTCCAGGTCTTTACCGACCAGGAGCTTTCCACGTACGACCGCCGGATCGTGGCCACGCATGGCACCAGCCTCGCGCGAGGTGGTGCGGCGCATCAGGACATAGTCATCGTCGAAATCGATGAATCGTCGCTGCGACTACTGGAACCTACGTTTGGCCGATGGCCGTGGCCGCGGGTGGTGCACTCGGCCGTGGTGGATTTTCTTACGCGCGGGCAGGCGAAGGTCATCGCCTACGATGTGCTGTTCGTGGACCGGGATCTTCGCGGTGCGTTTCCGCTGGGAGACAGCGGCGCGACCATGTCGGGCGCCGAATCGGATGCTGCGCTTGTTGAAAGCGTCAGGCGCGCCGGAAACGTGGTGCTGGCGGCTGAAGCGATTTTTGAAGGCTCGTCCACCGCGGAAGCACCGGTGCCCACCGCGCCGCCGCTGCCCGGCGTGAACTACGACCCGGGGACCGGCTTCTATGTGCGGCCGTACCTGCGCCTGCCGTTTGCAAACCTCGCCGCGGCAAGCGCGGCGGTCGGCCACACCATGCTGGAACTCGACCCCGACGGTACGGTGCGCCGCGTGCTACCGTTTGTCGTCGCTCAAGGGCGGCCGGTGCCCTGGCTCGGGCTGGCGTCATTCCTGGCCGCCGATCGGGTGCCGGCCTTGGCAGTCTCGATGGACCAGTCGATCCTGCGTGTCGGCTCGGCGCAAGTGCCACTGCTGGCCGCACCCGCGCGCTCGACCACCGGTGAAGCACTACCGTCGCGTCAGATGTTGCTTCGATTACGCGGACCCTATGCAGATGCGAAAGGGCAACGCACATATCCGGCCTATTCGTTTATAGACCTGTTGCGTTCCGAAGACCTGTTGCTGAATGGCGCCGTACCCCTCGTGGACCCAGCTGAGTTCCGAGGGAAGTACGTGTTCATCGGCACCACCGCTCCCGGCCTGAAGGACACGTACCCGTCGCCGTTCGGCGGCCCGTCCATGCCGGGCGCTCAGCTTCACGCGGCGACAGTTGATGACGTGTTGTCGCAGCGGTTCATGCGCAAGGCTGGCACTACTGTGGACGTATTGACCATTGCCGGCGTCAGCCTTGTGGCCGGGGTTGTGGCCGTGGTGCTGCCCGTCGGATGGGCGGTGGGCGTGGTCCTGGTCCTGGGCGCCATCCTCGTCTGGGCGACGACCGCAGCGATTGGGGCGGGCGTGTGGGTCAGCCTCGTGCCGCCGGTGTTGGGCCTCGGGCTCGCCACTTTCGGCGGCACCGCCTGGCAATATTTCGTTGAGGGGCGTGCGAAGCGCGAAATGAAACAACTATTCGGCCGGTACGTGTCACCCGATGTATTTGCGCATCTGGTGGCAGATCCGTCGCTCGCACGACTGGGTGGCCAGCGCCGCGAAATGACCGTCCTCTTTTCGGATATTCGCGGGTTTACGACCGCCTCGGAAAAGGCCACGCCGGAAGCCGTGGTGGCGCAGCTCAACGAGTATTTCTCCGCGATGGTGGCCGTCTTGTTCCGGCACCAAGGCACTCTAGATAAGTTCGTGGGCGATATGGTGATGGGCCTGTTCGGCGCACCCGTGACCGACCCGCACCATGCTGACCATGCCGTGGCCGCGGCCCTTGAGATGGTTCAGGAGCTGAACCGGCTCAACGCCGACTGGAAGGCCCGGGGCATGCCCACCGTGGACATTGGGATTGGCATCAACTCCGGGGACATGATTGCGGGTAACATCGGGTCCGACACGGTCATGAGTTATACGGTGATCGGAGACTCGGTCAATCTGGGTTCGCGTCTCGAGTCGGCGACCAAGGAGCACGGCGTGCGGATCCTCATCAGCGAGGCCGTGAGATCGAGACTGACGACGATTGTGCCGACGCGCGAGCTTGGTGCGATTATGGTGAAGGGCAAGGCCCAGGCGATCGTGGTGCACGAAGTATTAGGGGGGCGTTTATGAGGCGGATGCTGTTCATCACGGTATTGATGCTCTCGGTCGCGGCGCCGACTTCGGCGCAAGTCGGCAAACTCGGGCAGGCCGTCGGCAAGCTGAGCAAGGCCAAGAGCATGGCGGACCAGGTCAAGGATCTCGTCATCACCGAGCAGGAAGAAAAAGACATGGGTGCAGCCATCAGCACCCGCCTGAGCCAGAAGTACGGTGTGGTGCAGGTCGCCCTGGTGCACAAGTACGTGTCGCTGGTTGGCCGCGTAGTGGCCTCGTCGAGCACACGGCCGAATCTCGCGTGGACGTTCATCGTGCTCGACACCGACGGCGTCAACGCGTTTGCGGCCCCCGGAGGCTTCGTGCACATCACGCGCGGCGCGCTGGCACTCATCGCGGACGAAGCCGAACTGGCCGGCGTGCTCGGTCACGAGATTGCCCACATCACCGAGAAGCACACGATCAATGCGATCAAGAAATCGAAGGTGACCGGTGGCGCGGTCGAGGCTGCCACACGCAGCAACGTGCTGGAGTTCATGCTCGACTCGGCCTATGCCAACCTGCTTGAGAACCAGTACGACCGCGGCGACGAGAACGAGTCGGATCAGGTAGGCATCAGGATGGCCAATAAAGTCGGGTACGCCCCAGCCGGCCTGGGTAAGTTCCTCACGCGCCTGTCCGACAGGAACAAGGACTTGAAAGAACCGAGCGGCGTGTTTGCCTCACATCCTGAAACGAAAGACCGCGTCAACAAGTTGGCGAAACAGATCACATCCGAGAAGCTGAACGCGACCGCCACGGTCGCTGCGCGCTACAGGGCAACAATTGTCTACAAGCCAGTCGCGGTCGCGGTTGTCGCCGGCGCCGCAGGGGCGTCCTCGCTGACAGGCAGCACGGGCTCGACAGTTACGCCAACGACGACCACGGCCAAGCCGGCCGAGACTTCGACGACCTCGACGGCGAAGCCACCGGCGTCTTCAAGCAAGTTCGGCCTCGGTGGGGTCACATCGAAGCTGGGTGCCGACAAAACAAACACCGGCACGATGGCATCGGCCGGATCGCGCGGAGTCAATCCTGACCGCGACTCCAGGGGCGGATCGAACCCGGCCCGCGTGACCGTGACGATAACGCCGGCCGAAATCGCGGCATTCCGTAAGGGCATCTCGGGCTGACGTGGATACTGCGCGTCTGACAAGCCCGCACTTCCTCGCCGGCGTGGCGCTGTTTGTCGCCACGCTGACGCTCCTGTGTGCGGTGCGCAACCCCGCGCTCCGCCGCAGGCTCCGGCTCACTTTGGGCGTGTCGGCCGCTGCCGTCTTAGCCCATCTCGTGCTGGTCGGAGGCGCGCTGTCGGAAGGGCATGCCGGCAACATCTTCAGCATTGAGAAACTGCTGCTGACTCTTGGCGCGATCCAGGTAGTCATCGCGCTGCTGTTTCATCCGTGGTTCAGCGAGCACGCCACGGAGCGAGCGCCCGGCATCGTGCAGGGCGCGCTGATTATCAGCGTCTTTCTTCTGGTCGTCACGCTGGTGTTTCCCGAGCAGTTGCTCGCCGCGTCCGCCGTGGGCGCGGTCGTCGTGGGCTTCGCGCTGCAGGACACGCTGGGCAATTTTTTCGCAGGCCTCGCGCTGCAGATCGACCGGCCGTTTAAGCCCGGGCACTGGATTGAGGTCGGCCCGTTCCAGGGCCGGGTCACGGAGATCACCTGGCGCGCCACCAAGATTCAAACCAAAACCGGCAACCTCGTGATCGTGCCCAACAACATCGTCGGCAAGGAAGCCATTACTAATTATTCAGAGCCGCTGTCACCCACGCGGTTGTTTGTGGAAGTGGGCACGGGTTATCAGTTTCCGCCCAACCAGGTGCGCGAGGCGATCATGGTGGCCCTCGCGCGGTGTCCGCGGGTGCTCGAGAAGCCGGCGCCGGACGTGATGCTGATGGAGTTTGGCGCCTCCGCGATCAACTTCAGGGCGCGGTTCTGGGTGCATGACTTCGAGCACGACGAGCGGGCGCGGGACGAAGTGCGCACGGCGATTTATTACGAATTCCATCGACGCGATATCGAGATTCCGTGGCCGATCCAGGTGGAGTACGCGCGCACGGAGGTGCCACGCGACCTGATTGCCGAGCACCACCGAAGTGAGCAGCAGATCGCGGCCGTGCCGATCTTCTCGGGTCTGACGCCCGACGTGCACGCGGCTCTGGCGGCGGCAGCGCGGCCGCGGTTGTACGGGCGCGGTGATGTCGTGGTGAGGGAAGGCGACCCCGGCGAATCGATGTTTTTGGTCACTGATGGCGCGGTGGTGATTTCTGTCGGACCAGAACGATGCGAAGTGGCTGTCACGGAAAGCGGAAGCTACTTCGGCGAGATGTCGCTGCTCACCGGCGACACCCGATCAGCCACGGTCGCTGCGCGACGCGACAGCATGCTCCTTGAAATTTCAGCGGAAGCGTTTGGCGCGCACGTCCGGAGTCAGCCATCGGTGCTGGATGCGTTGGCCGTGGCGGCGGCTGCGCGCCGCGCGGAACTGGACGCGGTCAGATCCGCGCCAGGGGCAACGCCGGCGGCGACCCATGCGTCGCTCCTGGCGCGAATGCGAAAGTTCTTCCGACTGGCATAGGCAGACGGTTCTTAACGTCCGAAGGGCCACCAGCGCGGTGCGTCTCGCCGATCGTATCGTCTTGCGTCCCAGTAGCCTTCCTGGTAGCCGCGGTGGAAGCCGTCGCGGTATCGATCCTTGTAGAGATCCCTGGGGCCGTAGCGGCGATCGTAGTTGTGGTCGCCTGAGCGATAGCGCTTTTCACCCACGGGGTCGAAGCGCTCGTTTCGGTGCCCGTCGCGCAGGCCAGCTTCGTAGCCGTCATCCTGCCCATTCCGGAATGCCTCATCAAAGCGCGGAATCGCGCGCGAGTTGACTCCGCCGCGCTCATCGCGTGGGTCTAGCCGCCCACGCGGATCCGATCGCCGGTCGTCCCAGCGAGGATCAGGTCGTTGCGGGTCGTGCCAGGTCTGACATGCCGCCACCGCAGGCGTGGCCATCACCAGTGTCAAGACCAGCATCAATTCGCGTGTATCAGTCATAGAAACCTCCACGACTCTCCACGCTGCAAGCATCGTGCCGATCCAAGGAAAGATGCGAAGCCACCAGGATTTTGCCATTTCGGCTATTTGTGGCATTTCGCCATTGACCGCACCGCGAAGCGGTGTCCTTTATTCAGTCCAGATCAGGACGCGTTCACCTGAGCGGCCGCGGACATCCACGATTAGTATCGAACCCACGCGCGTGAGCTCGCTGATGTCGAGCTCCAACTTCTGAAGGTCGAAACGTTCGGCGCCGACCCCAAGATCCACCTCGCGCTGTCCTATCGTCAACAGCCAGAGCGGGAGCTTGAGGTTGACGATACGTCCCTGGTCGGGCTCCCACGCCATGACGATGAGGTTCGTCGCCTTGGCCGCGGCGGTGGGCGCCTGGCTCAGGTCGCGCATGCGGTGCACGCGTTCGGACGTGTCGATTTCGAGCAGCGGCTTCTGATCCTTGAATTGGACCAAAGCATCGTCGAACTGTTTGAGCGTGCTGCCGCTGGACACGCGCTCGGTATTGACGTGTTGTGACACGAAGTAGATGCCCGCACTCGCAATGCCGCACATGCCCAGTATGCCGAGGGCGACGATCACGAGCAGGATCTTGAGCCAGGGCTTCATGTGTGCCAGTTGTACTCTACGAGATTGGACGGAAGCTGAATGGTTGTTTCCTCAGGCGTCCGGCCTCCTCCTGACACCACGGGTCCTGATGGGCCCGGCACAACTCACTGGCGGCCAGGTATTCGGTGACGGCCGTCGGTCGTTGTTGGCGCAGGTCGGCGACCTTGCCTAACTCCAGATGGATACGGCCCCGGACCCAGCCGACCGGAGCCTGAGTCAATGCCACTCGGAGGTCTGCCACCGCATCGTCGAGTCGGTTGAGTGAGACACGGGCCATGCCGCGTTTGTAGATCCACAGCGCGCGTTCGCCAGGCACCTTTGGGCGGGTATCGCGGTCGTGCCAGGCCAGGCCAGTCGTCAGCGCGGCTTCTGCTTCGGCGGGCAGACCGGCGCGCCACGCCGCTGACCCAATCTCGAGCTGCAGTAGGCGGTTCTGTGGATGGTCGGCGAAGAGCGCCTTGAGCACGGACAGCGCGTCGGCTTGCCGTCCCTCGCGGCTGTACATCAATGCCAGCGCGATGCGTGCGTCTGTTCGCGTGAGCGGACGTTTGGCCGCGCCTTCGATCAACTGCAGCCCGCGTTCCTCGCCGCCGCCAAACCCGGCGATATACGCGATAAGCCGCTTGGGCATCGAGAGCGCGGCCACGGCGTATCGGTACGTACCGACCACCAGTCCGGCGTCGGTTCGATCCGGCGCGTGCTCGAGCACCCACTCGTGCGAGTTGTAGGCCCGTCTCGCTGATCCGAACGCCTGCGTGACCCTTCCTTCCACCGTCGCCACGTACGAGGCCTGCAGCCCATGTGCGGCCCCGAGGTCGTATCTCGCGTCGACGCTGCGTACGTCGCGCTTGACCGCAGCTTCAGCCAGGGCGATGGCGCGCCCCAGGTGTTTGCGGAATTCGGCGTCGGCGTCAGCGGGTGGAGGGGGCAGCTTGATCTGAGACGACGTCAGGCCTCCGAGGTAGTGGTCGATCGTGGCACCGCCCCTTGTGAAGAGCGCATGCATCCAGAGGACGGTGGCCAGCGTACGGTGTGCTTCGGAGTCATCCGGCCGTGCGGCCGCGTCCTGCCGCGCCAGACGCAGAGCATCCTCGTAGTTCAGGTTGTACGCGGCGTGAAAGGCCTCGGCTGGAGCCCGTGCGGGCTCCGCCACCTGCGCGTTGGCTGCGAGATCGGCCTGGGCGGCGATCAGCAGAGCGCCGAGCGCTGTCCGCATTCGCGCTGTCATGAGAGTGAGAACTCTGTACCCAGACCAGCGATCCTCGCGCGTTCCACCACGAGTTGCGCCGCGACAACATCTTCGACCGCCATGCCGAGCGACTTGAACAGTGTCACGTCATCACCGGACCGCCGGCCCTCGCATCGTCCCAGCACGAGGCTACCCAGTTCGCCGACGATGTGGTCGGCAGTGAAAGCACCTTCCTTAAGGGGCAGGACGATGTCGCCGGCTTCGACCAGTGCGGCCGCGCGCGAGTCCACAAACAGGCGTGATCTCGCGATCAGGGCTGTTGGCATCTCCCGTTGCGTGGGCCGACAGGCGCCGATCGCACAGATGTGGGTGCCTGGCGCGATGTCCTCGTCGTTGATGACCGGCACAGGGGACGCTGTGACGAGCACCACAATGTCGGCGTCATGCACCGCTGTTCGCGCGCTGGCGGCGGCCCGGACGGTGAGGCCGGTGTCGGCGGACGCCGATTGCGCGAACGCCGCGCAGTGCGCGGCGTTTGGGCTCCACACACGCACGCCCGTCAGGGGCCGGACGAGCCGGATGGCGTCGAGGTGGCTTCGCGCCTGCACGCCGCTGCCAATGATCGCCAGACGCGTGGCGTCGGGGCGGGCAAGCCTATCAACGGACACGGCCGAGACGGCTGCCGTGCGCGCCTCGGTGATGTAGCGCCCGTCGAGCAACGCGACAAGTGCACCCGTGGCCGGGTCCAGAAGAATGATCGTCGCCAGGTGCGACGTCAGACCCCGCGCGTGGTTGCCGGCGTAGACAGTGACGAGCTTGGCGCCCATGGCGGCGGGCGAGTCGATCACGGCCGGCATCACGCCGTAGTACGCGCGTTCAGGGCCAACCTCGATGACCGTACGCACCGGTTGCGCCACGCAGTTTGCGGAGTACTCGGCGAGCGCGGAGGCCATGGCCTGAATCAGATCCGGCATGGGCAGTACGCGCCGGACGTCAGGTTCCGATAACAATAAGGGCATGTCCCTCATCTTACGCACGATCGACGCCCACACGGCAGGCGAACCGCTGCGGTTGGTGACCGGCGGTTGGCCGGCGCCTGAAGGCGCCACGATGCTGGAACGGCGGGCCTGGGCCCGCGAGCATCAGGACTATCTGCGGAAGATCCTCATGTTCGAACCGCGCGGCCATGCGGATATGTACGGCGCGCTGTTGACCGAACCTGAGCGCGCAGACTCGGACGTCGGCGTCCTGTTCATGCACAACGAGGGCTACAGCACCATGTGCGGCCACGGCATCGTCGCCGTCACGACCATTGCGTTTGAGCGGTCGCTCGTGACCCACGCCGATGGCCGGCGGACGTTGGTGTTCGACACGCCGGCGGGCCAGATTCGGGCGCGTGCGCACATGGATGGGCCGCGCGTCACGCAGGTGTCGTTTATCAACGTGCCGTCGTTTGTTCTCGCGGCGGGTTTGAGCGTGCGCGTGGGCAACCGGGACGTCCGGGTGGACGTGGCGTTTGGCGGGGCCTTCTACGCCGTGGTGGATGCGGAAAGCGTGGGGCTGGCAGTGGTGCGCGAGCGGCTTGGCGACCTCAAGGCCGTCGGCATGGCCATCGCGCGCGAGGTTGAGCGCGTGATGACGGTGGTGCACCCGCTTGAGCCGGGTCTGACCTGTGTCTACGGCACCATCTTCACGGGTCCGCCGACTGTGGCTGACGCACACCTGCGCAACGTGACGGTGTTTGCGGACCACGAAGTCGATCGATCACCCTGCGGCGCTGGGACGTGCGCCGTGCTCGCAGTGCTGGACGCGATGAGCCTAACCGACGATAACGTGCCCTTCGTGCACGAGAGCATCATCGGCACCACCTTCACCGCTCGCGTGTTGTCGAGGACGACGGTCGGCGCCTACGCGGCCATCGTGCCCGAGCTCACCGGCGCCGCATCAATCACGGGCGAGCACACGTTTATCGTGGAACCAGGCGACGTAGTGCCTGAAGGCTTTCGGCTATGAGGCGTTAGCGAAGCCTCGACGTGTCCACGGCTCCGGCGAGGGTCCGCATCGGCGCCGTATCGGCCAGCCCTGCGCCGGTCACGTTGATGATGTAGCGCCGGCGAATGAGCACGCTGAGTTCGCCGAGTTTGTCCACGGTATTCCATGACTCAACGGCGGGGAACGTGGCGACGGTGGTGCCTTTGAAGTAGCCGTTCTCGACCATGCGGCTCGTGGTTGTGCCGGCTAGGTGTTCAAGTGATTCAATCGCACGTTCGTCGCCGCCGGTATCCGCAATCTCCAGGCTGAGTGTTTCCGTGCCGCGCGTGAACGTAACCTGCACGTGGGTGGAGCGCGCGGGGGCCGAGCTTTCCTGTGCGGCGATCTCGCCTCGGGTCCAGCCGGCAACCTGGGGCACCGACGCCCGAAGGTCCTGCAGCGACACGAGTGGCACAGCAGGTGCACTCGGGGCTTGTGCGGCTGGATCAGCCGCTGACGCGGGAGTGGCCTCGTGACCGCTGCCACACGCCACCATGACGGCGGTCACGACGGCCACCGCGAACGTCCGCCGCACTTCGTGAATCACTTCGCGGCAGTCAGCTTGCTGAAGTCCATCTGTTCCAGCACCGCGCGCACCGGGTCGATGCCTGCGCCCTGGGATCCACGCGAGGTGACGATGAACCGTTCGGCCACAACGACCGTGAGTTCGGCGGTTTGGCTCTTCGTGTTGACCTCTTCGAAAGCGGGTTCGCCCTTGATTGATGTGCCTTTTTTGTAGCCGTCCGACGAACGCTCGCTGAAGTTGGCGGAGAGGAACATCGAGAACGGCACGAAGAGCATCTGGGCCAGCGCGGCATCAACGACCTCCACTCTGATACGCGCGTCACCCTTCTGATAGTCCGCTTCAGACTGCGAGATCGACATGGGGAAAGTCGAGGTAGAGCCGGAGACCTCGCCACGCGTCCAGCCGCTGACTTCCGGGAAGGCCGCGCCGAGTGTTTCGAATGGCAGCACCTCAACCTTGCCGCCGGTGCCACTGGCTCCCTGCGCCATCTGCTCCAGTCCCTTGACCATCGCCGCGGCGCCCGCTGTCATTTGATTCGCACCCGCTTCGGTCGCGTCGACGATCACCTGAGCCGTCTTCTCGGCTTGTTCCTGTTCCGCGCTTTTGCCGCACGCAATGGTGGCCGTCAGTGCGAACACGAGGAAGCCTGCTGTCAGTTGCTGCTTCATATGTTCTCCATGGAAAAGGGAACCGTTCAGCCAAAAGGCTGGTCAATGGCAATGCTCTGCTTGGTAAAGAACTTTGGACCGGCTTCAGTCATGAAGAGACAATCTTCGAGTCGGATGCCAAATTCTCCGTAAATCGCCACGGTGGGTTCGTCGCTGAAACACATGCCCGGCGCGAGCGGCGTCTTGTTACCGAGCACGAAGTTCGTCCACTCGTGCCCTTCGATGCCGATGCCGTGTCCCGTGCGGTGGGGCAGGCCTGGTACCTTGTAGCCGGGACCAAACCCCGCGTCCACGATGACCTTGCGGGCGGCGATGTCAACGTTCTCGCATGGAGCGCCAATCACTGCGGCGGCGAAGCCCGCATCCTGCGCGCGCTTCTCCAAATTCCAGATCTCGATCTGTCGCGTCGTGGCTTTGCCCGCCACCACCGTTCGCGTGATGTCGGCTGCGTACCCTTCGCAGCTCATGCCACCGTCGATCATCACCACGTCGCCTTCTTTCAGCGTCTGCGGCGTGGCGCTCCCGTGCGGGAACGCCGTGTAGATGCCGAATTGCGCACTCGCGCCGCCCGTATAGCCGAGTGCCTTGAATGCGGCGGCAATATTACCGCTCAGCTCGCCTTGAGTCATCCCAGGCTTCATCGTTGTCAGCGCTGCCCGGTACGCCTCAATGGTCACGTCGTTAGCGCGCTGCATCAGCGCAATCTCGGCCGCCGTCTTGTACATCCGGCACCCGGCCGTCACCGGCGTGGCGTCCGCCAACTCCAGCGATGACGCCTTCTTGATGCCGTCGGCAATGAAGAACCGCACGCGCTCTTCGATGCCGATACGGCCATGTCGTACCCCTCGATCACGGACGATGTCGGCGATCAGCTTGTAGGGACTTTCGTCTTCCTGCCAGACGCGCACGTCGTTGCCGAACGTGATCATTTCGCGCGCCCTGTCCTCTTCAAATCCAGGGCATACGTAGGCCAGTTCGCCATTGGCGGGAATGACGACGCCGAAGGTGCGTTCACTCTGGCCCCAGCGCATATTGGCAAAGTAGAAGCAGCTGGCGGTGCCCTCCATGAAGATGGCATCGAGCTTCTGCTCGGCCATGAGCTTCTGGGCTTTGGCAATCCTCGCCCGCCGCTCGTCGTCGCCAATCGGCACGACGCCGGCCGTCATGGGCGTCAGGCCCTTGAGAAACGCGGGCGTCTCGGCGGCGGCTGCCGGCGCGGGCTCCGGTGTGCCGGCACACCCTGCGGCGAGCGCACCCGCGCCCAGGGCACTCGTTGAAAGAAATTGGCGGCGAGAGAAGGGGACGGGCGTGTTTTCCACAGAACACCTCAATTTGGGGACAGGTCTCAGCGGGTGAAGTTTATCTGAGACCTGTCCCCAAATTGCGGTGTTCTGTGGAAAACACACCCGTCCCCCTGTGTGGATCCCCTTATTTAGCCACGTAGGACTTGCGGGCGCGGGCGGTGAGGCCGGGTTTGGCAAGGCGCACTTCGAGTTTGTGCGCCTTGCCGTCCATTATCGTGGGCGAGAAGCCCAGCACGTACTGGCTATGCAACTCCGCAATCACCCGCGTGAATGTGGAGTTGAGCTCGGCTGACTTCTTCAGCTCAAAGAACCCACCGCCCGTCTCCGCTGCCAGGCGCTTGAATGCACCGCCAGGCCGAGACAGCGTCCATCGTTCACCATTGTGGTAATACGACTCGATGCCCAGCGTGTAGATCATGACGTCTTCACGCTGGGCGCGCTCGAGGATGTCCCCGTTGCTGCGACTGCTGGCGAAGTCGTCACCATCGGTCAACACCACTACCACACGGCGTCCCAGGGCGTCCGTCAGTTGATCCATCGCGGCATCAACGCTGTCCCACAGGCGTGTGGAGTTGCCCCGCGTCATGTTGTTGCGGATATAGCTGACCAGGCTGTCGCGGTCGTTGGTCAGGCCCGGGCTGAACTGGATCTTGGAATTGAAGAACCCCACCACAGACTTGTCTTCCGGGGCGAGCCGAATCACAAACTGGACCGCCGCATCCTGCATGAACGGAAGGTTCATCTCCATGCTGACACTCGAGTCCAGCGTCAACGCGGCTGAGAACGGAATGGGTTTATTGTCAAAGATCGTCACGGCCTGCTTCTTGCCGTTGTCGTAAATCTCGAAGTCCGATTGCTCCAGGCCCGGCACCAACCGGCCATCCTCATTAAACACCGAGGCGTACACGGGCACTGTGCGCGTACCAGACTTGAAGGTTGGCTGCATTACCTGTTGAGGGGTCGCGACATCAGGAGCAGCCGAGAGTGCAAGCGCTCCGGTTACAGTGGCGGCGCCAGTGAAGGCGAGGATGGCGTTGGGGAGTCGGCGAATCATTTGGCCACGTAACTCTTTCTGGCGCGGGCGACCAGGCCCGGCCTAGTAATCCGCACCTCAAGCTTGTGGACCTTGCCGTCCACCGCCAGCGGGGTGAACCCCAGGACGTATTGGCTGTGCAGCTCCGCGGCCACCCGGCTGAACGTTGAATTCAGCTCGTCGGTGCGGGTCAGCTCGAAGTATCCACCGCCCGTTTCCTCGGCAACCTTCCGCAGCCCCGCATCGGGGCGCGTGACCCCCTGGCCGCGCATCCGCGACCGCAGACCGATCGCGTAGATCAGGAATTCTTCACTTCGGGCGCGCGCTAGGATGTCGCCCTCGTCAAGGCGGCTCCAGTTGTCCGCACCGTCGGTGAAGACGAGCACCACCCTGCGGCCCTCGATGTCTTTGAGCGCCTCCATTCCGACGTTGGTCGCATCCCAGAGCGCCGTCGGATTCCCGTACTGGATGTCATCGCGCAGGATGCGCACCAACTCGTCGCGATCACTCGTGAATCCCGCAGGGGTCACTCGAATCTTGTCGCTGAAGCTCCCGATGCGCGCCTTGTCTGCGGGCAGAAGTCTGATGACGAACTGCGTCGCCGCCTGCTTCAACAAATCCAGATTCATCGTCATGCTGCCGCTCGTGTCGAGCATGACGACCACAGTGATGGGCTGGATGGAGTTTTCGAAGAGGGAGATGGCCACCTTCTTGCCGTTGTCCCAGATCTCGAAGTCGCCCTGTTCCAAGTCAGGCACCAGCCGCCCCGTGGCGTCAGTCACGGTGGCGTAGACTGGAACGGTGCGCGTGGCCGACCGGAAAGTGGGTTGTTGCTGGCCCTGCCCAGTGGCATCCACAGGCGCCGGCCACGTCGCCGCAGCGCATAGCCCTAGCGCCGCGGTCGTCATCCAAAGAGGTCGGCGGAGACCCATACAGGTATCCTAAGCAAAAATGAGGCCCGGCAGATGACGCTTATAGTCTTTGATCTGGATGGCACGCTCGTGGATTCTCGGCAGGACCTGGCCGACAGCACGAACGCCGTCCTCGAGTCATTTGGCGCCGCGCCCCTGCCGCTCGACCGCGTGGTGATGATGGTGGGCGAAGGCGCGCGAATCCTCGTGCAACGGGCACTTGCGGCCGCCGGAGTGGTCGCCGACCTGGACAACGCCCTGGGGCGGTTTCACGCCCACTACCGCACCAGGTTGCTGGCCTCCACCCGGCCCTACCCAGGGATCAGCGACATGCTGGAGCAGATGGCGCGCGTGGCCACACTGGCCCTGTTGACCAACAAGCCACTGGCCCCGTCACAGGAACTGCTGGAGGCGTTCGGATGGACGCCGCACTTTCTCTCGGTCATCGGCGGCGACAGCGCCTTTGGCCGCAAGCCCGATCCTTCGGGCCTGCAGCATCTGATGGCATTGGCGGATGCTACCCCGGAGTCTACGCTGCTCGTCGGGGACTCGATGGTGGACGTTGAAACCGCCGGGCGCGCAGGCACAGGAATCTGCGTGGCTCAATACGGCTTTGGCAACGCGCGTGGTGACTTGCACCTGCGCGGGGACGAGTGGATTGCCGAGACCGGACACGATGTGAGCCGCGCGATTCAGGCCTGGTTACAACGCTGATAGAATTGAGCGGATGTTGCACGCCATCGCCACACGGCTTTCTCTTGTTGCCGCCATCGTGTTGCTCGCCGCCAACCTTGGCGTTGCGGCTCAGTCCACCGCGGTCAAGCCCGGCGTGAGTAAGTCGGGCTACATGTTCCTCGATTTCTGGTTCCTGGCGGGGTACGACTACAACCCGTCGGATCCTTTTGACCCGTCACCCAAGCAGGTCAAGAACACCATCCCCGCCACCATCCTCTCGCTGCAGGGCAAGAAAGTGGAGATCTACGGCAACGTCCTACCACTCGATTACGACAGCTCCGGCACATCCACCTTTATCCTTAACGCCAGCGTGGATGCCTGCGGCTTCGGCGGCGTGCCCCGCATCAACGAATGGATCTATGTCTCGATGAAGCCGAGTCAGAAGGCCAAGACGTACGGCGCGGGCTATGAAATCCTCGTGCGCGGCACGTTCAGCATTGCCGAAGAGGTGGAGAAGGGTCGCATCGTGGGCCTCTACTCCATCGTCGCCGACAGCGTGCAGTGATGCCCCCCTGGCTGCTCGACGTCACGGGCCTTCAGAAGAGTTTCCTCTCGCCAGAAGGCGAATCTACCCTGATTGTGGATGTGCCGCGATTCCAACTCGCCGAGGGCGAGCAGGTGGCCGTCCGCGGCGCCAGCGGTTCCGGCAAGACCACCTTCCTAAATCTCATCGCAGGCATCCTGCAGGCCGACAAGGGCACCATCGTTCTTGCGGGGCAGACGATGACGGCGTTGTCCGAGGGTGACCGCGATCGGGTACGGGCGAAGACGATCGGATACGTCTTTCAGAACTTCAATCTGCTCCAGGGCTACACCGCCATCGAGAATGTGATGCTCGGCATGTTGTTTGGTTCTGGTGTTGACCGTACACGCGCGCAGCAACTGCTGGAGCGCGTGGGCCTGTCGCATCGCATCAACTACCGTCCGTCGCAGTTGTCGATTGGCCAGCAGCAACGCGTGGCTGTGGCGCGCGCTCTGGCGAATCGACCCAAGCTCGTGCTGGCTGATGAACCCACCGGCAATCTGGATCAGCGTCACGCAGGTGAGGCGCTCGAGCTGATTCGCGAAGCCTGCCGCGAGAACGGCGCAGCCCTGTTGCTGGTCAGCCATGATCCAGCGGTGCTCGCATTGTTCGATCGGTCTGAGGATCTCGCTGACCTCAACCAGGCCGCCGCCGCGCATGCAGCCGCTCCCGTGCACACGGAGAACAGGACCGCGTTGTGAATCTGATGTCCCTCGTGCGGCGCAGCCTGCGACAACATGCGCTCTCGTCGTTCGTCACGATCGTGTCAGTGGGCCTGGCGGCCGGCCTCACCATGTCGGTGTTTGCCATCAACGCCCAGACGTACGATGCATTCACCGGTGGCAAGGTCGGGTTTGATGCGGTGCTTGGCGCGCGTGGAAGTCAGCTCCAACTAGTGCTTAATACCGTGTTCCACCTCGAGACATCACCCGGAAATATTCCATGGTCGCTCTACAAGGAAATCTCTGAAGACTCGCGCGTGACGCTCGCCATTCCCTACGCGGTGGGCGACAACTACCAGGGCTACCGCATCGTCGGCACCACCCAGGAGATGTTTACGAAGTTCACCTACCGCGAAGGGCAGGGCTTTGTGCTCGAACCCGGCGGCCGGGTGTTTGATGAGTCGAAGAAGGAAGCGATTCTCGGAAACTACGTGGCTGAGAAGCTCGGTTTGACCGTGGGTTCCGCGTTCACGCCGTACCACGGCCTGCAATTCAGTGAACGCGAGCAACATGAGGACGAGTACACCGTGGTGGCCATCATGGAGCCCACGAATGGGCCGTCCGACCGCGTGCTGTGGATTCCCATCGAAGGCATCTATCGCATGTCGGGCCACGTGCTGCGCGGCGCGGGCAAACCTATGCGCGCAAGGCCGGGTGAGGTCATCGCTGAGGAGAACCTTGAAGTCAGCGCCGTGATGCTGAAGTTGCGGAATCCGCAGGCGGGGTTCCTGCTCAACGGCCAGATCAACCAGCAGGGTAAAGTGGCGACGCTCGCGTGGCCCATCGCTCGTGTGATGGCGGAACTGTTCGATCGCATCGGCTGGGTGAGCCGCATTCTGACGATGGTGGCGTACCTGATTGTGGTGGTGGCGGCCGGTTCGATTCTGGCCAGCATCTACAATACGATGAATGAACGGCGCCGCGAGTTCGCCATCCTGCGCGCCCTCGGCGCCCGGCGCTCCACCGTGTTTTCAGCCATCGTCCTTGAGGCGTCCACCATCACCACAATTGGCGCGCTTCTGGGATTCCTGGTGTACGGCGGCATCCTCGCCGCGGCCTTCGTCATCGTCCGCGCGCAGACCGGCGTCGTCCTCGACGCGTTCCGGTTCGATCACGCGCTGTGGATGACGCCCGTCGGGATGATTCTGCTCGGCGCGCTGGCCGGCCTCGTACCGGCGTTCAAGGCGTATCGCACGGACGTGGCGTCCAACCTGACGCCACTTTCGTAAACGTCCAGAGTCCAGAGTCCAGGGCTTGCCTCGCCGTAGCCCTGGCGGAGGCGGGTTCAGGGGGCTTCGGCCTTGCAGCCCAGTCCGAGCTACGTTTGGAAGGGTCGGGCTACGCACGAGCGGATATCGAGCTCACGTCGAGAGACTCGGGTTTGAGAACCAGTCCGCGCTACGAGCTAACCGCCGACCTTTTCCGACCGTAGCTCGGCCTGGTTTTCAAGGCCGAGGCAAAGCCGCGTCTGCGTTGCCACTTGCGCTTGAACGAAAAGACGGTGGGCCTGGACGTGCCACCGCCGCTGATTGAAGCGTCCATACCGAGGTCCGGGCGCTTCGCGTAGCGAAGCATCTTCGGTGTCTTGCACGAATGCGACGCGGCTACGCGTTTTGTTCGCTTTATGGTCTTGTCGGCGCTAATCTGAGGGGCGTGTCGAACCATCCAGCCGTCAAGGGTCGCGGTGCGCCGACCAATCCCGCGGGGCGCTTTGAACGGCTGGCCTTTGTGCAGGAGCCGGAGGACGAGCCAGACGTCACCAGACCCGCCAGGCCCACTGAGCTGTTCAGGGACACGTCAAAGAGCATCCTCGCCTTCAACGACAGTCCCGATGTGCCGATGGACGCATCCGTCAATCCGTATCGCGGCTGTGAACACGGCTGCATCTACTGTTACGCGCGGCCGTATCATGAGTACCTTGGCCTGTCGGCTGGCGCGGATTTCGAGAGCAAGATCTTCGTCAAGGAAAACGCAGCGGCGCTGCTGCGCGAAGCGCTCTCGGCGAAATCCTGGACGCCGCAGGTGATTGGCCTCAGCGGCGTCACCGATCCGTATCAGCCTGTCGAGCGGAAACTCCGGATCACGCGCGCGTGCCTGGAGGTGCTTGAGCAGTGCCGCAACCCTGTGGCCGTCATTACAAAAAACCATCTCGTGACGCGCGACATCGACTTGCTGACATCGCTGGCGCAGCACCAGGCCGCGCAGGTGTTTCTCTCTGTCACCACACTTGATGATGACCTCGCGCGCATGATGGAGCCGCGGGCATCGCGACCGGCGCTGCGCCTGGAAGCCATGCGAAAATTGCGCGAGGCGGGAGTACCCGTGGGCGTGATGGTGGCACCCATCATTCCGGCGCTCACCGATCACGAAGTGCCCGCCATCCTCGAAGCGGCGGCTGAGGCTGGGGCCACGATGGCGGACTGCACTGTCGTGCGCCTGCCGCACGGCGTGAAGGAGCTCTTTGAGCAGTGGCTCGACGCGCATGCACCACTCCGAAAAGGGAAGGTACTCAATCGCCTTCGTGACATGCGCGACGGTAAACTGAACGATTCGAAGTTTGGTAGCCGTATGGTTGGCCAGGGCCCGTTCGCCGAGTCCATCCAGCGGGTATTCGACCTCCATCGTCGCAAGCTGGGACTGACCCAGAAGCTGTCGCTCTCCACGCAGGCCTTCCGGCGCCCTGGCGGGAGCCAACTCGGGTTGTTCGGCTGATTCCGCGCGGGTGTGCGATGCTGACGGCATGCATTGCCGACTCCTTGTGAGCAGTCTTGCGGTGGCGGCGGTTAGCGTGGTCTCCTTCGTCGCGGTCCGGGGCATCAGTCCGGAGCCGGCCGCCCAGCGTCGCAGCGCACCCGTGCAATCCTTCACCGTCGTCAACTCATTCCCGCATGACCCAGACGCGTTTACGCAAGGACTGGTCTACGCCGACGGCGAGTTTCTTGAGAGCACCGGGTTATTCGGCGAGTCATCCCTGCGCCGCGTGGAAAGTGCCACCGGCAAGGTTCTGCAGCGCAAGGCGATCGACGCCCAGTACTTCGCGGAAGGGCTCGCGCTGGTGGGCGATGCGCTGGTGCAACTGACATGGCAGAGCCAGATCGGGTTTGTGTACGACCGGAAGACGTTCACGCTGCGCCGGACGTTTCAGTACCAGACCGAAGGATGGGGAATTGCCTACGACGCCAAGGGCGGCCTCGTGATGAGCGATGGATCTGATCGGCTCATGTTCCTCGATCCGAAAACGTACGTGGTCACCCGCACCATTCGCGTGACCGACGCGGGTCGCCCCGTGCCGCAGCTCAATGAGCTGGAGTGGATCGAAGGCGAGATCTGGGCGAACGTCTGGCAGACCGATCGAGTGGCGCGCATCGCACCGGCCACCGGTGCGGTCACGGCATGGGTAGACTTCTCGACCTTGTGGCCCCAGGCCCGCCGCACGCCCCCCGCCGACGTCCTCAACGGCATTGCCTACGACGCCGCGGGCAAACGCATCTTCGTGACCGGCAAGAAGTGGCCGAGGGTGTATGAGGTAAGAGCGCAGTAGGTTGTTGGGATCCCGAGGTCCAGGAGTCCCGGGGTCCTGGGAGCGCAGAGACTGCGTACCTCGGTGACGCCGAGATCTGCAAAATGTACGAGGTGGATCCTAGTGTCACTGCGATTTCAAAGGCTTGTCATCGGCACGACGATGGAATGTCGTCAGGCGTGGGTGTGCGGCAACTTGAAGACCTGGCGGCCTTTCAGTTGGCGGTGGAGTTCAAGCTCGAGGTCCATCGACTGATTCGGGAGCGTCCGTCGGCGAGACAGGACTTTCGCTTCCGTGCCCAACTGTCTGATGCCAGTGCGAGTGTTGAGGCGTGCCTCGCTGAAGGGTGGCATCGCTACGTGGCGGGTGAGTTCGTGACGTTTCTGCGATACGCGAGGGCCTCCCTTGCTGAAGCGGAACGCTGGCTTGGCGACGGTGTCGCTCGAGGCTACTTCAAGCCGCACACCATCGCCAAGAGCCTCGACACCGCAGGTCGTTTCGGCGCCGCCCTTACCAACCTCCGCAAGACCCTCGAACCATTTACCTCGAAGAACCAGAAGAAATCCCGCGGCCGCCCCTGACGACCCAGGGACTCCGGGACCCCGAGTACTACTGCATCTTGAACGCCACCGACCCCATCGTCTGGTCCCACATGACCGCGAGGCGGCCACTGGTCCTAGTCATGTCCACGAACGCGATCGTGAACTCATCCACCGAGTACGGCAGCGCGTCGAGCTTCATCATTACGCGGAGTACGTCCCGGTCCGGAGTGTAGTTGTAGGCCTCAGCCTTGTTGGCCGAGTCGTACTGCTGCTGTGCGGGCCAGGAGGAGAGCACGAGCGTCCATTCCCTCTCGTCGAGTCCGATGAACATCGAGTACTCGCCGGCCGGCAGGGCTTTGCCTCCGCAATCGAGCGCCACGTCGGTCTTGAACCGCATGGATTGATCCGTGCCTGCCCGCCAGATCAGCCCACCGGCATTCAACGTCTTGCCGCAGTCAGCCCCGGTGCCGAAAATACTCGCCCGCTGCCGCAACACCGGCCGCTCGTACGCGACGTCGATCCACTTGCCGCCCTGATAGGTTGAGTTGCGTCCACCCTTGACCCACTCGCCGCCGATCTGAGTCGAGGCCTGACCCCGGCCGCTCGATGGCCGGTTCGCTGGCGCCTGCGCCGCAAGCGCCCGTCGATGCTCCGTTCGTACACGTGGGCCGACCTGCTGACCCTGGCCAACGCAGGGTGCGGCACAGTGACGATCTTCGCCTGCCTGAGCTATCTCGCGGGTGATCAGGAACGCTGGCTTTGGACGGCATTTGCCCTTCCGGGCGTTGCGCTGCTGTTTGATGCGGTCGACGGATGGGTGGCACGCCTGGACGTGCGCCACAAGTCCGTTAGGGGCGCCGACCTGAACTCACTAGCCGACATCGTGTCGTTCGGCGTGGCGCCCGCCGTGCTCGCCTACACGCTCGGCCTGCGCGGGTTATGGGACGCCATCTGCCTCACGCTGTTTGTGTGCGCCGGCATCAGCCGTCTCGCGCGATACAACGTGACATCGAGCGCGCCGACCGACAGCGCCACCGGCAAGATTCGCTACTTTGAAGGGACACCGATTCCCACCAGCGTCTTCCTAGTTGTGATGATGGCTGCGCTGTTTGCATTCGACCTGACCGGGTCACACTTCATCGGTGGTCACATGAATATTCTTGGCCGCCAGTTCCACCCGTTCTCGCTGCTCTTCCTCTTGAACGGTAGCCTGATGATCAGCACCATCAAGCTGCCGAAACCCTGACGGCGACGGTTGTATCATAGCGAATTATGACCTCACGCCTCATCTTCGAGTACTCGAAAGCGTGGGGCTTCAAGCATCCCTCGCCGTGGGACTACGTCTTTTTCATGAACAACACCCTCAAGCAGGACCTGAGTTGGTTCTGGTACTACTGGCTGTGGACCACGGAATCTGTCGACGGGCGAATCGCGAATGTCTCGACGGTCAAGGCGAGGGCCACGGTGACAGTGCGACAAGACAGGCAGATGCCGTCACCTGTGGTGTTGAAGGTGAAGTTCACGGCGCCCGGCCAGTTGCCGCAGCCTGTGGCGAACGCCACCGTGAAAGTGGTGGACCCGCAGACGGCGCTCATGAAATGGCCGGTGGATGTGTGGTTCAACGGTAACCGGACGTTCAGGGCGGCGTTTGACACCGGCGGCCGTGTGATTGAGACGATCACACTCGACCCGGCGTGCCGCTTCCCCGACCGTGACCCGAACGACAACGTGTGGCCAGCCCTGACGCCGCCGCTGGCGCCCGGTGCCCGCGCGTATCAATGTGGATGAGTCTCCCCGTCCGCTGTCAGGATGACCGGCGCGCCGTCCATGAGTTGTTCGCGGTAGGCCGTCCCGAATATCTGCCATGACGTGACGAAGAGGCCCGCCAGCACCGGGCCGATGATGAACCCGAGTGGCCCAATCACCAACAGACCTCCCAGAGTGGAGAACAAGATGATGAGATCGTGCAGCCTGGTATCGCGGCCGACCAGCCACGGCCGCAACAGATTGTCCACCGAACCCACCACCAGCGAGCAGAACAGAGCGAGGCCAATGGCGGTTCCCACGTGCCCCGTTGCGAGTAACACGATGCAGGCAGGCACCCAGATCAGCGCCCCGCCGATCAACGGAATGATCGAGAGCACAATCATCAGCACCGTCCAGAACGCCACGTTCTGGATCCCCGCCACCCAGAATGCCAGTCCGGAAAGTGTGCCCTGAATCACTCCGATGACCAGAGTGCCTTTCACCGTGGCCCTGGTAATCGACAGGAAGCGCGTCGTGAGCAGCATCTTTTCTTCGGCCCGCAACGGCAGATGGTTCAGGATCTCCCGCATCATCTTCGGCCCGTCGATCAGGAAGAAGAACATCGCGTACAGCGCGATAAGAAAATTTAAAATGAGCGACACGGTGCTCAACGTGCCACTCGACAGCGAGGATATCAGGAACCCGCCCGCTGAGTTCACCACTTCACCGGCCTTGGTCAGGATCTGTTTGCGATACGGCCTGACGTATCGCTCATAGCCAGGCAGGCGCTGCAGTCTCTGATCTAGATATAAAGGCGAGTTGATCGACATCTCAACAATCGGCTGGACGTTCTCCGTGATGCCCGCCGCCTGGCCGATCACCAGGCCACCGATACCGATCAAGGGGCCGATGACCACGACCAGTGTCAGCAGCAGCGTGGCGGTGGACGCGGCCAGTGCATGCCCGCGCAGCAGCGTCAGCAACCGCACGTACACCGGTCGCAAGAGGCCTGCGAGCACTGCCGCCGCCACGATTGTCATCAGGAACGCCTTCAGGATGACCACCATCACCAGGGTCATGCCGACGACGAGGAAGAGCAGGAAGGCCTTGCGGAACGAGGTATCAGCGGTCACAGCCACTTCGCCTTTCTGAACCGAAACACCAGATACAGATCGATGGTGACCATCGCAGCCACTGTGACCGGATAGCCGTAGGCCCAGTCCAGTTCCGGCATGTGTCTGAAGTTCATGCCATACACGCCGGCGATCATCGTGGGCACCGCCACGAGGGCGGCATAGGCCGCCAACCGCTTGGTAACCTCGTTCTCCTGCAGCGTAATCAGCGACAGATTGACCGAAAGCGCCGTGCTGACCATGTCGCGCAAATTGTCGGTGGACTGCTTCAGGCGCTGCAGGTGGTCATAGACGTCCCGGAAATAGTCCTGGAGTCCGGCGCACATGGGCGGCACCCGCCCACCGTGAAGCTTGCTGGTGACCTCCAGCAGTGGATTGATCGCATGATCCAACACCATCAGCCGCTGCTTGAACGTATACAGCGCTTCCACCTGCGCCCGCGTGGTGTTGCTGGTAAAAATTCGCTCCTCGATGTCTTCGATTTCGCTCGTCAGCCGGTCGATGAGCGGAAAGTAGCGATCGACTACCGTGTCCATCAGCGCGTACAACACGTACGCCGGCCCGTGTTTCAGCAGATCGGGCTCTTCCTCGCACCGCCGACGTACCTCGGTGAAGCCCTGCTGCGAGTTGCGTCGGACTGACACGATGTACTGGGGACCGACGAAGATTGCCACTTCGCCCGTTAGCAGTTCCTCGCCCTCGGCGTCAATCATGTGAAGCACGACGAAGATGGAAGAACCGTACTCCTCGATCTTCGGACGCTGGTGGCCCCGGCTTGCGTCTTCCACCGCCAATTCGTGCAGGGTGAACTCTTCCTGAAGGCGTTCAACTTCCTCTGGCACCGGGTCCTTCAGCGCCACCCACACGAAACAGCCCGGATCGGTCAGCTGCGACCGAATCTCGCTGATCGGGATGTCGGCCACCCGCTCACCCCGGTGATACGCCACGCAGTTGACCAGCACGTCGCCATTCTAGCCGTCCTTGGGCTAGAGTACCGCCATGCCCATGACACGACGAGAGCTTCTTTCGACGGTTGGCACCGCTGCCGTCGCCGCCGTGGCGTCACCTAGGCTTCTCGCCTTTGCCCAGACTCCCGCACCGGCCGGGCCATACACACTGGGCCCCTTGCCGTACCTGGCCGCCGCCCTGGAGCCGCACATCGATGAGCAGACGATGACGATTCACCACGACCGGCATCACCAGACGTACGTGACCGGGCTCAACGCCGCGTTGGCGAAGGCGCCGGCTGTGGCAAGCCGATCGCTCGAAGACCTGCTGCGCAATCTGGGCACGGTGCCCGAAGGCATCCGGGCTGCCGTGCAGAATCACGGCGGTGGGCACTTCAACCACATGCAGTTCTGGACATTGATGGCGCCAAACGCCGGCGGCGCCCCCACGGGCGCGGCGGCCGCGGCCATCACCAGCACCTTCGGCAGCTTCGAGACGTTCCGCGACCGTTTTAATCAGGCGGCCGCATCACGATTCGGCAGCGGCTGGGTCTGGTTGAGCGACGAGAGGGGCAAACTTGTCATCCACAGCACGGCCAATCAGGACACGCCGTTCGCGGAAGGGCGCACGCCCATCATCGGCCTCGATGTCTGGGAACACGCGTACTACCTGAAGCATCAGAACCGCCGCGCGGAATACGTCAGCGCGTTCTGGAACGTGATAGACTGGGCCGAAGTAAATAGTCGTCTCGCCTGATCTGCATGTCGTTCCGTTGCCCCGTCGCCATCGTCCTGCTCGCCGCATTTGTCTGCGGCTTAGGCGTGCCATGGCTAGGCGATGCGCATAAGTTCAACGACGACCCGCACTGGGTAGTCAAACTCGGAACTGACGCGCCCGCCGGCGCTCGGCTGGGTGGCCAGCGAGAGGGGGATGACAGCCACTGCGCCGTCTGTCACCTGCTCCGCACGATGCGATCGGCTAATCGCCCCATGCAGGCCGTCGTGGTTCGGGAAGACCGGCAAGTACTGCCGTCGCACGTCACTGATCTGAGCCCCTCCGCGGTCGTTACGCGCCCTGTCGGCGGTCGCGCTCCTCCTTCCGCACTCTGACCCGTCGCTCGTGTGATGTTGGTGAGGCTGGCGCCTTGGTGGCCCCGGTCGCGCCCTAGTCGTAGTCTCGGATAGAAGGAAAACTTATGAAAGCGCGTATCCATATTTCGGCTGTGGTGGCCCTGCTGCTGTCAGCAGCCCCTATCAGTCTCGTGTTTGCTCAACCCAGCGGAGGCACCATTTCCGGCAAAGTGGTGCTTGAACGCACCAGTACGCCGCTGCACGGCGCCGAAGTGATTGTCATCGGTGCGCGCCGTGCCGCCACCACCCGTGAGGATGGGACGTTTGAGATCACCAATGTGCCCGTCGGAACGTTTCAAATACTGGCGCAGCGCGAACATTTCTCTGCCGCCAGGCAGTCGGTGACGGTGGTCGCGGGGACGACCGCGACCATTGAGTTCAAGCTTGCGGTTGACGCCGTTCACGAAGAAGTGACGGTGACTGCAAGTGCGTCGGGTGCCACCACGACGTTCGATGCGTTCAGCGCGATCACGAGCCTTGATGCCCTGGAGCTGGCCAAGAACCTCGGCGGCACCGTAGCCGATGCACTGGCGAGCACTCCTGGTGTGGCCAAGCGCTCATTCGGGCCCGGCAGCGCGAGACCCGTGATCCGCGGTTTTGATGGGGATCGCGTGCTCATTATGCAGGACGGCGTGCGCACGGGCGACCTCTCGAGCCAGTCAGGAGATCACGGCGTGTCGATCGACCCGGCGGGATTGCAGCGGCTTGAGGTGGTCAGGGGGCCCGCCACGCTCCTGTACGGCAGCAACGCGATTGGCGGCGTAGTAAACGCGATTACGCCGCAGGATACGTTCAGATCCAGTCCGTTCTCCGGAATATTCGGGGTCGTGACGCTCGAGGCCGGAAGCGCCGATGACGCACTCGGCGCCAATGGCAGTGTGCAGATTGGTCGCGGCGGATGGACGGCGTGGGCCGGGGGTGGTTCGCGTCGCAGTGGCGACTACCAGACGCCCAGCACGACCATTGCGAACTCTGCCAGCCGGCTGCAGAGTGGCCGCGCAGGATTCGGCCGCACCGGCGCGAAAGGCTTTTTCAGTCTGGGCGGCTCGATTGAAGACAGCCGATTTGGCATACCGTTTGCCGGGTTGTTTGAAGGTGAGCCAGATGCTGAGATCGATATTGACTCTCGCCGACGCGACGTGCGCCTCGACGTTGGCGCACGACACCTCTCAGGTGCGTTCCTCGATGCGGCGAAGCTGACCGTGGGCTACACGGACTATAAGCACAGCGAGTTGGAGGTGGAAGACGGCGCCGAATCCATCGCCACGGTGTTCTCGAACGACACGCTGACACTGAGAGCTGAACTTGAGCAGAAGCGGCGCGGGCGGATCACCGGACGCATGGGCGCCGAAATCTTCCGCCGTGAGTTCGCGGCAGTCGGTGCAGAGGCGTTGACCCCGGCAGTGACTCAGTCGTCACTCGCGGCGTTTGTGTACGAAGAGGCGGCTTTTGATCGGTTCCGTCTGCAGTTCGGTGCGCGTGGGGAGCGGAACGCCTACGCCGTAGAGCCACGGTCGGCCGGCGCACCCACCGAGGCCCCGGCCGTGCGCGACAGTTCGTTCAGTGCGGTGTCGGGCTCGCTTGGCCTGCACGCACCGATTGGCACCCGCGGTGTCTTCGCGGTGAATCTGAGCGGCGCGTCACGGGCGCCCGCGCTCGAAGAGCTCTACAGCTTCGGGCCACACATTGGGAATCTCGCCTTCGAGATTGGGAACCCGGACCTGACCGTGGAACGCACGCTCGGTGTGGACGTCAGCCTGCGGAGTCGCGCAGAACGCGCCCAGGGCTCCCTGAACGCGTTTGCATACGACATCAGCAACTTCGTGTTTCTTGATTTCACCGGCGACGTGGAAGACGGTTTGCGTGTAGCCAACTATGTCCAGGCAGATAGCCGCTTTGTGGGGATGGAGGCGTCCGGCGAGTTTCAGGCGCACCCAAAGCTCCACCTGCACGTGGGCGCTAGCTACGTGCGCGCGACACTGACAAGAACAAACCAGTCCTTGCCGCGCATCCCGGCGTTCTCTGCCCGACTGGGTGTGGAAAGGAAGTGGGGCAGGTTGACCCTCAGTCCTGAGGTGGTTCTCACGGCCGATCAAAACCGCGTGTTCGGAGTCGAGACGTCCACAGCAGGATCCAGGGTGGTGAACCTCGCTGCCACGTATTTGATTGCCGGCGGGCATGCCACACACACGTTTTCGCTCAGGGCGTACAACCTGACCAACGAGGAGTACCGCGTCCACAACTCATTGCTCAAGGACCTGGCCGCCGAGATCGGGCGCGGCGTCAAGCTGACCTACACCACTAGATTCTTCTGAGAGCAGTGATCACCGGCGCCAGGGCTCCGGCCATGTTCCGGTAGCCCTCCACATCGGGGTGGAGTCCATCGGGAGAACCGGCAAGCCGGTCGGGTTGTCCTGGCGCCGCCACGGCGGCCCGGGTGTCGGCCACACGAATGCGTGGGTCGCGGCGTCCTTCGGCCGCGATCCACGCGTTGATTTCGCGCATCTTCCCGTTCTGCTCATCGGTGGCTGTGTTGTACGGCACGATCGTGCCGGCCACGACCGGAATGCCTGCGGTGATAGCGCGGTCATACAACGCACGCAACTGCGTCGTGACATGGGAGACGGGCCGGCCCTGATAGACGTCGTTGACGCCCGCGATGATGATGACCACAGCGGGCTGCGCGGCCAGAACATCGCGATCGAACCGGGCCGCGATTTGATCGGTCCGCTCGCCGTTCACCCCGCGATTGAGCGCCGTCCACTCCGGGTGCGTCTTTATCAACCAGTAGGAGAACTGGCTCTCGCGGTTGCCTTCGCCGTCGGGCGGTGCCTCAACCGGCGACTTGAACGCCGGCGTGCCCGCGGTCGTGGAGTCACCGAGGGCGACGATGGTGACAAGCGGGGGAGGCGGGGGCTGGATCATCGACCGGTGCGCGCCACTTCTTCAGCGCGCTTGAGTACCCGCATGATGTTCTTGCCGGCGATCTTCCGCACGTCTTCGTCGGAATACTCGCGCCGCAGCAGTTCGGTGATCAGGTCCGGATAGGTCGAGACGTCTTCGAGACCCAGCACCACCTGTGTGATGCCGTCGAAGTCGCCACCCAGACCAATGTGATCGATGCCCGCCACCTGGCGGATATGGTCGATGTGGTCGGCGACCTGGATGATGGTCGCGCGCGGCGGCGTGTTGGCCGAGCGCCACATCTCAACGCCACGACTGATGGTGTCGACCGTGCTGCCGGCCACCGCGGTCAGCCTGGCGCGCTCGGCGTTTTCACGCGCGTTGAAGTCCGCCACCTCCTGGGAAATGAACCCGGGCACAAACGTCACCATCACCACACCGCCGTTTTTCGGCATCTGCGAGAGAATGTCGTCGGGGACGTTGCGCGGCACGTTGGCGAGAGCCCTGGCCGAGGAGTGAGAAAAAAACACTGGCGCCTGCGACACCCGAATGGCATCGGCCATGGTGTCGGGCGAAACATGGCTCAGGTCCACAAGCATGCCGAGGCGGTTCATTTCGTGAACGACCTGTTCGCCGAACGGCGAGAGGCCGCCATGCACCGGTGTGTCAGTGGCCGAATCCGCCCACGGGACGTTCAGGTTGTGCGTCAGTGTCATGTAGCGGGCACCGAGCCGATACATCATGCGCAGTGTGCCGAGCGATCCGTCGATGGAGTATCCGCCCTCCATGCCGATGAGCGAGGCGATCTTGCCGGCCTTCTGGATGCGTTCCACGTCGGCCGAGGTGAGGGCCAGTTCCAGGCGATCGGGATACCGTGCGACCATGCGGTGCACCACATCGATCTGCTCGAGTGTGGCGGTGACCGCAGTGGTGCCCTGCAAGGTCGATGGCACGTAAACCGACCAGAACTGCGCGCCCACGCCGCCGCGCGCCAGTCGGGCGAAGTCGGTGTGCAGAGCCGTCTGGGGTTGCCGCAGGTCCAGCGCGGTGATGTCGCCCCTGGCCAGTTCCCGCACCTGCCAGGGGTAGTCGTTGTGTCCGTCGAACACCGGCACATCGCGGAGGATCCTGCGTGCACGTTCCACCATCGGATCTCCCTGTTGCGCCGCGACCGTTGTCACACAGAGCGTCCACAGAAGCAGTCCCAGCGTTCGCATGAAGCGATTATAGCCATGCCATGGGTTGCCGGTTGCTGGCCACGGCCCGACCCATGCCTTGACTAACTTGACCAACTGTCGTCGCCCCGATAGCGTCGTCGACATGGTGAATGTGTACGAGGCAAAGACGCGTCTGTCGACTCTTGTGGACGAAGCGGCCGCTGGCGCGGAGATCATCATTGCCAAGACTGGAAAGCCGTTGGCTAAGCTGGTGCCACTCGGGCCGTCGCGCCGATGAAAGCCCGGATCAGCGAAGGGGAAGATCTGGGTCGGCGCCGACTTCGATGCGCCGCTGCCTGAGCACACTGCCGTCAACTTGTGGCCCACTGCTTCGACGCTGCGCACCGCGCAGGTGGAGGGCGCCGGCAATCGGCGCGGCGGCAATCCCTCGGAGGAATTCGCGACGGCTCATCGTCATCGCGGCAATCCTATCAGGGCTCGCCTTCGCCAAGGCTATGGCCTGGCGCCAGGTCGCCGACAGCAGTACGAGGACCGTCTCGTATTCGCGGCACACACGAAAAGCGATGCCGAGGCTGACATTTTTGATGGGCGCCGGAAGCCCAGGGGTCGCCAACCCCCGCAATCCGTGAATTCCGCAATTCCGATCAGCAATCCGAAATCCGCCATTAGTAATCCCAATCCTCAATCCCTCAATAGCGAGTCGAGCTGAGGACGACCGATTGAATATAAGATCTCCCCATGTCTGCACTCTCGCTCGACTGGAAAGGCGATCTCACGTTCGTCAATAGCCCCGGTTCACCGGCCATCCATCTTGACAGCAACACGCCGGGAGTAGCATCCCCCGTGCAGGCGCTAGCCTACGCTGCGATGGCGTGTATGGCCATGGATCTGGTGCACATCCTCAAGAAGGGCCGCCACGATTTGAAGGGCCTGTCGATACATTTTGATGGCGAGCGCGCCGCTGACTATCCGAAGCGCTACGCCGCCATGCACCTACGGTTCGACGTCACAGGCGACATTCCCGAAGACGCCGTCGAGCGCGCTCTGGCGCTCTCGCACGAGAAATACTGCTCGGTGTCCAATTCCCTGCGATTGGACATCGATTTCGCGACGTCGTTCACCATCATTAAGTAGGCGGCCGGGTGCGTCGCCCCTACATCGACTGGCTTCGCGGTGTGGCTGTGCTGTTCATGATCGAGTGGCACGTGGTGGATGCGTGGAGCACCGAGGCTGCGCGCCAGGGTGGCGTGTTCACGGCGTTGGCGCTCATCGGCGGCACGGCCGCGCCGTTGTTCCTGTTTCTCGCCGGCCTGGCTATTCCATTTGCCGCAGCGTCGCAGCAGCGAAAAGGGCAGTCGCTCCGTGAAGCGGCCTGGGCCCTGCAAAAACGGGGCTGGCAGGTCTTCCTGTTCGCGCACATCTTCCGGCTGCAGTCGTTCCTCGGCAATCCCTGGGCGCGCGTGGACAGCATCTTCAAGCCCGATATCCTCAACATCCTCGGCCTGGGTATGGTGGTCACCGCATGGTGCTGGGGACGCAGTGACGCGCTGAAACGTCGCGTGGCATGTCTGCTGGTGCCCGCAGCCATCCTTGTCGTGATTTCCCCGCTCTCGCGCGAGTGGTGGTGGCCCACGTTGCTGCACCCTCGGCTCGAGGCCTACATCCGGCCCAACGGCGGATGGGGGCAGTTCGCGCTTTTCCCCTGGCTGGCGTTTGTTCTGGTTGGTTGTGCTATCGGCGTCTGGATCGCCCGCTCGCGCCTCGTCACTGAAGAACGTCGCTTCCATGTTCAACTCGCACAAGCCGGCGCCGCTATCGTCATCTTCGGCATCATCGCCACGTTTGTGCCGTCGCCATTCAATTCGAATTTCTGGACCACCTCGCTGTCCTTCTTCCTCATCAGGATCGGGGTGATGACGATGTCGCTGTCGGGGGCGTGGCGGTGGATGTCGCGAGCGAACGCGCACCGGTGGAGCCCCGTGGTGCTGTTCGGGCAGACGTCGCTGTTCGTGTACTGGGTGCACGTGGAACTGGCGTACGGTATGTTCAGCGCCGCCTGGAAGCGTTCGCTGACGCTCGGCGAAACCGCGCTCGCTTATTTCGCGTTCACCGCGCTCATGCTCTTCGCCGCAAAATGGTGGGCGAAGCGCAACGAGCGGCCCTGGATACCGGAGCACCTCAGGGCTTAGCGTCCAGGGTCCAGAGTCCAGAGTCCAGAGTCCAGGGTTCGCGGAGCTGCTTCGCAGGGCTTTCTTGGAAAAAGTCCCGGCACGGAAAGGTGCCGGCTCAAGGAACTCTGGACCTTGGACTCTGGACCCTGGACGCTATCTGTCGTTCCAGTTCACGATCGAGTTGAAGATCATGTTGAACTCGCCGTGGTTCTGCCAGCGATAGATCGGGTTGTTGGCAAACAGGAGCACGCGGCCTTTGCCGTTGCGGGCGCCGGGTACGTCAACCGCGATGGCCTTCTGCGAGAGCACATCCGCGCCGGTCATCAGGCCGGAGATGACGGACGAATCGCCGCCGACGTAACGGGCGAGGATGTTCTCCTGGTCCGACATGCCGACGCGCAGGAACGGACCGCTGACATATTTCACGCCGAAGCTCTTGTTGCCGTAGCCGTAGAACACCGGATGGTCGGGTTTTGAGATCTCGGCCTGCACGAGCGGGCGCTGCGCCGTGATCCCGGCCACCTGATCGGTGTCCACAGACTTCGCGAAGCCGAACTCGATCGGGAACCGCACCGCATTGTGCGCGGCGATGAGCGTGCCGCCACCCTCAAGGAAGGCCGCGAATGCATCCACGCCCATCTGGCCGAAGCCGCCCGTGATATCCGGGGATTCGCCATACATGCCCAGGAACTTGTACTTGTCGGTCTTCATGTAGGGCACAGGCCTGGCGCCTGGCGCCTGCATCACCGACTGGCGATTGATGCCCTGGTACGCCATGAGAATCACGTCGTAGTCGGCTTTCAGGTTGCCCTTCATCACCCGCTCTTTGTAGATGAGGTCGAAGGGGATGCCAAACTGGTCAAACGCGTGCCGGTACCAACCCAATTCCTGCGTGCCGCCCCACTGCGAGTAGATGGCCACACGCGGCACATCAGCGTCGTGCGTTGCCACCGTGGGGATAGACGCCAGCGTGGCAGCCGTGAGGCCGAACTTCTCCACGGCAGCGCGAACAGCCGCGATGTCGGACGACGTCGCTACGATGAATGAGCCGGCAGGAAAGTCCATGCCCGATGCCGTGAAGCTGGCCTCGGCCACCTTCATCGCCACGTTTCGCACCGCGTAGCGGAACGACACCATGTTGTTCGAACCCAGGTGCGCCACCGCGATGCCGGCCGTGCCGGTGCCGATGATGCGAGCCGCGTGGGTGGACGTCTTAACGACCTTCGTCTCCACCTCCAGCACGTCCTTGTTGTTGATCTCGCGGATATCCACGCCCATCGCCGGGCCCATCGTCCACCCCGAGTCGTCGTACGTGGAGAGGCGTTCGTCGGGATAGTCCTGCTTCTCAAAAAGGTTCTTCGCGAGGTTCCAGTAGGGCTGGCCAGCCTTCACGAGGTACGAGCCTGCCGGGAACGTTTCCTCGCCGAGTTTGAACTTCGCGTCGGCCTGGCGCACTTCGATGCCCTGGATGCCCATGATGCGGATGAGTTCGGCCACGCGCGTCATGTCGCGCTGCACGGGAATCACATACGCGTGGGGCGGATTGTCGAGGCCGCGCCGGATGGAGTTGGCGGTCTTCGTGTAGAAGTTCTCGACCACAAGGTTCGGGAACATCGACGTGAGCTGCAGGGCTGAGAGCACGCCCGTCTGCATGTAGTTGGCGTTGTTGCGACGCGTGAAGTTGGCGACGGCATCGGGCGGCACCGGCAGGCCGCGATACCACTCGCGCGGCTGAGCGCCGCCGCGACCCGTCGGCACACCGCCGGCGCGCCCGCCACCGGGCGCCCCTCCTCCGGGACCCGCACCTCGGGCTCCTGCTGGCGGTGCGCCTCGTCCCGCACCACGGCCACCGCCGGCACCAACTGCGGCAGGCGGCGCTGCACCGCCCGCGCCAGGAGCCGCCTCGGCCACCGCCGGCGTACCGGGCCTCGGAAGGTCACGGCCCGACTGCGTCTCGTACATCTTCATCAGGCCGTTGTGGTTGTAGGCGAGCGAGCCGAGGTAACCCGGCGACCAGCCGTCCATGAATGCGTGCGTGTAGACGCCCGGCATGCCGTACTTGGTCATCTGCGCCATCTCGAAGTTCGAGAAAAAGGGCAGTTCCGAAAAAAGGATGGGGTCCAGGTTCGGGTTCTGGGGCGGACCGCCGCTGTAGGTGTAGAGCAGCGTCAAAGACTCGTGCAGGTCGTGCATGATCGGCGGGTGGGCGGTGAAGTACCAGTCGCCCAGGCCGCGCATCTGCATCTGCGAGAGGTTAATGTCGCGGTTGTTGTCGTGGTACACGTACTTGCCCCAGTAGGGCACGCCTGCGCCACCACCACGCCCGCCGGCACCCACGGCGCCCGGCTGACCGGCGGCCGCAGCCGCCGTCTCATCAAGACCCTTGTAGAACCAATCGAGGTTGCGGTCGCGCCCGTCGGCGTCGGCCACCGGCGTGACCGAAACGATCACGTTGTTGCGAATCTGCGAGATGAGCGGCGACGTTTCAACAGCCAGACGGTAGACCAGCTCCATCAGCATCTCGGGGGGGCCGAGTTCGCCCGAATGCAGGCCGCCCATCAGGTGGTAGTGCGGCTTGGTGGTGGCGATGAGGTTCTTGATCTGCGGTTCACTCAGGCCCCGGGGATCGGCCAGCTTGGCCAGGTTGTCGCGGTTGCCCTGCAGGCCCTTGATGTTGGCGTCTGAAGACACCCAGACCACCACCAGTTCCCGGCCCTCGTCCGACTTCCCGATGGACTCAATCCGGACCCGGGGCGTGGCCGCGGCCAGCGCCCGGTAATAGTTGAGAATGTCTTCGTAGTAGGTGAGTTTGCCTGGAGCTCCGATGTAGTACCCGAGCACGTCCTTGGGGGTCGGGATGCCCGGCACCTTGGGTAGATGGTCCACCAGCGGGCTGCCGTAAATGGAATTTCCCGTCCATTCCTCGTAGAGTTTCGCGAATTCTTCGTCCTGGGCCTGCTTCGGGTCCCGGGTCTCGGTCACCGACTGCTGGGCCGGGGCCGTGGCCACCGCCAGGATAAAGACGGCCAGACCGACGGCCGACATCCACCAACTTTGGTGGGAAACTCCAGTGATTCTCATCGGTAACTCCTTCAAGGCTTGAGATTCTACAGGCCGCAACCTACAATCGCGTTTATGATTTCCGTCGCCGCACTCCGGATGCAGCAATTTGGCGTCCAATTCTATCAGGCTTCGCTGACCGCCAAGGACATCGACAAGCTCGTACGCTTCGAGGTTCTGAGCTATGGCGACCAGGGCGCATCGGGCGTCCGCGGAAACGCCAGGCAGTCCAAGGTCCGGTGGGACTTCCTGGAGCGCCGCATTGCCTCCAGCGACAAGGCCTACCAGCGCCAGATCATCCGCAAGAAAATCGACGAACTGGTGGGATACTACGACCAGTGCCGCCAGGCGCGCGATCTTCCGTCCATCCCCGGCGCCGTCATCATTTCGTGCGACGAGGCGCTCAAGTTCGACGCGATGCCGGGCGAACCGTCGCTGGGCATCCTCAAGGTGCCCGAGCGCGAAGGCATCCTGCGCGCGATCGACGGCCAGCATCGCCTGCTCGCCCTCCACGCGGGTATCGAGCACTTCGGCGACGAGTCCTTCACCGTGCCGGCCATCATCTTCGACCGTCTCCCCGAAGACCACGTCGTCCAAATGTTTGTCACGATTAACGCCAAGCACACGCGACTCAATCCGTCGCATCTGGTGGCGCTCTCGGGACGGCAGCTCTATCGCGATGAAAATCTCGCGGCCGCGCACGATGTGGTTCGCGCGCTCAGCGAGCGCGAAGACTCGCCGCTGTTTGGTGAGATCAAGTTGCTGGGTGTGGGACACGGACGTGTGGCCCAGGCGCCGCTGGCGCAGGAGCTCAAGAAACTGTTCGGAGCCGAGGCGTTTGGCTCGGTCAAAAAGACGAACGAGTTCCGCGATGAGGCGACGCGCTTCTTTGTGAACTACTTCAAGCAGGTGGCGGTGGTGTTTGGCGCCGCCTGGAACGGCCGCAAGTACAGCATCAAGTCGGCCTCGGCGCTGCGCGCCTTCATCCGTGTCGCGCCAGATATCGTCAGGCACCTGGACCAGCAACACGCCGACCTCGCAGACTTCCGCTCCATCGGCCGCATCATCGCCCCCTGGGGCCGCCGCATCGGCGACCTCCGGTTCGAAACCGACGGCGCTTGGAAGCGCTCGGGCTCGACGGTCGATCAGTTGGTGAAGGAACTTCGACTGGCCCTTCAGTATCCGGAAGGCTCGATCGGGTAAGAACCTACCTTTGCAATCAGGCCTGAGGGCGAGTTCGCGCGGAAGCGCAGCGTCCATCCGCTTCGTGCGATCGCCTCGGCCACGATCGCCAGCCCAATCCCCTGACCATCGGGTCGTCGCGATCGCGCGTCGTCTCCACGGAACCTCCGCGTGGCGAGGTGCGGCAGCTCATCCGGCTTTACGCCCGGGCCATCGTCTTCAACCGTGAGCCGGAAGCCGCACCCGGTGCCGGTGCGATCGAGCACGACCGCCACGTGGCCACCGGGCGTGTTGTAGCGAACCCCGTTGTCCACGAGATTGCTGATCGCCTGCTCTACCAGAGTGGGATCCGCCTCGACCACCACGCCTCCTTCGGGCACGGCGACATTCACTTCGACGCCGTGCCTGCCCGCAGGCGATGGGGAAGTGAAAGGAGAGATGTGATGACTCGCACCGTGAGGGTCGCCATCGTGGCCTGTGCCTCCGTGGGCCTTGGCGCGTGCCTGCCGCAGGACGCCGATCTGCCCTATTACTCTGAGCGCACGTTCTCGCCCTCCTGGTCAGCTACAGGTCACACCGTCACTGAGGGCACCTTGGCAGACGAGCAGTTTGTGGACCAGACGGGCGCCGGCTTCACGCTGGCCTCCGTTCGCGATCGCGTCCATGTGGCGAGTTTTATCTTCACCAGATGCTCGGTGATCTGTCCGCTTCTGGTGTCATCGATGAAGAAGGTCCAGTCTGCCGTAGCCGGCACGGATGTGGTTCTCCTTTCATACTCGGTGACCCCCGACCTCGACACCGTGGATGTGCTCCGTGCGTTTGGCAAGGATCGGGGAGTGGCCCCCTCGAGGTGGAAGCTGCTCACCGGAAACCCGCACGGCGTCCTGCGAGCTGCTCGCGATCTGTATTTCGCCGATGACGACGGGATGAGGCCGTCGCTGGCCGGGCCCAACGCCTTCCTGCACACCGAAAAACTCCTGTTGATGGATGCCGACGGCCACATCCGAGGCGTCTACAGCGGCACCCAGCCATATGAAGTGCAGAAGCTCATTCAGGACATCAGGGAGCTTCTGCCGACGGGGAAGTGACGACCGGCTGGCGACCAGCAGGATGGACTCTGGACCTCTGGACCCTAGACCTCTAATATCGCTTGGTGCGTTCACGTATCGGCATCGACACCGGTGGCACGTTCACCGACTTCGTCCACCTCGGGCCGGACGGCCTCGTCGTTCACAAACAGCGGTCCACGCCTGACGACCCATCGCGCTCGATTCTCGACGGCATTCGACACCTCACGGGCCAGACCACGTCCCTCGACGTCGTCCATGGCTCCACCGTGGCCACGAATGCAGTACTGGAACGCAAGGGTGCGCAAGTGGCACTAGTCGCCACGCGCGGGTTCGAAGACGTCCTGAAGATTGGCCGCCAGACCCGCCCCGAGCTCTACAACGTCTTCGTCGCGCCGCGGCCTCCGCTGGTTGACCCGGACCTGACGTTCGGAGTCACTGAGAGGCTTGACGCCTCTGGCGCCGTGCTCCTAGCGGTTAACGAAGAGGAAGTGGACCGCCTCGCTCGTTTCATCCATGACCGCGGCGCCACCATCGTCGCCGTCTGCCTCCTGCATTCATACGCAAATCCCGCACACGAACAACAGGTGGCTACGCTGCTGCGGCAGTCGGGCCTCGCTGTGTGCACATCGCACGAGGTACTGCCCGAGTACCGAGAGTTCGAGCGCTGGAGCACCACGGTGGTCAACGCGTACGTGACGCCCCTGATGGACCGGTATCTCGGCACGTTGGAGCGGGCCCTGACCCCAGGACTCCAGGACCCCAGGACCCAGACAAGCAAGACTCGACGGGACCTCGGGACTCCGGGACCCCGACTATCGATCATGCAGTCGAACGGCGGGTGCATCTCGGCAGGCGCCGCGCGGGCGCAGGCTGTCCGAACCGTGCTCTCCGGTCCGGCTGCCGGTGTCGTCGGGGCCTGCGCTGTGGCCCATGCGGCGGGATTTCCGCGCGTCATCTCCTTCGATATGGGCGGCACGTCCACCGACGTCAGTCTCATAGACGATGGGATTGGGAGAACGACGGATTCGAAGGTGGGAGATTTCCCGGTTCGGTTGCCCCTCATCGACATCCACACTGTGGGTGCCGGCGGGGGATCGATCGCGTACCTCGACACCGGTGGGGCGCTGCGGGTCGGCCCACGGAGCGCGGGCGCGAATCCGGGTCCTGTTTGTTACGGCGTTGGCGAGGAACTGACCGTCACCGACGCGAACCTGTTGCTCGGCCGGCTCGACCCCGACTACTTCCTGGGTGGTCGCATGACGATCGACGCCGTCCGCACGCAACGGGTGGCGGCCGCGCTTGCGAAGCAGACCGGGCTGTCGGTACCCGAGCTCGCCGACGGCATTGTGCGAGTGGCGAACGCCAATATGGAGCGCGCGATTCGAGTGGTGTCAGTGGAACGCGGCCACGACCCGCGAGACTTCGCGTTGCTGGCCTTCGGCGGCGCCGGCGGTATGCACGCCTGCGAGATCGCGCAGCAACTGGAAATCAAGACGGTGATTGTGCCCAGGCATGCGGGCGTCTTATCTGCGCTGGGGATGCTGGTGGCCGACGTCACGAAGGACTATTCGGCCAGCGTGCTCAAGGCCAGTTCACAAGTAGCCGTGAAGGACCTGGAGCGCTTGTGCGCGCCACTCGTCTCGGCTGCCAGGGCCGAACTCGAGGCCGAAGGGTTCCCTGCGAAGCGTCAAGTGATTACGCTGTCTCTTGACGTGCGATACGTCGGACAGTCGTTCGAAATCACATTGCCGCTGACCGCTGACTATCGAAAAGTATTCGACCAGCAGCACGGCAAGACGTACGGCTACTCAAACCCGGCACGCGCCACTGAAGTGGTCAACGTCCGCGTTTCAGCCGCAGGCATCACCGACAAGCCGAAACTGCCGTTCACCAAAGTCCGCGGCGCATCAAAGGCGAAGCCGTCAGCAGTTCGTCCGGGCCGTTTCACCGGCAAGAACGTGAAGGTCGCGTTCTACCGCTGGGATGATTTGAAACCCGGGTCGTTTGCATCCGGTCCGGCAGTCATCGCCGGCGGCGAAGCGACGGCCGTGGTCCCGCCCGGCTGGACATTCAAGGTGGATGGCCATGGCAATGTGCTGGCCCGGAAAGGGCGGGCATCATGAAGCCGAACCCCATCGAATTCGAAGTCTTCAAGAACCTGTTCCTCTCAATCGCCGAGGAAATGGGCGTCACGTTGTGCCGCACCGGGTTCTCGCCAAACATCAAGGAGCGCCTCGACTACTCGTGTGCCGTCTACGACGCCGAAGGCAACACCATCGCGCAGGGCGATCACATGCCTGTGCATCTGGGTGCGATGCCCCTTTCGGTGCGCGCCGCCATCGACGCGGTGGACATGGAGCCGGGCGACATCGTGATGCTCAACGACCCCTTTCGGGGCGGAACGCATTTGCCCGACATCACGCTGGTGTCGCCCGTGTTCCTCGCCGGGGAGAAGAAGCCCGCCTGCTACGTGGCCAATCGTGCGCATCACTCGGACGTCGGCGGCATGAGTCCGGGCTCAATGCCGGTCGCGCGCGAGATTTACCAGGAGGGGCTGATCATTCCGCCGGTCCGGCTGGCCCGGCGAGGGCAGATCGTGGAGGACATCATGGCGCTCCTCCTCAATAACGTCCGCACGCCCGATGAGCGCGAGGGCGACATCGCCGCGCAGATCGCTGCCAACCGTGTGGCCGAGACTCGCCTCCGCGCGGTCGTTGCGCGTTACGGTCGCGCCCAGACCATGCGTTATGCCGCGGCGTTGCAGGATTACACCGAACGTGTGGTGCGTCACGCCATCAAGGGCATAAGCGATGGTGACTACACCTTCGAAGACGCGCTGGATGACGACGGGTTCAGCGATGCGCCGGTGCCGATTCGCGTGAAGGTGACTATTCGGAAGGACCGCGCGGTGGTGGACTTCACTGGCTCGGCGCCGCAGGTGACGGGCAGCGTAAACGCGAACTACGCCATCACGCTGTCGGCCTGCCTCTATGCCTTCCGGTGTCTCGTGCAGGACGACGTGCTCTATAACGCGGGAGTGGGCCGGCCGATCCAGGTTATCGCACCCGAGGGCTCGATTGTGAATGCGCTTCGGCCCTCTGCGGTGGCTGGGGGCAACGTCGAAACATCGCAACGCATCACGGACGTGGTGCTCGGTGCCCTCGGCAAGGCCCAGCCTGATCGATGGCCGGCCGCCAGTCAGGGAACGATGAATAACGTGACGCTGGGAGGGACCGACCCCAGGACCGGCCGGCAGTTTGCGTACTACGAGACCATGGGCGGCGGCATGGGCGGACGCAAGGGCATGGCCGGCCTGAGCGGCGTCCACGTGCACATGAGCAACACGCGCAATACGCCCTCCGAGGCGATTGAGCACTATCTTCCCGTGCGCATTCGGCAGTATGGTCTGCGGCAGGGAAGCGCCGGCGAGGGCGCCGCTCCCGGCGGTGAGGGCCTGGTGCGCGAATACGAGATGCTGGTCGAGACGTCTGTGACCTTGCTGACCGACCGGCGTCGTCTCGCGCCGTACGGGGTACGCGGTGGTGGGCCTGGAGGTGTGGGCAGGAACACGCTCATTCGCGATGGCAAGGAAACGCCGCTGCCGGGCAAAGTGCAGATCACCTTGCGCGCCGGAGATCGTTTGCGAGTAGAAACTCCCGGCGGTGGCGGTTTTGGTTTCACACGAGGCGTGAAGGAGTGAAGGGAATCCTTCAGTCCTACATGCCTCGTGTGAATGGAAGAAGGTAACGATGTTCAGTTGGTGGCATGACGCAGACCGGACCGCGCGGAAGTCGCTCGTCGCCGCCTCGCTTGGCTGGATGCTCGATTCGTTCGACGTCATGTTGTACGCGCTCGTGCTGCTGGCCGTACGCAACGAACTGGGTATCGACGCGGCCACTGCCGGGTCGCTGCAGTCGTTGACGCTGCTGGCCTCAGCGGCTGGCGGCTTGATCTTCGGCGTGCTCGCCGACAAGTGGGGCCGGACCCGCGCGCTGATGTTGAGCGTGCTGGTGTATTCGGTCTTCACTGCCGCGTGCGGGTTCGCGCAGACGGTGGCGCAACTGGCGGTGTTCCGCATCTTCCTGGGGTTCGGGATGGGCGGCGAGTGGGCAAGTGGCGCAGCGCTCGTGTCCGAGACCTGGAAAGAGAAAGATCGCGGCAAGGCGCTCGGCTTCATGCAGAGTTCCTGGGCCATCGGCTACGCCCTCGCCGCCATCGTCAACTACCTGGTCCAGGATGTGGCGGGGCTGGGGTGGCGGGCCGTGTTTTTCGTCGGCGTGTTGCCCGCGTTTTACGCGTACTGGGTGCGTCGAAGCGTGAAAGAGCCGGCGATGTGGACGGCCGAGAAGGCCAAACCCACGCGTGTGTCGCTCGGTGAAGCGATGGGTGGTCCCATGCTGCGCATCACGTTGGCCGTGACGCTCATGAATGCGTGCACGATGTTCGCGTGGTGGGGACTCAATTCCTGGATTCCGTCCTACCTGCGCGCAACGCCCGACACCGGAGGCATCGGTTTGTCCAATGCCGCGATGAATTGGTTCATCGTCGTCATGCAGGTCGGTATGTGGTTCGGGTATGTCACGTTTGGATACGTGAGCGACAGCGTCGGCCGTCGCAAGACCTACGTGGGATATCTGGTGGCCGCAGCCGCGCTGGTGCTGGCATACGCGTACACAACCACGCCATGGGCTTTGCTCGCACTGGGCCCAGTCGTCGCGTTCTTCGGCACGGGCTACTTCAGCGGGTTTGGTGCGGTGACAGCGGAGTTGTATCCCACCGCCGTGCGGGCCACCGCGCAGGGCATCACCTACAACGTGGGCCGAGTGGCCAGCGCCGCCGCACCGTGGATGGTGGGCAGCGTGGCGCAGACAAACGGCTACCCGAGCGCGCTTTCGATCACGGCCGTGGCGTATCTGCTTGCGGCCGCGTTCTGGGTAGTGATCCCCGAGACCAAGGGCAGGGCGATTCAGTAAAAAAAGACCGCCGGCGAAGCCAGGCGATCCACGAACCCTGGACTCTGGACTCTGGACCCAGGACTACTTGGTTATCTCGGTCACCATGCCCATGAGGTAGTGCAGCGTCACCGTGTCTCCGGCCGCCATGTGGCGTGGCACCGCTTCGTCCCCAACGCGCGCGTGACGGATTTCGCCTTCGGGATCTTCTGGATCTGTCCAGAAGACGTCGAGCGAAATCTGCCCGTGAATCGACATCGGCTGAATGCGGTGGATGACGGCTGTGCGAGTGCCTTTGAGCATGCGTTACCGCTTCACATCATAGACGTGAAGGGCATCCTGTTCGCGAAGATACATCCGGCCTCCGGTGACCACGGGCTGCGACCAACTGGGGTTGCGGACACCAGGAATCTGGAACTTGCCCTTCTCGCGGTACGCCGCCGGATTGGCCTCAATCAGCATCATCACGCCGTTCTGGTAGCGGAAATAGAGGTGTCCATCGGCGGCCGTGACCGCGGCCGAGCCGCTGCCATCGTTGCGGAAGTTGCCGCCCCACACGACTTTGCCTGAGGCGAGCTCAAGGCAAATCGGAAAACCGTTGTTATGTCCGTGTCCTGCGTACACGTGGTTGCCGATGAGCACCATGCCGCCGTGGTGATTCTGGAACGTCCCACCTCCGAGGAAGTACTTCTCGGCCGCGGTGACCCGACCGTCGGCACCAGGCGCAACCTGCATCAGCACTGATCCGGTGCCGTATCCCGAAGAGGCAAACACCATATCGTCCTTGACCAGCGGCGTGGGGATATTGGCTGTGCCATTTGCCACGCGGCCGTAGGCCCACATGAACTGGCCGTCGCTGGCGCGCACGCTGATGACTCCCCGGCTGCTGAGCCGCACGTACTGCTTGACGCCACCACCGTTAGAGATGACGACTGATGAATATTCCGGGCTGCCGCCGCCCGGTTGTGTCGTGCGCCAGATTTCTTTCCCCGTGGTCTTTTCCAGCGCCACCATAGCCGCACCGGAGGTGCCAGGGCTGACCACCACATGCAGGCCGTCCACGAGAGGGGACTCAGCGAACAGCCAGTTGGGCGTCTGCGCCCTGTAGTCGCGCGTCAGGCTCTTGCTCCAGATGTTCCGCCCCGTCGCGGCGTCGAGCGCCATCACTGTGCCGTCGGAACTGAGCACGTACAGCGCGTTGCCATCAACCGTTGGTGTGGCTCGCGGCCCACCGTATTCGTCCTGATGGGTCTCGCCCACGCGCACGGCCCAGATCGGCGCGCCGTCGGCCTCATTGAATGCCAGCGCGTACTGTCCGTCGCGCCGGTCACCCATCGTGTAGATGCGTCCGCCCGTGACGGCGACGCTGGAAAAACCGCCGCCCATGCCCATCGCGGTGAAAAATTTGCGCGGGCCGCCTTCAGGCCAGGTCTGCAGCAGACCGGTATCGGTGGAAATGCCATCGCGGTTGGGCCCGCGCCACTGCGGCCAGTTGCCCGAGGCCGCAGGCTGGTCAAACGCAGGCAACGCCGCCACCGCAGACAGCAGCACCAATGTCGCACTCCCGAGGCGCAGTCGCATTCACATCTCCTTGTGACCCGCGTCAAAGTTGGCGCGGGCCGCGTATCATCAACTACGGATAACTTATGGTGACACGTTCTCATGGACGTCTGACGCGGCGACTGCGCGCTTTGGCCGGCTTTCTCGCTTTGGGCGGCGCCTGGGGCGCCGGAGCGTCCGCTCGCGAACAGGAACTACCCAGCGGAACCAGTCTCGTCGCGAAACATCTCGCCGCGATTGGAGGCGCCGACCTGATGCGTGCCACCACAACACTGCGCGCCACGGGCGTGACCGAGCTGCCGGCGCAGAACATTCGCGGCACGTTTGAAGTGTTGGCCGGCCGGCCGGCGAAGGCGATCCTCAGACTGGAGCTGGGTGGGATCGGAAAGGCCGAGAGCGGCTACAACGGCACGGTGGGGTGGATGCTGGATCCGATGGTGGGGCCCTCGATCGTCACCGGCCCACAACTCGACGAGATGCGCAACGATGCGCACTTCGACGCCGTGCTGCATCCACCCGATCTCGTGAAGTCGATCACCACCATCGCGCGCGTCGAGTTCGACGGTCGGCCGGCGTTCAAAACACATGTGGTGTTTGTGTCAGGCCAGACACGCGACCAGTTTTTTGATGCCGAGCGGGGCTACCTGCTCGGTTTCTCGGGCGACAGCCAGACGCCGATGGGCGTGGTGCCCACCACCGTCACACTCAGGGACTACCAGTCGTTTGGCGCCATGACCCATCCGGCCCGGCTGATCCAGGCGGCGATGGGCGTCGAGCAACACTTTATCTTCGAGACCTACGAATACAACACGCTCAAGCCCGAGATCTTCGATCCGCCGGCCATCATCCGCGCCATCATGAAGACCAGCACGGCGCCCACGCAGCCCGTGGAGCGCTGGCGCACCGAAGCCGTGGCCAGTTTCGACGAGGCCTGGATCACCATCAACGATTCGTTCTACGACCCCACATTCGGCGGCCTGAACTGGGCGGCGGTGCGCGACGAACTCCGCCCCCGCGTATTAGCTGCCACCAGCGCTGAAGACTCCCGACGCCCCATTCACGAGATGCTCGCGCGTCTCAGGCGCTCGCATTTCGTGCTGATGACTTCGGCCGCGACGAGTGATGATCCGCCCAGGGCGGGTGGGGCCACTGTGGGTGTCGATGTCCGCGTTCTCAAGGACGATGTGGTGATCACGCGAGTGGCTGAGGGCTCAGCAGCAGCGAATGCCGGCCTTGCCGTGGGGCAGGCGCTGCTCGCGATTGACGATGAGCCCGCATCGAAGTGGTTTCGGCCGCAGACCTCCGAAACCGATCCTCGAACACGAGCGCTGGATGTTTGGCGCTGGGTGCAGCGGAGTCTTTCGGGCGCGCCCGGCTCAACGGCTGCGGTACGCGTGAGCGATGACCGAGGCGAACGAGTCATCAATGTCAGTCGATCGGTCGAGCCAGGCGAGCGAGTGGTGCTTGGCGACCTGCCGCCCTTTGTTACCGCGGTCAGCGAGCGCGCGGCGGAGACGCCCAATGGCCGGCCGGTTGGGGTGGTCGGATTCAACGTATGGATGACGCCGGTCAACGACCCAATCGCCCGTGCGGTCAACCGGTTTCGGTCGGCCAAGGGCATGGTCATTGACCTGCGCGGGAATCCCGGCGGTCTGGCGGCGATGATTTCCGGCGTGGCCGGCCACTTCTTCACGACGCCCGAGGTGCTGGGCCGCATGAAGACCCGCTCGTCGGACCTGGTGTTTCGCGCCAATCCGCGCCTGGTCACACCCAATGGCGTGCCCGTGGTGCCCTACGCGGGGCCTGTGGCCATCCTGGTGGACGAGCTGACTGCCAGCGCCTCAGAGTGCTTCGCCGGGGCGCTCCAGAGCCTGGGCCGCGCCAGGGTCTTCGGCCGCCAGACCCTGGGCCAGGCCCTGCCCGCGTCCACCCGTCGCCTACCCAACGGCGATTTGCTCATGTACGTGGTCGGCGACTTCGTCACCGCCACCGGACGCCGCCTCGAAGGCGAGGGCGTCGTGCCAGACCAGGTCGTCCCTCTCTCTCTGGAGGCCCTCAGGGCCGGCCGCGACGCAACGCTCGATGCCGCCCTGCGCTGGATTGACTCGACTTCAGGCCTGAATTGACTCTGGGCGGAGGGGTGGGGTATCCTCGCTCGACCTACACGAACACCCGATGTATTGCGCTTTGAGGTCACGTCTGACCTTGGTCTTGGGTGGTCGCAATTGCAGGAGTACTAATACGAATGGAACAGCAGCGCCCGCTGCGCTTGGGCGATCTCGTGGACGACTACTGTCCGAGAGAACGCCGTGTTACCAACCACGCGATCGTCGCCATCGTTGAGGACGCGATTCGGCAAACTCGCTGCACTGCATGCGAGGCCGACCACGTCTACAAGGGAGGCAAGGCGCCCGTTCGGAAGAAACCTGCTCGAACAAAAGAAGACGAGCAGGCCGCTCTTTACGACCAGGTGCTGGCGAACGTGACCGGCGGCACGCACGTGCCCCCGCCGCCTGATCCGGTTGTTGTACCTGTGCCGGTGGTGGTGGCTGCGCCGCCGCAGGTCGTGGCCGCTGCCGCGCTGGAGGCCGAGCCCGAACCGGCTGCCCCGGTGATAGACGAAGGGTGGTCGCTCAACAGGCCTCTGATACGCGCATCCCTTCCGCGCAACGATAGCCAGCCCCCTCCCCCCAGAGCTATTCCCGAATTCACGATGCACCAGCGCAATATGCGCGGCTCCCAGCAGTTTCGTGGCGGGGGTGGCAATGGCAACGGTAATGGCAGCGGCAATGGTTACGGTGGCTCCGGCGGCTCCGGTGGAGGCTGGTACGACCGCAGCAGCCAGGGCGCCAACGGCAATTCCAATGATCACCGCGGCGGCTTCCGCCCCGATCCACAATGGCAGGGACAGGGACAGGGGCAGGGTGAGGGCCAGCCCGGCGCTCCGAACGGGCAGCGGCCTGGCGGCGGACGCCGGCGGCGCCGTCACAAGTCACCCAGACCTCCGCAGAACTAATCGCTCATGACACAACTCACGTCCAAAGTTGGCCTCATCGTCGGCGTGGCCAACAAGCGATCGATTGCGTGGGCGATCGCCCAGGCAGCGTCGGCCGAAGGCGCGTCACTCATCCTCACGTATGCCGGCGAACGTCTTGAAGAAAACGTTCGCGAACTGGCGGCGACGTTGCCCAATGTCACGGTGCTGCCGTGTGACGTGACAGACGATGCGCAGATCGATGCGCTATTTGAAACCATCCAGACGCAGCATGGCGGGTTGGACTTCATGCTGCATGGAGCGGCGTATGCCTTGCGCGAAGATTTGGCTGCGCCGTTTTCACAGACGTCGCGCGAAGGGTTCCGCATCGCGCTCGATGTGAGCGCCTATTCCCTGGTGGCGCTGACGCGCCGTGCCGCGCCAATGATGGCCGCACGCGGAGGTGGCAGCATCATCACGCTGACGTATCTGGGCAGCGACCGCGTGTTCACCAACTACAACGTGATGGGTGTAGCAAAGGCTGCGCTCGAGGCGTC